>NZ_JBEZDE010000023.1:0-113095 GCF_040648115.1 Nocardia sp. NPDC049190
CCTTCGGCGTCCCCGTCGACCCCGACGTATACAACACATACGCCGTATCCCACACACAACAACCACGCACACGATCCACATCCGACACAGCAGCCCCCGACCGCGACGCGATCGACACCTCCGCATCCGGATCATCCAGTACCAACACCCGAACCCCGCCTGGAAGCAGGTTCCGTGACGCCTCCACCGTCACCCCCACCCGCACACCTGAATCCGCGACCATCCGCGCAACACGATCAGCCGGATTCCGCGGATCAATCGGAACAAACGCGGCACCCGTCTTCGCCACCGCCCATACACCCACCACGAACTCCACCGACCGCCCCATCGCCAACGCGACCTGATCACCCGGGCCCACACCCCACTCGATCAACTCCCGAGCGACACGATTCGACCACACATCCAACTCCGCATAAGACACTTCACGCTCACCCGACACCACCGCGACCGCCGCCGGATCCCCCACCGACAACACCTCCGCCAACACCCGCGGAGTCTCGGCAACACCACCCGAAGCAGGCACCAACCCCAACCGCTCGTCAACGGACAACAAATCAACGCCACCCACCGGCATCTCCGGACGCAACACGAACGCCTCGAGAATCCGATTCAACCGGGCAGCGAATTCCTCCACGGTCTCGCGGTCGAAGAGATCCGTCGCGTAGTTGATCCGCAGTGCGACGTCGCCGTCTGCGGCGGCGTTTTCCGCGACGGTGACGATGATGTCCACCTTCGCCGGTTCCGGCCCCGGATCCAGAATCTCCACGGTCAACTCGGGCAGCTCCAAGCTCGCCCGGTCCATGTTCTCGAAAGCAAGGTAGACCTGGCACAACGGTGCATATGCCAGAGACCGTTTCGGATCGATTTCCTCCACGACTCGCTCATACGGCAGATCGCTGTAGGCGAAGGCATCCGCGTCGATGTCTTTCACTCGACCGAGGAATGCGGTGAACGATTCGTCGAAACGCACCTCGGTGCGCAGTGGCACAGTGTTGACGAACATGCCGATGAGTGGTTCGAGAGCTCGCTCGCCCCGTCCCGCCACCGGCGTACCGATGGTGATGTCCGACGAACTCGACAGGCGGGCCAGCAGAACCGCCAGCGCGGCGTGGACGACCATGAAGGTCGTGACGTGCGCCGCACGGGCGAGTTGTTCGATTCCGGCGAAGGTCTCGGCCGTGATCACCGAGTCCGCGACGTCTCCGCGCATGGACTGCCGCGCCGGGCGCGGACGGTCGAGGGGAAGCTCCAGTACCGGCGGCATCCCCGCCAATTGCGCTGCCCAATAACGCAACTGCTGCGCCGCAAGGGACTCCGGGTCGCTCTCCTCGCCGAGCAGGCTGCGATGCCAGATGCTGTAGTCGGCATACTGCACCTTCAATGGCTGCCAGTCCGGCCGCTTTCCCTCTGACCTCGCCGCGTAAGCGGCCGCTACGTCGGCCGCGAGTGGTCGAAGAGACGATCCGTCGCAGCAGATATGGTGCAGCACAACGACCAGCACGTGGCGTCGACGACCGGCGGTCGCCAGCAGCGCGGCCTGGATCGGCGCACGTTCGCGCACGTCGGTCCCGATCGAGGCCAGCTCGCGAATCCGGCTCGCGATGTCATCGGGATCGGTTGCCTTCGGGGTCAGGTCGAGATCCGCGACTACCTGCTCGGCCGGCAGAATGACCTGCGCTCCTTCACCATCCACGGCAGGGTAGACGGTGCGCAGGGACTCGTGCCGATCGATCACGTCGGTCAGGGCCGCGCGCAGTGCGGCCGTATTGAGCCGTCCGGTCAGCTGCACCACCAGGGGGATGTTGTACGCCGCGGAGGCCGGGTCGGTCCGATTGACCAGCCACATCCTATTCTGCGCTGGTGACAACGGGATGGGCAGAGCCCGCGCCGTCGCCCGCAGGGCAGGCCGGCCCGGCCGGTGCTCACCTTCGATATGCGCCGCGAGTTCGGCGACAGTCGGTTTGCCGAACAGATCCCGGACCGACACGCCGCATCGGGTCACCTCGGCGATACGCACAGCGGCACTGGTCGCGGTCAGCGAATTGCCACCCAGCTCGAAGAAGCTGTCCAACACGCCTACCCGCTCTATACCCAAGACCTCGGCGAAGACGTCGGCGATAGATTCCTCGACCACCGTACGCGGCGCGACATACGCCGCGGCCGAATCGAACACCGGCTCGGGCAGTGCACGAAGGTCGAGTTTGCCGTTGACGGTCAGTGGCAACGCGGGCAACACGACAATGCTCGCCGGGACCATGTACTCCGGCAGACGGGTGCCGAGGTGCGCGCGCAGGGAGTCGGCCGCACAGACCGTATCACCGGCCGGCACGACATATCCGACCAGTCGGGCCGCCTCGGTGCCGGGAAGATGCACGACAACGGCCGCCGCCGAGACAGTGCCATGCGTCAACAGCGCATCACGGATTTCGTCCAACTCGATCCGGAACCCGCGCAGCTGCACCTGCTGGTCGGCTCGGCCGCGGTATTCCAACTCGCCCTTGTGATTCCATCGTGCGACATCGCCGCTGCGATAGAGGCGCTCGCCCGGCTTGCCGAACGGGCTGGCGACGAAGCGTCCTGCGCTCAACGCTGGTCGATTGAGGTAGCCGCGGGCGAGTTGGGCGCCCGCGACATAGATCTCGCCCCACGCGCCCAGCGGGACCGGACGCAACCGTCCATCCAGGACATACGTGCGCAAACCCGGCAGCGCCGGGCCGATCGTGCTCGGTGCACCCGGCACGGCGATTTTTGACGTCAGGCCGATATAGGTGACGAAGACGGTGGTTTCGGTGATCCCGTAGCTATTGGCCAGCACGGGCAGCGTCGGGTTGTGTTCATACCAGTCCGCCAACGACGCCGGGTTGAGAGCTTCTCCCGAGAGAATGACCAGCCGGAGGAAAAGCTCCCCATGCGGCGCACCTGCCTGCGCATACCGCTGTTGCGCGGCTGCGAACTGGTGAAACGCCGACGGCGTCTGGTTGAAGATCGTCACCTTCTCGCGCACCGCGAGGCGGACGACATCATCGGGCGAACGTGTGGTGGCGCTATCGACAACGACGACACGGCCACCGGAGACCAGCGCACCGAATATCTCCCATACCGAGTAATCGAACGCGAACGAGTGGAAGAATGTCCAGACGTCTTCGGCCCGGATTCCGATCTCGGCACACGCGTTCACCAAATAAGTGGCGACGGCACGATGGCTGATCGACACGCCCTTCGGGCGACCGGTCGATCCGGAGGTGTAGATGACATACGCGAGGTGGTCGGAGCACAGTGGACCGGTCCGATCCGCATCGGTGATCGGATCCGACCCATACTCGGAGGTATCCGGGCTGTCATCGAACAGCACCACACGCACGGGATCGCCCGGCACGTGCTCGCGCAGGCTCTGATTCGTCACGACAACGATCGGATCGGCATCATTCAGGACGTATTCGAGCCGATCGGCCGGATGAGCCACGTCCAACGGCAGATATCCGGCGCCTGACTTGAGCACGGCAAGTACTACAACGAGCAGATCGGCATCCCGGGGCATCGCGATAGCCACCAGTGATTCCGGTCCGGCGCCGCGAGCGATGAGCTGACGGGCGAACCGGTTGGACCGCTCGTCCAACTCGCGGTAGGTGAGTTCGGTCTCGCCCGACGTGACTGCCACCGCGGACGGAGTGGCGACAGCCTGTCGAGTCAGCAGATCCACCAGTGTCGCGGAGGGCAACTCGCCGTCGTGGCCGGCGAGTTCCCCGATGATGCGTGACTCATCGGCCGGGCGGACGAGCTGGATGTCGGCGACTGGAGTGTCCAGGGGGGATTCCATCAGACGACGCAGAAAATCGATGAACAGTTGGGCGTGCGATTCGAGTTCATCCTGGCCGTACAGGTTTGCGTTGCCGTGCAGTTCGATGAGCAGCGGCGCATCGGCTCCGGAGCGGTACAGGTTCAGCTGCAGATCGTCGAGTGCCCCCGAGGTCAGTGCGCGGTATCGGCCGACGGCTGACCCGAGCCGAATCTCGGAGTCGAAGAACAGGATGTTGACGATCGGACCGAACGAGTTCGCTGCCGCGTCCAGCGCATTCGATTCGCGGCGCAGGTCTTCGAACCGGTACAGCTGGTGCCGCATCGCCGAGATGAGTTCGGACACCGATGCGCGAACCAACTGTTCCACGGTGGTCGTCGGATCCACAGCGAGTCGAATCGGCACCATGTTCGCCAACATCGCCGCGGCATTGCGCAGACGCATCGTCACCCGACCGCTCACTGGCATCGACAACACCACGTCGTCGGTTCGTGTCATCCGACCGAGGAACGCGGCGAACGCGGCGATCACCACCTGCGCGGGGGACGCCTCCAGTTCGTCGGCGAAGCGATCGAGCGTGTCGGACAACTGCGACGGAAGCTGTTGGCCGGCTACGCGATCGACTTTGCTCCACCGCGCGGTCCGGCCGGACAGACTCGCCGGTGTCGGAAGATCAGCGACCTTGTCGAGCCAGTACGCTTTGTCGGTCTCGAAACGGGGACTCGTGCGATACGCGCGCTCCGTCTCGACGATGTCGCGCAACCTGGCCGCCACCAACCGCGTGGGCGCCCGGCCCTCGACGAGGGCGTTGTAGTGCTCGGCGATCCGGGTCACCACGTTGAATGCGCCGTACCCGTCGATCACGAGATGATGGGCACGCCCGTACCAGAGATACCGGTCTTCGGCGAGCCGGATGAGTCGCATCGCGGTGAGCCGGTCGCGGCTGAGATCGACGGCCTTGGTGTTGTAGTCGCGGCGCATCCATTCCATCGCCGCCGCGAACGGATCGTCCTCGTCACCGAGATCCAGCACAGCCTCGTCGTAGATGATGCTGCGGTCGACGAATTGATATGGACGACCGTCGGACTCGACGACCCGCACCACCAAGGACTCGGTCTCCAGTGCGGCGCTGTTCACCGCCCGGCTGAACGCGTCGATGTCCAACGAGCCCTCGATCTCGACATACTGTGCGATGTTGACAGCCGGTCCACCGGGCATGTTGTCCGCGAACCACATGCCGTATTGCGCTGTCGAGAGCGGAATCAGACCCAGATCGCCCTCGGCAGTTCCGGCTGACTTCAGATTCATCCTATGACCCCTCACTCAGACTCGGAGGCACTGAGGCACGGCGAAATCAAGCCACCCAGCCCGTATCCGATTTTTGGCTTTAAATGCACTTTGTCCACGCCGAAGCGGCACGCACCCCTGCTCCCGAACGCGCCGATGATTTATAGCATGTGTCCCCGCGTAATAAATATTCGAACCCCAGCGTCGACACAACTGGTGCAGCTACTCTCCACCTCCGCTGTCGGATTCCCAACACCTCAAGATCTGAAATGCAGAACTTTTGAACGTACGGCCGATTCGACCGACGGTCATGCGCGATCAGCTATCTGACAGCATTGCGGGTCAGTCTATCCGCGTCCAACCCTGCAGCCGTGCATGAACGCGGGCGTTTCGGCCCGGTTTCCAGAACAGCGGCCGCGACAGCCGGAGCCGACTTCGGCAGGTAGAGACGGTGAGTTGTTGCCAAAAGTCATGGCATCGAGGCAAATTCGGCGCGCGCCACCCAGGCCCGGCGCAGCCGTCACGTCCGGAGCGACTCGAACGCCAGCCCGTCCTACAGCGGATAGGTACGGCAAATCGACCGCATTCTTCGAACGTTTGCGCGAACGCGTCCGCTCGTGATCACTCACCGGCATTCATGTCCAAGAATCAAGATAGCCATAGCAATATTGCGGCAAAAAGAACATTTCGTCATCCGAACCGGAAACTCGAATCGCCAGGCCCAATACTCGATGCGGGGCAGCTTCGGTTCATATAAACCCGACTCGAAGTTTATTGAGGTCGGCCAAGGAAACCGCCGGTATGATTTTCGCCAGTGCGAATCCGCCCGAATTTCGGGGCCGCGGTACCTTTTCCAGGTGCTGGGGTTGGTTCCGGACATAGTGGTCGAGCGCGGGCAATGCCGAGGCTTCGGTCATGGGCGCCCCGGCGGCAGCCGCGGCTCGGCGCAGGCCGCACCGGACGCGGACGCCGGAGTCAGCCTGGATGTTGCGACACCACTGGACGCGTTCACCGAAGCCGGACACCGCGTTTGCGGCCGAAGTGCATCGGATTCTGAACGGTCCGCACCGCACAACTACTCGCGGTTGAACCGCGCCCGAACCACGTCCATTCGCACGCGCAACTCCTCCGGTGTGATCACTCCGCGATCCATCAGCGTATGAGCCGTCACGACGACCGATCGGGTCCGTACCGGAAAATCGTGATAGACGGTCTCCCCCAGCGCGTCCTCGGCATGGCGGCGTTCCAGATTGTCCAACGCGCCTCGCCAGGACAGGCATTCACAGGTCGCCTGCATGCTCGACTCCCACGGGTCTGGCTTGCGGTCGAGTTCTGGCAACGTGCTCTCCCGCGTCGAGTCGGGGTCGAGTGTGCGTAGAAGGACTTCGTACGGAGTGCTTTTCACCGTTGCCCCCCTGTGCCCGAGGCTGCCTGGACCTGGTCCGGCGATGCTTGGGCGGTCCAGTCCACCTGTGGCAGCGCGACGCCGATCATGGTGTCTCGGGTGACGATGGCCGCGAGTTGATCTTCGGTCCACCCCTCGGTGCCTTCGGGGCGCATCGGCATCACCATGAACCGGGACTTCTGGTTCGAATCGTGTACCCGCACCTCGACCTCGGGGGGGAAATGCAAACCGAACTCGGCGAGGACCTCCCTGGGCCACCGGACGAGCCGGCGACGGTAGTTGGGGGTGCGGTACCAGTCCGGAGACATGCCGAGGACCGGCCGCGGGTAGCACGAACACAGCGTGCACACGATCACGTTGTGCACCGTGGGCGTGTTCTCCAGCACATAGAAAAAGGTGTAGTCGCTTGGCGTACCGGATCCGGTCGGATCACGCCAGTCGATGCCGATTTCCTTACATGTCTCGGTGCCGTCGGCGAGCAGGCGCGCCTTGAAATCCGGGTCCATCCACGCCTTCGCGACCAGTTTCGAGCCGCCGTGCGGACCGACCGATTCAGCCCACTCGGCGAATCGTCGGTGGTCTTCCTGCGAAAACAGGCCTTTTTCGATGGCAAGTTCGCGAACCGCGGTCTCCAGGACCTCGAACTCGCTGATCTGTTCACTCGTCTGGATCGGTGCGTGTTCCCCATGATCGTGGGTTCGACTCACTTGCCATCCTCCTCTGCGGGCTCGAGCCAGCGCTCGGAGACCTCCGTCTCCAGGGTGTCGACGTCGAAGCCGGTGTAGTTGGGCCAAAGGTCCTTCTGGCGGAACCGCACTACATAGAAAGGCTCGAAGCGACCGTCTTCACGTCCCCAAGCCTCATCCTCCGGAATCACCCACTCGGGTCGGTGCTCCACGACGACACCGGTTTGCCCGCGGGTGTATGCCTGGGTACGAGTATGGAACATCGATGTCGCGTTTCGAACCCTGACGTGATCGCCGATTTCATACTTCCTGGTCACCTCCCCGCCTCCAATCGTGCGCGCACCTCGTCCACCTTTGCGGACAATTCGTCCGGGGTGATCAAACCCTTGTTGATCAAAACCTTCGCGGCGACGGTCGCCCAGCGCGCGTAGTAGGGCAGGCCGAAGTACAGCGTCGCGCCGAGGTCGTTCTCGGCGCGTCGGCGTTCCTCGGAATTCCACGCGCCACGCCAACCGAGGCATTCACACGTGACGTAGGTGTTCATCTCCCACGGTTCTTCGGTCTTCTCCTGATACACGATCGGTACATCCGGCTGCCCGCCGACGTCATGCAAGACGTGCCGGAGTACGTCGAACAATTCGTTGGATATCTCGTACGGCGAGTCGAGCGGCCTGCGTAACACCGGAGCTATATCTGCCACGCGACTTTGCATTTCGTCGAATCGGTTCGGTGAACTCATAAGGTCTCCGTAGTGACGGATCCGATGTCCCGGCCGGCCGGATGCTCGCCTGCCGCGCAGACCGGGCGACGCTCGAGCGAGCGAAGCCGGTGACAGTGCACTGCGAACCAGCGCCTGCCGTCCTCCATCGGTTCGTGCAGGTGGACCGCCATTTGCGACGCCGCACTCCGATCAAGTCCGACAACGTGCAGCACAGGTGACACGAGCACAAAGATGGACATCTCGACGAGTGCCGAGGGAACGCCGCTACGCGTCGACACGGGCGTATGAACGAGCACCATAGGATCTCCAACCGGCTGATCCGACGGCCTGACAAACGGGTGAACACTGCTCGCGGGGGTATGGCCCCTATCCCAATTGCATGATCCGCTTGACACGGTACACGCCGAGATCGGGTTAATGAAGATACGCGCACGCCGGGCGCGGTAGACAATACCCACCACAGCAGCGCACTGCGTCGTCCGACCTTCGTGCGGCGCCGCAACGCATCCTGCCGAACGCTGTACCGCCTCGAGGCTCGGGGGCTTCGCCATCGACCGCTGGTTTCCGAGCGTGCTCGGATAATGGTCGACCCGCTCATCTCGCGGAAATCATCCCCTATTGATGGCGGCGCAGGTATTGAACTAGGGGCCGATCCGGAGGAAACTGATTGTTACACCGGAATACCGGAGAGAGCCACACTGAAGACGGAGACGTCCGTCGGAAGTGATGAACTTATCCAGGATCCGGCCAGGCCCCCGGCAAGCCAATCGAATACCGGAGTTGTCAGCGACGACTGGAGCTCATGGTTTCGATGGAGACTACCGGGGACTGCTTTGTCTGGGGGTGTCGTTCTGGATGGTCTCGAATGCAATGTCGGCCGGCACGATCGCCGAACGCGTGATGGAACAGGTGGCGGTTCAGTGCCCCCAAGGCGGCCCTGACCGGGGCATCAGCCCTCCCGGAAGCCCGTGGCGTTCGTACGTCTAGTCGGCCACACCCAACACCAGCGTCGCAATGGCGAGCGGAAGGAAGAACCCGGTTCCCAAGCAGAACTGTGGTGAATAGTCAGCCACGCGGATGTGGGTGTACGCCGCACAGACGAAGAACAAGACCAACCCGATCGCGGCCGCGGTGCCGACCAGCGGTACGCCGAGGAGTCCGAGCGCAAGACCGAGTGCCCCAGCTGTTTTGAGCGTGCCGATCGGGAAGATCAGCCAGGATTCCGGCACACCGGCACTGGCGAGTGCGGGCCGCAGCGTCCGCATGATCGGTGCGAACCGGGTTATCGCGGCAACTCCGGAAAACGCGTTGACCGCGATCGTGATGAGTGCGACGACGACGTAAGGGACGCTCATTGGGATTCTCGATTCCACTGGCCGACGATGTCGGCGGTCTGCCAGCTCGCTGGTTTCGGGCCCTTCGAGTGCCCGCGGCGTGCGGCACCCGTGCGCATGGACAAGACGGCTTCTCGCGCCCGACCGTCAGACGACTCCAGTTCGGACCGTGCCTTCCTCTACCCCGGCATGACAGGCACGCTGACGCTCGGCATGCCGTCCAGGCGCGCCTTCCAACCGGAAAATACACTGTTCATATAATACGAATACCATACGACATTCGATGGGAACAGTGCACTACGCAACTCGTGACATGGGCAACTTCAGCGCGGCCGCCGTCGGTTCCAAGGTCGAACGGCCTGCAGAATCTGTCCGGTCGGCGGAGGATCGACGCCCGCATCGCCGGTCGACCCTCGTTTCGAATGCCCATACGGCTCTCCGCGGCGAACTCGCGTCACGTGCCATAGCCGATCCCCTTCGCACCGGCCCACGCCCCGCAGCCTGCGTCACCATCCAGACCATGGGGGCGTGAGTCCATCGACAGCCCCGACCGAGGGCCGACGACCGGGCAGTGGTTCGTCCAGATAGAGGACTTCACCCGCACCGAAGGGCAGGCGCTCATGACAGCGCACGCGCGACCAGCCCACTCCGCAGCACTTGCACCCGCGGCGGACGGGCTATGCCCGACTCAATCCGCGGCAAATTGATTGGTGGCGTCTCGCCCTGCTGCGCTGGTCCGGTGCAGGAAGTCGGCGATCAGTTCGAGTTCGGCGTCGCTGTAGCTGCCGCAGATCTCGTCCATCAACACATTCATGCCTGCGTAGTGCCGAAACAACTCCGCGTTGCGTTCGCGCAGCGCACGAACGGTTACCGCACGCCGATCTTTCGAAGCACGCTCCCGAAGTACCCAGCCTCCCCGCTCGAGGCGGTCCAGGATGCCGGTCATGGTGGCGGGATGCAATCCCGTCACCCGGGCGAGCCCACTGGGGCTCAGCGAACCATGCTGGGTGATGATGTCCAAGCAGTCCAGATCCACGTCCTTGAGATCGATCTGATCGCCGACTCGATAGTTGAGCAGGGACAACTGGACGCGTAGATCCCGTAGCGCACCCTTGACGGCGGTAGTCAATCGCCTACGCCGGCGCGCCTCGCTCACTTCCGACTCGGAGCTCACACCCCAATCCCCTCACATCATATGAAACTCAAATAATCTCAAACAATACAGGAGAGAAGGCTCGGGGCCTGAGAGCACGCGAATCGGCAGCCAGTTCTCGATCCCCGCAGCTACGCCGGCATGACATCAGTCCGCAGAAGTTTCACTGCGGTCGCCGCTCCAGAGGGTGTGGTATTTGCCGTCGGCGTCGACGCGTTCGTAGGTATGTGCACCGAAAAAGTCGCGCTGCGCCTGCGTGAGCGCCGCCGGGAGCCGCTCGGCGCGCAGGGCGTCGTAGTACGAGAGCGAGGATGCGAATGCCGGCACCGGGATTCCGAGCAGGGTGGCCGTGGATACGACACGGCGCCAACTGTCGATAGCTGTTTCGATCGCGTCACGGAAGTACGGCGCGAGGATCAAACTCGGGAGTGCCGGGTTCTCGTCGTAGGCCTCTTTGATCCGGTTCAAGAACCGAGCCCGGATGATGCAACCGCCGCGCCAGATCGTTGCCAGGTCGCCAGGATGCAGATCCCAGTTGTACTCGACACTGCCCGCCGCGATCTGGTCGAAACCCTGTGCGTAGGCGACGACTTTCGACGCGTAGAGGGCCTGCCTGATGTCTTCGGTGAACTGAGCAATATCGGTGGGCTTCTCCGCGAGCGTGCCCGAAGCGAGACCCACGGCCGCTTTGCGCTGCTGGCGGGACCCGGACAACGCGCGCGCGAAGACGGCTTCGGCGATCCCGGTCACTGGAACACCGAGATCTAGCGCGGACTTCACGGTCCAGCGGCCGGTGCCCTTCTGCTCGGCCGCGTCGACGATGACATCGACGAGCGGGCGGCCGGTTTTCGCGTCGACCTGGTCGAGGACCTCGGCGGTGATCTCGACGAGGTAGCTTTCCAAGTCGCCGGAGTTCCACTGGGTGAACACTTCGGCGATCTGCTTCGCCTCGAAGCCGAGCGCGTCGCGGAACAGGTGGTAGGCCTCGCCGATGAGCTGCATATCGGCGTATTCGATACCGTTGTGGACCATCTTCACGAAGTGCCCGGATCCGTCCGGGCCGATATGCGTGCAGCATGGCGTGCCGTCGACCTGCGCCGCGATGGATTCCAGCAGCGGTCCGAGTGAGTCGTAGGACTCTTTCGGGCCGCCCGGCATGATCGCGGGGCCGTTCAGCGCGCCCTCCTCGCCGCCGGAGATGCCGGCACCGACGAAATTCAGTCCGCGGTCGCGCATGGCGGCTTCCCGCCGAATGGTGTCGGTGTAGAGGGCGTTACCGCCGTCGATGATGATGTCGCCCGGCTCCATCGCGGCGGCTAGTTCCTCGATGACGGCATCTGTCGCTGCGCCCGCCTTGACCATGATCAGCACTCGGCGCGGCTTCTCGAGCGCCGCTACGAACTCCTCGATGGTCTCGGTCCGCACGAAGTCACCGTCGTCGCCGTGCGCCTGCAGGAGTGCATCGGTCTTCGCGATGCTGCGGTTGTGCAGGGCCACGGTATAGCCATGCTTGGCGAAGTTTCGGGCAATGTTGCTACCCATCACCGCCAGGCCGGTAACCCCGATCTGTGCACGCGCTGTAGAAGACGCCATGAACCGCTCTCTTCGTTCGACAGGTGTAATTGGGTGACCGCGCGACGCTGCACGGTGGCATCGTGGAGTTCTTCCATGACGCCCCGACCTTTCTACCCCCTCGACCCCCGACGCGACGAACACGCCCGGCAAGTTTACGATCGCGACGACCACACTCGCCCGAAGTGCTCGTACCGGATTTCGGTCACCCACCCGAGCGTCGAGCCGGCGAGCGCCCGCGCCACGCTTTTGCCGACCCATACCGCGAGCCGCGTGACCGCCCGATCCTCTTGAAGCGATGTCGCTGTGTCGCCGATCGCGGCGACAACGGTGTGACACACCGCGACACTGCTCGGTCGCCTCGCTACAACCAGTACGCTCGGCGCGGCGCCCTCGACCTCAGTCTCGGTGACCGGGATGCACCGGGATTATGCTTATCGGCCCGAAACTCGGCTGAATAGCCAACTCGCACACCCGAAACCGATCGTCGCAAGCACAACGCACCAGAACACGGCAAGCGCGGCGTAGGATCCGGCGCCGGTGGCGTTGAGCAGCCCACGCACCGTTTCCACGACGGGCGTTGCCGGCTGATGTTCGGCGAAACCGCGCAGCCATCCCGGCATGGTGGCGGTCTGTACGAACGCGCTGCTGATATACGGCGTGAACATGATCGCGTAGGTGAGCCCACCAGCCGCCTCCGGATTCTTGGCCGCCAGTCCCAGTGCGACGGCGATCCACGAGACCGCCACAATGAACAGTGTGATCACCGCCGATGCCGACAGCCAGCCGACAATGCCTGCCTGCGGGCGGTAGCCGAGAACGATCGCCGCGGCGACCGCGATGCCGATGGCGGCGACATTCCGGACGACGCCTTCAGCGACATGTCCGGCCAGGAGAACTTGGTCGTACATCGGCAGCGTGCGGAAACGATCGATGCTGCCCTTCGTCATATCGGTCGACACACTGGTTGCCGTGATCGATGATCCGAATCCGGTACAGAGCAGCATTATGCCCGGCACAACGTAGTCCAGATACGGTCCGCCGACGTCGATCGCCCCGCCGAAGACGTAGGTGAACAGCATCATGACCAAAACCGGCATGAGCAGCGAGATGATCAGGGTATCCCGACTGCGCACAGTGTGCCGGGCGCAGCGCCGGAACATGACGATCGTGTCGGAGACGATATGCGGCGTCATCGGGCACTGGCCTCGACGATGTCAGCCGTGCGGGCACCAGCGTCGTCGGTGTTCAGGGTTCTCGCGAAATCCCCTGCGCGGATCCTGCGTTCCCGCGCGAGTATCGACGCCACGCCTTGCTCGAGGCGGTCTGCCGTGAGCTGCGTGAATCTGATGTGCGCACCCACCCCGAGCCGTTCGACCTGCCCGCCCCACATGGGCTGCTCGAACGAGACGGAGCACACCAACGTCGGCAGTCCGGCACGCAAGCTTTCGAACAACGTGCCGACACCGCCATGATGGACCGCGGCGGCACAATGCGGAAAGACCAGGTCATGCGCGAACGGACCGACAACCTTCACGTGGGCGCCGACGTGCGCGCCCGCGACGTCCAGATCGCTCCATCCCGCGCTCACCAGCGCCCGCACACCGAGCCGAGCAGACACCCTGGAGACCATGGCCAGCACGGCGGCAGCATCCCGGATCGGCATGCTGCCGAAGCCGAAGAATACCGGAGGATCCCCGCCGTCTACCCAGGACAGAATGTCGGCATGGTCGCCCGCGAGGTCGCCGACGGCTGCTCGGGTGGCACGATCGAGCGTGAGAAACCCGGTGAAAGGTCTGCGCTCGCCCCACTGCCGAGGCAACCCCGGAACGAGCGCAGGATCGTAAATCTGCACTTCCGGGACGTTCCGACGAGCCAGCACCGCGGCCGTACCCGCCCGCGACTTCGGCAGCCCCAGTTCTGCCCGCAGGTCGTTGATATAACGCATGAACACGACGCGGCGCAGATTCTCACCGAGCATCCAGGTCGCGCGATTGATCGGTGCCGGCGGGCGCCAATGCGACGGCAGCGCACCGGGAAACGGATAGGCGCCGTTGCTCCGGCACGGAAAGTAGTGCAGGCTGACCAAGGGAACGCCCATTGCCTCGGCCACAGAACACGCCCGGTCTTCGGTTACCGTGCTGGCGACGATCAGGTCGGCTCCTGTGCAAACATCGATGACTTCGCGGTTCATCTGGGCGGCGTACCCGGCCATCTGCCGTGCGACGAGTTGCATGAGGCGCAAGGAATTTCCCGAGGCCAGCGCCTTCTGCCCTGGCTCCGAACTGTAGAGCCGCTGGACATCGGGACCACACGCGCGGGCGGCGAGCCCGGTACCGGTCACGAAGTCGATCAAGTTGGGCGGCGCGCCGAGTAGTACGTCATGACCTCGCCGCCGTAGTTCCAGCCCCAGCGCCACCACCGGCTGGACGTCTCCCCGGGTTCCGGTGAGCGGAATCGCAATTCTCACAACGCTTCTTTCGTGCTGTTGTCATACCCGTTCACACTGTGCTCTCCGCGGCACGCGGCCGACTGCGATGCGGGCTCAGTAGACATCGTGCATCGGTACAGTAAACAGTTGTGCACATCGCGATGTTCATGGATTACCACCCGACGACGCTCGGTGGTGTCCAGACCGCGGTGCGTTCACTGTGTCGGGGACTGGAGCGTGCCGGTCACCAGGTCACACTCTTCGTCGCGCCGCTACCCGGTGCGACCACGACGACCTCGGCGGTCGAACTCCGCTCCACTCCCGCTCTGCAGGTGAACGGTCTCGCAGTTGTACTGCCTACCAAGCGGATCGACGAGATGATCGACGCCGCCTTCGCCGCACGCGGCCCGATCGACATCGTGCACACGCACACCACCTACGGCGTCGCGATCGCCGGAATGAAAGCAGCACGGCGGCACCGACTTCCGCTGGTGCATACCGCGCAGAGCCGTGATGACGCCTTCATCGAATACACCTCGCCCGCACCATATCTGGTAGCGCTGGCCCTGCGCGTGGTGCACGGCCGGTTCGTGCCGCACCGCCACTACATGCCACGCTGTTTCGAAAGCCGCGCCGCGCGGCACGCATGGTGGACGATCGTCGGTCAGGCGCAAGCCGCCGACCAGGTGATCACACCGACTCGCCATTTCGCCGAATTGATGGCCGAACACGGGCTGACCCGGCCGATTCGGGTCGTGTCGAACGGCATCGACGACGAACTGCTCGAAAGCCACAGCGGAGGCACGATCTCCGATCGGCGACCCAGCGAGCACTTGCGACTGGTCTGGTGTGGACGGTTGTCGACCGAGAAGCGTCTGCTCGAATCCATAGACGCAGTACGACAGGTGGACAACTGCTCACTCGAAATCTTCGGCGACGGCGATTTGCGCGACGCCGCGGCGGCCGCCATCGCCGAGCACGACCTCGGCGGCCGAATCCGATTGCATGGCAGAGTGACACAGGCGGAATGCCTCGAAGCAATGTCCGATTGCGATGCGCTGCTGTTTCCTTCCTACGGCTTCGACACGCAGGGAATGGTGCTGCTCGAGGCGGTGGCGGTGGGACTGCCGATCATCTATTGCGATCCCGACCTCGACGAGTCGGTGCCGCCCGGTGGCGGCGTTCGCACCGCAGAGCCCTCAGCGCATGGGATTGCCGCAACAATCGCCGAGCTCGCCGGCGACCGCGCCGCACTCGCCACCATGCGGAATATTCTGGCCGAATGGAGCCACTCGGTGCTCCAGTCACGCCACACCGGAGCGGTCATGGAAACATACCGGCAGACAAACGAAGCACTGATGCGCGCCACGGAACCGGTAATGCCGCACGATCTCTCGGAAGTTCCCACCGCGCCCGGCCGACTACCACTGGTGGGGCATAGTCTCATGGCGCTGCGCAACGCCCCCGGGTTCGTAACATCCCTGCCCGAACTCGGGCCGATAGTACGGATATTCTTCGGACGGAAAACCGGATACGTTCTCACCACTCCGGATCTGGTTCGCGAGGTCGGCCTGAGCGACGCCGGATTCAATCGTGACGACCTCCACGAGGCGATCGAGGACATAGCCGGTGGAGCGGTCAATGTCTTGCGCGGGGAAGAGCACCGGTTGCGGCGGAGGATGATCGCGCCCGCATTGCGACAGAGCCGCCTCGCCGAGTACACGAAGACAGCGGCCGATATCGCGAATACCTGGTCTGCGGGGCTCCCGTCGGGCAAGCGCGTGAATTTGATGGACGAGGCGCACGCTCTGGTGCTCGACACGGTGTCGTCGACGCTGTTCACGGCGGACTTCAGCGACGACGTACGTCGGGAAATCCGGGAAAGTGTGCCGTGGCTGCTCAGTCAAGTGATTCTGCGGACCGCGTTGCCGCCACAGCTTCGTCGTCTTCGGGTACTCGCGAACCGGCGCTGGCGCACGAAAGCCCACCGCCTGCGTGCCACGATCGGGAAGGTCGTGTCCGAATATCGTCGACGTGACGAAGATTTCAACGACGTGGTCTCCGCGCTCATCCGTCACATCGACAGCGAGACCGGAGCAACGCTGTCCGATGAGCACATCATCGACGAGACGATCCTGATGCTGGCCGGCGGGGTGGGGTCGATGGCGTCGCTGACGGGATGGCTGTGGCATGAAGTCATGCGCCACCCCCACGTAGCCGAACAGCTCTACGACGAACTCGACGCCGTCATCGGTTCGGGCCCTATTACGGCCGATCATCTCGGTGCGCTTCCTTATCTCAAACACGTTGTGGCGGAGACGCTCAGAATGTGGGGGCCTTGGATCAGCGCCGCCACCGCCGACGGCGATATCACAGTATGCGGGCTGACCATTCCGAACGGCACGGCAATCATGTTCAGCCCCTATATGGTCCAGCACGACAGACGCTATTTTCCGAATCCGGAGGCGTTCAACCCTGCTCGCTGGTCCGCCGAGCACGTCGGTGCGAACGACAAAAGAGCCGGTCTCTCTTTCGGTGTCGGCCGCCGACGCTGTCTGGGCGACCACTTCGCAATGCTCGAGATCGCGCTGGCGGCCGCGGCGCTGCTGTCGCGATGGCGGCCGATTCCCGACCCGAATTATGTTGTGCGGGCATCCAATCGAGACTTTGTTCTTTCACCGTCGTCGCTGCCGGTCACGCTGCATCCGCGATAACGATCGCATGTCGCGGTTTCCGGGCGTTTCTCCGGCGTCACCTCCCACCACGGGCCCGATTCAGCTGAAGGCTCACGCCGGACAAGTTCAACGCAACTGTCGGTTTCGGCGATAACGTCTCGATAATTCGCGTCGAATGACTGTGCATGGACCGACGTTTCCCCTGTGTGGTGCGCCCGTACGCTCAGCGACGCCCTCGCGGAAATACGGATCAGGGATCGACCGCAGGCACGCAACGCGCCCGGACGGACTTCTTCGACCGTGCACGCTGAGCGCCGGCTATTGTAGCAGCGGTGATCACGCCGTTACCTCACGCGACGGAAGTTGACATTTCCTTGACTGGAATTCGCCGTCACGAGGGTGAACACTGACAATTGTGGGTTAGCGATGTCAACAATTCCGCCCAACCGAAGGATGCAATATGTCCACCAGAATCGTAAAAATCGCCGCCGCGACGGCCACGGCGTTGGCCCTCGGCGCAGTCGCAGCTCCCGCCGCATCGGCCGATACGTCTCCGTCTACAGCGCCAGCGACGGCCTCAGCCACTCCGGTCCAGGGATCAGTCGCGATTTGCATACCCCTGGGCAGCGTCGTCTTCTGCATCTGAGGTCATCGGCCGAGCGGCCCCTCCGAAGCGGGCTCGAGTCGGCCTCCGTGAAAATACCGATCCGTCGCTGGAAGCGTTGCGCGGTAGCTCGATTCACGTTTTCGCTCGAGCGACGGGTTCGCCCGCCGCGGTCGCGACAGTGGCCGCGGCGGCCTGTTCCGCAGCCTCGACCGTGCTTCGTCCGAGGCCGCATGCGGTCGCAACACCGTACGCGGTGCGGCCGGATGCCTGCTCGAACAGCGACAGACTCTGGATACTGGCTGTGACGTCGGCCGGCGACACGACACCGGCGATCACTCGCCACTGCTCATCCAGGCCGCGAAGCGACCGGTAGAACACCGGGTCGAGCGGCGCGGGGTGGGATCCGTACGCGCAGGGGATATGCGCAGGCGGCAGCGGAACTCCCTGGCTACGCAGTATTCGCGCGGTGGCATTCAACAGATTCACAGCAGGCGCGATGGTACGCGGAGCAAGCAGTTCTTTGTGCTGGTAGTCGCCGTAACACAGATGTAGAACGGTCTGCGCGCCGATCTCGTGCGCACGAGCGAGGAATCCCGCCAGCTGGCGCGCCACCAACCGTCCGACCGGCGCCTGCGCGCCCAGTTGCGTCGCCTTCACCACCGCCAGCTGGGCGATCGGCGACTCCACCTGCCAGGTGAGCGTGTCGCCGAATTCCGCAACCAATTCGGCCATTTCGGCGAGCACGGCTTCGACGAAAACCGGCAGATTGCGCAATGCCGGGATGACCGTGCCCGCGTGCCGTAGCGCGCGCCCCAGCGGCAGCCCATCGGCGACCGCGGCGCCCGCGAAGACGAACAACGCCATGTCCAGCGGATTCGGTTGACTGATCTGCAATCTCGTGTCCGCGAGCTCGGGATGTCGCTGCTGTACGGCGCGGAACGCGGTGACTGCCTCGGTGATTCGTTCGACGCGGTTCATCGACACGTGGCGCGGCCCGAGTGCGCGCCCGTCGCGGATGCCGTAGCTGCGCATGTCTGAGTAGTCTGCGAAGTCACCGACCCGTGCCACCTCGAATACGTCGAGGTGCTGCTCGCGATCTCGGAGATACTGGACGACCCAGTCCGGGTCGATGTCACAAGGGACACCAGTCAAACGATGTCCAGCGGCACGTTGAACGAACCACTCCAGCACGTCGTTGTCGCTTGTCATCAACGGCCGCGGCAAACTGCCCACAAAGTGTACGAGTCTGGTCATCGCCTGTCCAAAGGTAGTGATCAGTTGCGGATCAGGCGCTCGTCCCCCTGGTGATCCGGGGCCACAATCCGATGATTGCGGTCAACGGTAAGTCAGTTGACAACCGCGGCTTCCCCATTATTGGGAAGGTAACGCACTGCGCTGGGCGCGGAGCGTCGGATCAGGCCATCCGCCGAAACCTGCTGCGCGCGTGCCGAGATCGGCCTGAGCACAGCATCGCGGATGCCAACGCCACACTCGCTGCCCTCGCTCACGCGCTGGACTGCGACGCTGCCGACTTCCGCAATCACACGCACTCTCAGGAAAAGATCGCCGAAGCACTCACGACCGGAGCAGCAACTTGGGAATACAGCAGCGGACTCGGTCATGGTTGCCAGGCAGCCGCCGAAGGCGTGTCGAGAAGTCGCCGGCCGCGCTGACAAGGTGCAGTGACGGTACTGGTAACGCCGGAGTTTCCGTCGTCGATTACGGCACCGTTGGTGTCGTAATAGGGTTCTACGCCGCAAGTATCGAGGGCGTACCTGGTGTGACGGAGACCGCTCGCCGACGGCACTCGCGCCTGTCGCTACCTCGTGGAAGGGCTGGTATGGCAGGACCAGCAAAAGTGACCTCGACAGCGGGGCGGCACGCGGTGTCGGCATGCGCCGGGGAGTGCGCTACGGCAGTAGCGGCGCCCTGGGTAGATCAAGACGGTGCGGCATCGCCGATGAGCGGACTGGAGCGCGATCACCGGCGGCCGCCAGAACTGTCGGCAACTCCACATCGGCCGCTCTCCGGCGGTCATAGCCTGACCGTCGAAACGGCCTCATCCCCGGTTCCGAGTCGATCGCGAGCACCAAGTCTCAATCGTTATCGCACAGAGATTCCTGCTCGGACGGCGGAGTTTCGCGGAATTACGGTGGTATCGGGTCGATTCGCCAGCGCCAGGAGCAGACCGCGACCGTTTTCCCGGATAGGATCTACTTCGGGGGAATCGCCAACTCAACTCCCGATGGCCAATTCAACTCCCGATGGGAGGTCTCCGGTGAGCAAAACTATTCGAATTCCCGCAGCGGAACTCGCCGACCATATCGGCGAATCCATTGTCGGGTACGGCACGCTCACACAGGCCGGCGTGGTCCAGTCGCGCGGCGATCTTGTGGTCGCGGTATTCGGGATCGAGTCCAACCGGCGCGAGAAGTCGTTCACGCCAAGCCAGTTGGTCGAAGTGGAGGTCACCGAGTAGTCAAGCCGCCCGCGCCGCGGCCGCGCGCGTACCTCCGCTATCGGAGGAGCCGTTATTGCGACTTCACCGATCCCGGTGCGGCGTGGTCAGCCGATCAGCGCGTTCATGATCGTTCCGGCGCTGGTGGCGATGGTACCGCCGGCCATACCGCCCGCGACCATTTTCGCCGATGCGAGTGACCCACCGTTCCATTTCTCCCAGGCGAATCTGCCGCCCGCGTAGGTGATTCCCATGACTCCCGACAGCATCACTAACCAGGTGAAGTATCGGACGAGCATCAGGATCTTGTCGGAATTGGGCGGGGCCTCAGGGACAGGATTGCTCACTTGAGCCATCAACAATGCCTCGACTGCAGTATGGATCATGGCTGATCTGTCCTCCGCGTATTCCGCTGGACAATTAATACGCAATCGCTCTGACGATCGAAGTATCGTGGTCGCCGCAGAATCCGTCAACCCCCGCGGCAGCTACTCGATTTTCTCGGCAATCGACGCGAGGGCGCCGAATCGGTGTCAGACGGTCGATGTTGGGTAGTGCCGGGATGTGAGCGATTGTCCGGCAGGTGCACTCGGCGGCGGGCGAGATGGTCGGTCACCGCTACTTCTGGGCGACGGCGAAGATCCGCCTAAACGGTAGCCACGTGGTGCCATCGGCGCGGCGCGGATAGGCGGAACGCAACAGTGACGAGAGCTGGACGGTGAATTCGCGCCACCCCGCGTCGTCGAGGGTGCTACGAACAGGACGCAGGGCCGTACCGGCCACCCAGTCGAGAACCGGGTTTTCGCCGGTCAGGCGCTGAAGGTACGTCGTCTCCCAGGCATCGACAGTTCCGCCCGCAGTGGCGAGCGCCTCGGCGTATCCAGCGGGATCCAGGACCGCTCGCGGCGGCAGCAGCCCCGCGGGGCTCAGCTGGTCACGCCATTCGTCGCGGGCGGCGAGTTCCCGAATCGCACGGTGCGAGGGCGCGTCGAAGTTGCCTGGGACCTGAATGGCCAGCCATGCCCCGGCGGGCAGTTGCCGCAGCCACTGCGACAGCAGTGTCGGATGGTCGGGCACCCACTGCAGGACAGCGTTACACACCACGACGTCGGTGTCCGCGCTCGGTCGCCAGTCCCGCACCTCGCCGAGCGTCACGTCGATACCGCGAGTCCGTGCCGCGACGACCATGTCGGGCGACGAGTCGAGGCCCCGAATCCTCGCAGCGGGCCAGCGCTCGGCGAGCGCCGCGGTGAGATGCCCGGGTCCACAGCCGAGGTCGACGACGCAGCGGGGTGCGGCCGCGACAACCCTGTTCACCAGATCGAAGAACGGGCGGGAGCGGTGATCGTCGAAGGCGAGGTACTTCTCCGGATCCCACATCGGCCACTCCACGAGTTACATTCACCCAAACCGTACGTACGTACCGTACGCTTCCCGCGCCGAGGTGCACGTCCCCGGGCGACAACAGCCGCCACGTCCGGCGATTCCTGCGCGCCGACGCCTTCCGTTGACTGGGTCGCCGAAGGGGTCAGCGCGACGACGGCCGGGCCCGACTCCGACACATGGTTTCGACTCGATCCATGACGGAACCGCATCCGCCCGCAGTCACGGTTTCATAACGGCCGACTATGGGTATCACAGGGTTATGACGGATCGCCGACCAGCCCGGATCGCCGGTATGGAACCGGGAACCGGAGCGCTTGCTTTGTCCACGTGCCTTGCCTTTTCGATCGGCATCGCCGCGATTACACAGTCCGCGTTTCCAACTCTCGTGGCCTGCGGAAGCATCATGGCGGGACTTGCTCTCGTGCTGAACATTCTGCCGCGCAGGACATAACGCGGTCTCTGCAGACCGCGCCGCGCCGACCCCTTGCCCTCGGCCTCGAATCCTGGTGGCATCTAGTGAGGTACCGGCATTACTCGGAGGCGCGCATGCTGTCGTTGCAGGAGATTTCGGATCGGTTGGAGATCGAGGATCTGATGGTGCGTTATTCGCACGCGGTCGATACCCAGCAGTGGGACCTGCTGGACGAGGTGTTCACGCCGGACGCGCACATCGACTACTCGGCCATGGGCGGCTCGGCGGGCGATCTGAAATCCACGAAGAAGTTCCTCGCGGCGGTACTACCGAATTTCCTGGCGTTCCAACATCTGATCGGCAACTCGTCCATCGCCGTCGACGGTGACACGGCCACCGGGCGCACGCTGTGCCACAACCCGATGATGGTGCCCGGTGGCGACGGTCCGCCGAGCATGATGCTGTGCGGGTTGTGGTACCTGGACACATTCGTCCGCGTCGACGGGCAGTGGCGAATCAAAAAACGGGTCGAGGAGAAAAGCTTCCTCTTCGTGGCGCCGTCAGCGCCGGGCACGGTCTGACCCCCTTTTGCGCGCGCTCGACACCCGCCCGGAGATCCATATCCGGCAGGTCGAACGCGCGGATCGTTGCCGCTACGCGCCGAATCCCGCAGTCGGCGGCGCCGCGTACGCGGTGTGTCGCTGTGCGCGTCAGGGCTGATGGTGGGGCGACAAGGCATATGCCGACTCGTCGCGTGGACCGTCCGTATCGCGTGCCGCCGCCGTTCGCGCTCTGCTCACCAGGAAAACCACGACCAGCACCACGCTGAACCAGACATAGGTATTGCCGATGACGTGCTGCCATGGCGTCCACGCGGATTCGCGATGCTCGCCGTCGGGCAGCCAGTTCTGCGGACCGATCACGAACACAGCCGTGGTGACCGCGATCGTCACCCACCAGCCGATCGCCTGCCGGCCCGGGAGACGGGTCGTGTAGCCGACGAGGGCGAAGAGCGCGGGCGCGATCCACACCCAGTGGTGCGACCAGGAGATCGGCGAGACCAGCAGGGTGAACACCGCGTTGATAGCCAACGCCAGTGCGGGGAAAACTGCCGCCCGGCGCATCGCGACGACGACCAATGCGAGCAGCAGGGTACCGAGAACCAGCCACACAGCCGTGAAGGCGGGCTCGGGCACCTCGAATCGTGCGAACACCGCCTGGATCGACTGGTTGGTGTGGAACGCCGAACCACTCAGCCCGGATACGTTGCCCAGGCCGCCGAACCAGTACTTGACCGACTCCTTGGGCAGTATCGCGAAGCCGAGCGCCGTCGCGACCGCGCCGGTGACCGCGGCCGTCGCAGCAGCCCGGTAGTCCCGCCGCACCAGGAAGTAGAGGACGAACGCCGCGGGCGTGAGCTTGATCGCTGCGGCAATACCGATAAGCATGCCCCTCCGCCAGCGCGGCTTGTGCGTGAGGCAGTCCGCGGCGACCAAGGCCATCAGCAACAGGTTGACCTGACCGAAGTCCAGAGTCGAATGAATCGGTTCCAGCAGCAGCGCGAGCGGCGTAGCACATGCCGTGGCCCAGATCGCGAGTCGGCGCTGGGTCTCCTGCGGCCATACCCGCCGCGCGACCGAATACAGCGTAATGGCGAGCGCGGCGACCGATGAGACGAAGAATGTGAGCGCGGCCACGTCCCAGGGCAGCACCGCGAACGGGCTCAGCGCGAGTGCGGCGAACGGTGGATAGATGAACGGGAGGCCCGCGCCGATGGTGGTCTGCGGCAGCTGTCCGTACATATCCGCGCCATGCCGCAGCGCGTCGACACCGAGCCGATATACCTGCAGGTCGATGAACCCGCCGGTAATTTTGTGGAACGGCCAGACTGGTGTCAGCAGGAAGAACGCGGAGAACGCGATCGAGAGGACAGGCGCCAGCCGCACCACACGCTCGAGTCGGCGGTTTCGGGACATCGGCGTATCAGTGGTGGCGGTGACACTACTCATCCGCGGCGACTATACCGACCACGTCCGTCCGCTCGGCAGGCGGGAGACATTCATCGGTACCGGACAAGGCGAGCCACGGCATGGGCGATGACAATCGGGGTTGCATCGGCACCGGCCCGCGACCGCGGGAGGTCGGCATCATCACGGCGTCCGTAGCCCGGGCGCAGCCGGAAAAGTCCGCGACGGCACGCGGGAGGTCACCGTCTTCGGACGTGATCACGTGGTAGGAAGGGCTCGTGGGCGCTGACGAGATTGATCCGGAACTGCTCGAACTGGCCGGGAAGGTGTTCGACTTCGCTCGACGTGGTGACGCGGCCGGCTTGGCCGCCTTTGTGGACGCGGGCGTTCCGGTGAACCTCACCAACGACGCCGGCGACACGTTGCTCATGCTTGCCGCATACCACGGTCACGACGACGCGGTAGCGGCGCTACTCGAGCGGTCGGCCGACCCGAACCGCACCAATGACAAGGGCCAAACCCCCTTGGCCGGGGCGGTATTCAAGGGAGAAACGGGGATCGCGCGGCTGCTCACCGCAGCGGGAGCCGACCCGGATGCCGGCACGCCGTCCGCACGTGCCGCGGCCGTCATGTTCGGTAAGACCGATCTTCTCGAGCTGTTCGGCGCCTGAGTTTCGCGTCATCCGCGCTCCCGGACGGCCATTACCGCTTTGCGGGCCGCCACCAGTACCGGATCCCACACCGGTGAGAACGGCGGCGCATATCCGAGGTCGAGGGCCGTCATCTCCTCGACGGTCATCCGGGCGGTCAGCGCGACCGCGGCGATGTCGACACGCTTGCCCGCGCCTTCACGTCCCACGATCTGCACGCCGAGCAGCCGGCCGGTGTTGCGCTCGGCGAGCATCTTCACTGTCATCTTCGCGGTGTCAGGGTAGTAGCCAGAGCGACTGGTGGATTCGATGGTGACCGCGACATACTGCAAGCCCGCGGCGCTCGCGTCCTTCTCACGCAAGCCGGTTCGCGCCACCTCGAGGTCACACACCTTGCTGACAGCGGTACCGACAACGCCGGGAAAGATCGCGTATCCCCCGCCGATTCCCGCGCCGATGATCTGGCCATGCTTATTGGCATGCGTGCCGAGTGGGATGTGGCGTTCACGACCGGTGACCAGATCGAGCACCTCGACGCAGTCACCGCCCGCCCAGATATTCGGATGGCCGTGCACGCGCATGGCGAGATCGGTGAGCAGACCGCCGTGCACACCGACCGGTAGGCCGGCGACGCGGGCCAGTTCTGTCTCCGGGCGTACACCGATGCCGAGCACCACGACGTCCGCGGGGTAGTCGGCGGTGTCCGCCACGACCGCAGCGACCCGGCCGTCCTCGCCGGTCCGGATCTCGGTCACCTCAGCGTTGCACACGATTTTGATGCCCATTTCACACATCGCGTCGCGGACCAAAGCACCCATGTCCGGATCGAGGGTGGACATCGGTTCCGCGCCGCGGTTGACCATCGTGACGTCGTAGCCACGCTGGATGAGCGCCTCCGCCATCTCGACACCGATGTATCCCGCACCCACCACGACGGCGCGGTTTCCGCGCGCCCGCTGCAATGTCTCGATCAGCGCCTGCCCGTCATCGAGGGTCTGTACACCGTGAACACCGTCCGCGTCGATACCGGGCAGCGGCGGCCGAATGGGGCTGGCACCGGTGGCGACCACGAGCTGGTCGTAGGCCGTCCACGTTTCGGCACCGGACGCGAGGTCGCGGGACCGCACCCGGCCGCCGCTGATGTCGATCTCGGTTACCTCGGTGCGCAGTCGCACGTCGATGTCGCGGGCGCGGTGTTCCTCTGGTGTCCGCGCGATCAGGGCATCCCGGTCGGCGACGTCGCCTCCGACCCAGTAGGGAATACCGCAGGCGGAGAACGAGGTGAACCGACCGCGTTCGAAGACGACGATTTCCAGCTCGCCCGCGTCCTTCATCCTGCGCGCCTGCGAAGCCGCGGACATCCCCGTCGCATCACCGCCGATGACCACCAGTCGCTCGCTCATGGTTCTCACGCTACGACGAAAGGGAACGACGCATCGAGACTTGCTCTGGTCGCCGCCCGTGGCCGTCCTGTTCGGCGCACGAGTCACCGCGTTATGCGGATTTCCGGTTGCCGCGCAGCTGACCCGGTATTTACTTCACACTGACCTTCTGCAACTATGCCTCGGTCACCTTCTGCCTCACGCATGCCGTTCGCGTTCTCGCGCGACGGCGCCGTGCCGGGGTTCCCACTGTGGTCGACGCTGTCGGCACGCTAGGCGCCGGTCCACGCGGTGCTGTTCATCTCGTTCTTCGCTTTCGTCTTGCTGCTTCCGTCGATGCTGGTGCCGCCGACCAGCGCGCCGACCGCATACGCGGCGGCCACCTCGATCGCGACCATCGGTCTGTATATCGCCTGGGGCGTTCCACTTCCGCTGCGCCAACTGTGCGGCGGCCGATTTCGCAGCGGCCCAGGGCAACTCGGCGCTCGGTACCGGCCGACCGGCGTGGTCGCCCTGATCTGGATCGTGGTGATCAGGGTCCTGCTCATCCTGCCCACCGGCGATCGCGGTTATCCGTGGCACGACGAGTTCACCTGGAACGTCGTGAATTACGCACCGATCACCTTGGTGGCGGTGGTGGTCGCGATCGGGATCTGGTAGCTGATGTCGGCACGGACCTGGTTCAACGGTCCGAAGCGAACCGTGGACGAACCTCCTGCCGACGAATCGGATAGCGAGACGACCGCCGTCGCCTGAGCGATCGTGCACGGCGGCGAGCCGGCGTGTCGAATTTGTCGGCTCCGATCGCTAGTGTTCGTCGGCATGGAAAGGACCGACCTGGTGCGTGTTTCGCCTACCGGGAGGATTGTGTTCCCGGGAAATCCATGGCCCGACGGGCATGCGATCGAGGAATTCGCCTGGACCGGGCGCATCGATCCGGCGGGCCGCCTGTGGTTCGATCTCCACCTCAGGTCCGCGGACTACAACACCGAGCGCACGCCCGAGGACGATGCGGACGGACAGGACGACAAAGACGACTGGTCCTCACCGATAGTCTGGAACAACTACCACTGCTGCACGCTGTCGTCCACGTATTGGGGCGAGGACGACGAGACGGGATTTCGTGCCGCCGAGCCCGGTCGAGCCTTTCTGTTGACAGCGGATCAGCCGCAGCGGCTGGTGGCCGATCCCCTGCCCCTTGCCCAGTTCGACGACGTCGAAAGCCTCGCGTTCAATATCTATCTGCTCGGGCATGATTCGGTCGCCGACCAGGAAGTGTCGTTCACCCGGCGTGCTGACGGCCGGCATGACATCGACTGGCAGGGCCGGATCGCGCTCACCTACGTGAGTCGGTACGAATTCGAGTACGAGTTCCGCGCCCAAATATCCGGCGCCACACTCGACTTCATTCGCTTTCCCGCACACTTCTCGGTCGAACAGGCGCGTCAGAGATTGGCCGCGGTGCTGGACGCGCCTGAGGAATTCGAGCTCGGTCTGGTTGACGGTCAGCCCGCTTGGGTATCGAAACCGACGATCCGCCGACCTGGGCCTGTTGCCAGACCGCACTGAGCCGCGCTACTTCGCGTGATCGGACCTATCGGCCGGACAGGTGACCGGGCAGCACGCAGATCGCGTCCAGGCCGAGAACGTGGTTGAGTCGGCCGAAGGCGAGCCAGGAGCCGATGCTCATGCTGAGTTCGACTACTTCGACTTGACTGAAGTGGGCGAACATTCGGGCCCAGAACTGGTCGTCCAGGTTATGGTGATCGGTGGCATACCGCTCGGCGTATTCGGCGGCGAGGCGGGTGCGTTCGTCGAACGCATCGGTGCCGCGCCAATCGGCAACGGCGTCCGCGAATTCGGGCTCCACTTTTGTCCCGTCGCGTTCGGTGCGCCAGTCCTGACAGAACAGGCACCCGTTGATCTGTGCAATTCTCAGCCGGGCCGCCTCGAACTCCCGTAGACCCAGTGTGCTGTGCGAATACACCGACAGCGAGAAGTTGGACGCGGCGATACCGATACCGGGGACCATTTCCCCCCAGACGTATCCGATCGGATCTTTCCCCTGAGGAATGTCGATGATCATCTTTGTATCCTTCCGAGTTTGCCGACTGCGGGGCGTAGGGGAACATCCAGCGCGTCGTAGAGTCCGGGATCCGCCGTCATCAGCCAATCGATCGCGCTCACCAAACGCCCAACGGCCGTGGCGTTCCCGCCGGCAGCGCGGTTGCCGGCCGGATCGGTCGCCTCGACCGTCACTTCGATACGCGGGATACCCTCGATGATCACGCGGTGTGCGCCCGCGCCGCCGTCGGCGGGTACGGGCCAGTCGGGAGCGCAGGACGGGTGGATGCGGGTGACGTGCTCGATGACCAGGCGTGGTTCACCTTCGACGATGCCCTGCACCTCGAACCGCACGGCGCCCTGCGTGCCCGCCTCGAACTCCCCCATGGATCTGGTGGTGATGGTGCAATCCAGTGCTCGGCGGTCCAGTGTTTCGCGGATCTCGTCGAGTTCGACGCCGAGCGCCCGCGCCATCAGCCGAATCTGCCCACCCCACACCATAGTCGGCACCGACGGCGCCACCATCGGTGGCTGATAGTCCATCGGTTGCCCCATGCCGACCAGGTAGCGCACCGAGTCCGGTTGGTCATAGGTGGAATAGTCGAAGATCTCCTGGCAACGAATCACCTCGACCGTGCTGCCGAGTCCGCTGACCAACAGCGGCAGGACGTCATTGCCCCATCCGGGGTCGATGCCGGAGACGAATAGCGAACCGCCGCCCTCGGCAATCGCGGCGAGCACTGGCTCGCGCACCTCTGCCGGCGCGTTACGCGGGTCGTAAAGCGCGTAGAGCGCGGGCGTGACGACCACGGCACCCGCTCGGAGTGCGCGAATGATGTCGGCGAGCGCGTCGTCGGGGCGGATGTCGCCGGAGGCCGCGTAGACGACGGCGTCCGGGACCGCTGCGAGCGCTCCATCAATGTCATCGCTGGCCGCGATGCCCAACACATAGTCGAGGCCGCCGAGCTCACCCGCGTCTCGGCCGACCTTGCCGGGATCGTGGACGAGCACTCCGGTCAGGCGCAGTGCAGGATGGGCTTCGACAGCCCTGATGGCTGCCTGGCCGACATTGCCGGTGCCCCAGACCACCGTGGAGATCATCAATTGAGCGTAGCAAGCGCTTGGTCGGCCGTGCGTTATTCCGCACAAGCCAGCGCGCATCACGCCGCGTGAACTCTCCGGCCTCGATCCCCACCGCGGCGGCTCCGGACCCCTGGGTATCGGCGAACAAGTCTGGTCGGCGTCGAGTTACGGTATACCCCCGCGGCACAGCACAGGGACGGTGGTACGGATCGGGTGGAAGGCAGACACGACAATGAACGACCCGTATTCGTCGTGGACCGCGCGGAATTCGCCCGATGAGCCGCCGCTGTCCGCCCGCTACCAGAGTGCCGACCCGATCGTCTGGCACGGCAGCATGGTCTATCCGATGTACACCGAGCAGATCGGACCTTCGCCCACTACCGTCACCGTGACGCTGGTGTCGGCGGCGCCGCCCGCGGGACTGCGCGGGCTGGGGATGGGTCTGTCCGTGGTGGACGGCTACGTGGATCTGCACGGACGTTCGCTCGCCGGGGTTGACGCGTGGACCGACGCGTTGGCTGCCGGGGTCAGTTTCGCCGTGACGCCCACGGCGCCCGGCACTCTGGTGACGCTCACCCCGGTGTGGGTAGATGAATTCGGCACCCAGAAGTCCTGGATCGGCAACTACGGCATCGTAGTGGAGCACCGGACCAACGGCCGAGTCGTCCTGTGGTGCAGTATCGGTGAAGGACCGCCGAATTTCGCGAACCTTGTGGTGGAGGTACACACTGCGCCCACCGTTGTCGGGCCTGATATGTCCGTCCCTACCACGCCGGCCACGGCGCCGATCGCCACGAGCACGCCTTCGACTCGCTCTGCCGCCTCGGCTGGGCCGCCTACCGCACCGACCATGCCCGTTCCTCGCATCGATGTGAACCTGCAGCCCGCCGTGTCGCCCCCGCCCGCAAGCCCATCTCCCGCTGAGCCGCTCGCGACCACGAACGACCACCCACCAACCCGGGAGCAACCGGCGAAGGCCCCGCGGACCCGGCCTTCCGGCACGCTTTTCGCCAATGCGCCATCTCCCCAAAGCCCGCAACCCGCGGTGGACATCAGGCCCGCCACACCGAGCCCTAGTGCGCAGATCTCGGAAACCCCGGCCGCTCCGGAGTTGGTGCCGCAGGCCGACAACCAGCCGATGGCAATTTCCCCGCAACGGCAGGTGGGTTCGGACCAGACCGGTGATCCAGGCTATCGCAGCGCACTGTACGACCTCGGCGTCGCCATGCACAGCCGCGGCGAGGAGGAGCAGGCGTGCGGACTCTGGGCGCAGGCCGCCGAGGCAGGACATGCCGCAGCCGCATATGAACTCGGCGCAGTCCGGTTACGACGGGGGGAGCTGGCCGGAGCCGTTTTTTGGTGGCGCACCGCAGCCGACCGTCGCGATTCGCGTGCGATGGCCGGACTTGCCGAATTGCTGGACCAGCAGGGCAACCACGACGAGGCAAGAATCTGGCAGACACGTGCGGCGGAGGAGCACGCGTCCAACATGGCTGTTCAGCCGACTTCTGACTGATTCCAGCACAATTCGGCATTGACGCCCTCAGCGCGCAACCGTCTAGGTTGCGTCCGCTCGTCCGGCGTCACGGGGGTTCCGACTGGTGAGATCGCGTATTCAACTGTCGACTTATCTATTCGCAGCGGTTCGTGGTCGGGGTTCGCTACCCCGTAACGTCCCGCAGGTGACCGGGCGTGGTGACTCGTCAACTGTCTGTCGCCGGTGTGGTCGCACCGAAGCGGCCCAGGTGGGCGGCGCATTGTTGGGCGTCTTCTTGGAGCACATCTGGTGCGCGGCTCCCAGCAGCGACAAGCTGGTTGCGAGGCGGGTGCCGACCATGAGGACGCTCCAATGTCTAGCAATGCTATTGACAAGTGTGACACGAAATCTAGTAACACTAGATTGTCAAGCGATGCTATAGTCGACCTATGGGGATCCGGACGCGACGAGAACGGGAACGCGCCGAACGGCACCGGCTGATCATCGACACCGCTCGGGAGTTGGCCGAGTCGCAGGGCTGGGACGCGGTGACTGTCCGCAGGCTGGCGGAACGGATCGAATACAGCCAGCCTGTGCTGTATTCGCACTTCGCGGGCAAGGACGAGATCGTCACGGCGGTCGCCGAGGAAGGCATCGCGGAGATGGCCGCGTGGAGCCGCGCGGCGTTGGAGTCCGCGGGCGGCGAGCCGCGCGCAGCGTTGGCGGCGGTGGCGCGGTCCTACCTCGACTTCGCGACCGCGCGGCCCGCGCTCTACGACGCGATGTTCCTGATGAAGGTGAACCTCGCGTTCGGCGAGAATGCCTCGCAGCCGCTGCGGGACGCGTTCGCCGTCATGTTCGCCGCCTTCTCACCGTTCGCGGGCGAGCACGATCCAGAGACCTTCACCGAGGTCGGCTGGAGCGCCCTGCACGGCCTGGCGACCCTGGACCGCGGCGGACGTCTGCGGCCGACTCAGCGGGACGCCCGCCTGGCGGTGTTGGTCGACCAGTGGACCCGGTAGACCTCTGCCGAGTCCATGGTTTCCGAGCCGATGGGGCCACTGGTCTCCCGCATGGGCGCGGACGCTGTCGCGATCGGCCACCAGCGCCGCCACCGTGCTGGACCCCACCCGCGAACACCAGGTCACCGCAACAGTCGATCTGACCCTGATCGGCCACTACTACGAACGGTTCGCCGACAACGCCGTCGAGGTCGGACGCCACACCATCTTCCTGTCCGGCGAAACCGCCGACCGTTGGACCCCACGCGCCGGCGACAGCGTCTGCTCGGTCGGAACGGGCATGTGCAGCTTGCCTATCCGAGCGCGATCCCGCCGGTAGCGATCTGGAATCTAGCAAAGCTAGACAAGATAGCGGACAAATGTTACCGTTGCTCCAGTTTCTAACTCTGCTAGAATTTGGAGCCGAAAATGCTCATTGTCACCGGCCAGATCATCGCCGCCATCGCCGTTCTCGCCAATGCCGTCGTCTATGGCGCCGATGTCTGCGCGGCTGTGATCTTCCGGTCCGTGTACCGCAAGCTCGATGATGCGACCGTGACCATGAGTGCGGGATGGGGTCACTATTACGGCGATAAGCGCATGCCGGTCTTCGGTGTGGGTGGTGTGGTCACCGCGGTGCTTACACTGCTGATCGCGCTGTGGGCCGGGCAGATCGGCGCCGCTGTCGCGGCGGGGATCACGGTGGCGGCACTGCTGACCTGGCTCGCCTTCTACGTCCGCATCGCCAAGCCGATCAATTCCCGGCAGACCGCCGCTGCGCAGAGCGGCATCATTCCGGCCAATGCCCGTGCGCTGCAGGACGAGTGGGACAGCATTCTGAGGTACCGGGTCACCCTGCAGTTCATTGCCATTGCCGGACTGTGCGCCGCGCTGATCCTGTTCTGATCTCAGACCACGCGGTAGGCGGTGTCGCGCGTGAGTAGGTGGTCGGTGCACCAGTAGAAACACAGGCGCAACTCGGATCTGGTGTGCGGTCGCGAGACCGCGGAGAAGCGAGCCAGGTAGGCGAGCCCGGCCAGCCACCAGTACGAGTTCGTCACCAGCGAAACTGAATCGAGATCGGAGGAGGTAGCCATCCTCCACGACGCCACGGTCCCGCTGAACCGCCGACGCAAGACGCGCGGGACGCGGCAGGCAACAGCTTGCGCTTCCCCCACCCGACAGCTTCCGGCTGATCGCCGGGGGCACACCTGATATCGAATTCACTGAGGAGTAACTGATATGACCTTCACCATCAATGAGCAGCAGTTCCTCGCGGAGGCCGGGATCGGTCGGCTGGCCACGGTGTCACCCGACGGCGTTGTGCAGAATAACCCGACCAGCTATCGGGTGAACGCCGACGGCACGATCGACATCGGAGGCATGCGGATGCGTGGCAGTCGAAAGTACCGCAATGTCGAGGCGGGCAGCCGGGTGTCGTTCGTCATCGACCAACAGGTTTCATTGGAGCCATACGTAATTCGCGGCATCGAGGTACGCGGCACGGCCGAGGCGCTCGATGACGAGGAGCCACCGTTCCAAGCCCAGGAACGCGCGGTCATCCGAATTCACCCCGAACGGGTTATCTCCTGGGGCATCGACGGCGGATCCTTCGACTTCACCAGTCGCGGCGCCGAGTAGTCAGGCATCGTGGGCGATCCCACAAGAAAGGCAGTCACCGACCGACCGGTAGTGAGCGTACTTGCGCTACCAGCGAAAACACTAACTACCCGGCCTTGGGGGAACCTCACGTGTACGCCGACCGTCGAAGCCACTCTCGGTAGGTCTCGTGCCGGAATTGGTAGGCGGTGCCGGTCACTCGTAGCAGGCCACTGCGACGAGTCCAGTCGAGAAACACCTTGGGCTTACTCGGGAACGCCCTGGTGAGCCGGAAGACGAGTGCCGCAACGAAGTATCGTCCGCTCACAAGCCCCCTGATGAGCCCGATCGTGAGCCCTCCCTTGCGGCGCTGCCAGCGAGCCACAACGCAGGACGGCTCGCGCCCGCACCGGATCGCCGGGCCGGGCCGATCACGCGGACAGCGGCGTGAATTCGCGGCTGCCGATATAGCCGGGCCGGGGCGACGGTGCGGCAAACGGCTCGACGAGGGTGTTCTCCATGCTGTTGAACACCAGAAAGATGTTCGAGCGCGGGAATGGCGTGATGTTGTTCGACGAGCCGTGCATCAGGTTGGAGTCGAACAGCAGCGCCGACCCCGCCCGACCGGTGAATTGGCTGATCCCGTACCGCGCCGCCAACGCGGCGATATCGTCGGCGGTCGGCACACCGATCTCCTGCTCCTGCAACGACTCCCGGTAGTGCTCGGCCGGCGTGCTGCCGAGGCAGGGTACGAAGGTGCGGTGCGAGCCCGGCATGACCATCAGGCTGCCATTGATCGGATAGTTGTCGGTCAGCGCGATCGACAGGCTCACCGCACGCGGCGCCGGCATGCCGTCCTCCGCGTGCCAGGTCTCGAAATCCGAGTGCCAGTAAAAGCCCGTACCGCGGAAGCCGGGCATATAGTTGACCCGGCTCTGGTGCACATATACCTCCGAGCCCAACACCTGCCTGGCCAGTCCGAGGACGCGTTCCTCGCGCACCAGCTCGGCGATGGCTGCGCTGAGCTTGTGCACCTCGAAGATCGAACGCACCCGATTCGACGACTTCTCCACGATGAGCCGGTCGTCGTCACGCAACGCTGGGTCGCTTGCGAGTCGGTCGATTTCACCACTGAACTCGGCCACTTCCGCGGGCGTCAGCAGCTCGTCGACGATCACGAACCCGTCGGCGTCGAACGAGGCGAGTTCCTTGCTGTCGACCGTGCCCCATACCGTGGGATCGGCACGCTCCAAGTGTGGCGCAGGCATGCTCAGCCGAGTCGGGTAGCGATCGAACTGGTCGAGTTCCGGTCGAGAATCGGTGCGCTGCAGAAACATTACTGTTCTCATCCTCCGATCGTCGTGGCGACCAGCGGGTAGACGCCGTCGCTGTCGTGAACCTCCTGCCCCGTGACCGGCGGGTTGAACACACACATCATTCGCATCGTGCTACGTACTTCGAGGCGGTGGCGTTCGTGTCCGTCGAGCAGATACATCGAGCCGGGCGCGAGCTCGTAAGTGTCGCCGTTGTCCAAGTCGGTCAACGTACCCTCGCCCTCGACGAGCCACACCGCCTCCACGTGGTAGCGGTAGTGGAACTCGTGCACGGTGCCGGCTTCGATGGTGGTCTCGTGGAAGGAGAAACCCACGCCGTCGCCGCCGAGGACGATGCGCTTGCTGCGCCAGCCCCGGCCCGCTACGTCGCGCTCGGTATCGGTGATCTCCGCGGTGGTGCGCACGATCATGCGGCCGCTCCCATTCCACCGCACACCGTGTCCACGGCGCCGGTAAGGATGTGCAAGCCCTGGTCGAGCTCTTCGTCGGTGATCGTCAATGGCGGAAGCAACTTGACCACCTCATCGCTGGAGCCGGAGGTTTCTACCAGTAGACCACGCTCGAATGCGATTTGGCAGACCTTGCTCGCCTGCGACGGGTCGTCGAACACCACACCCTGCACCAGGCCTCGTCCGCGGGTCGAGAGGCCGGGGAAGTATCCGGCCAACTCACCGAGGATGCCACCGATCCGCTCTCCCTTGGCCTGCGTCGAGGCCTGCAGGGCGCCGTCGGACCAGAAATGTTTCAGCGCGGCGGTTGCGGTGACGAATGCCGGGTTGTTGCCGCGGAAAGTGCCGTTGTGCTCCCCCGGTGACCACTGATCGAGTTCTGGCTTGAACAGCACCAACGCCATCGGCAAGCCGTAGCCGCCGATCGACTTCGACAGCGTGACGATATCGGGCGTGATACCGGCGATCTCGAAGGAGAAGAACGGGCCGGTACGTCCGCAGCCCATCTGCACGTCGTCGACGATCAGCAGGATTTCCCTGGCGGCGCAGAGACTGGCCAGGTGGCGCAGCCATTCGGCGCGCGCGACATTGACCCCGCCCTCGCCTTGCACCGTCTCCACGATCACCGCCGCCGGGCGATCGAAGCCCGAGGAAGTGTCGTCGAGCACCTTCTCCATCCACTGGAAGTCGGCGGTCGTGCCGTCGAAGTAACCGTCATAGGGCATGTGTGCGACGTGCACCAGTGGCACGCCCGCGCCCGCGCGCTTGGCTGCGTTGCCGGTCACCGACAGCGCGCCGAGCGACATGCCGTGGAAGGCGTTCGTGAAGCTGACTATCGTCTCGCGACCAGTGATCTTGCGGGCCAGCTTGAGTGCGGCCTCCACGGCGTTGGCGCCGGTCGGCCCGGGGAACTGGACCTTGTAATCCAGACCGCGCGGGCTGAACACCGTGTCACGCAGAGTCTCGAGCAGTTCGCGCTTGGCCGTCGTGGACATGTCCAGGCCGTGGGTGATGCCGTCGCTCGCGATGTAGTCCAGCAGCGGGCGCTTGAGTACCTCGTTGTTGTGGCCGTAGTTCAGCGCACCGGCGCCCGCGAAGAAGTCGAGGTAGTCCTTGCCGTCCTCGTCGCGCAGCCAGCTGCCTTTCGCTGTGGTGAACACGGTGGGCCAGGCGCGGCAATAACCGCGCACATTCGATTCGAGACTCTCGAAAACAGTGGTGTCGGCGCTGATCATCGGTGGTCCTCCTCGGTGGAGCGAGCAATCCGTTCGATGCGGTACAGGTCCTCGGGTGCATGGCGGTCGGGAAAGACGCCTGCATCGAACAACGGGCGCTTGGTGATGGCGGCCGCTCTGGTCCGGGCCACCGACGTGAACAAGGCGATCGACGCGGAGTTGTCCGGCGAGATCGTGGTCTCCAGTACCGAAACTCCGTGGACCGCGACGTTGTTCAGCAACGTGTGCAGCAACTCGACTCCGGTGCCACGGCCGCGCTGTGCGCGTTCCACCGCGATCTGCCAGACGAAGACGGTGTCCAGCGCCTGCGGGCGGACGAATCCGATCACGTATCCCACAATGCGTCCGCCTACCTCGGCGACCACGGAGGTGCTCGCGAAATCGCGGCACCAGAGCAGATACGCGTAGCTCGAATTGGTATCGAGCACCGTGGAGTCCTTCGCGATCCGCCACATCTGAGCGCCATCGGCCAGGCGGGGTGCGCGCAGGATCACGGCCGGTCCGGCGGGTTGCCGATTCGAGGTGGCCCCCAAGTCAGCTGCGGCGTTCTCGATGCGCAATCGCTCGGCATCCGCTGTGGACAGGATTGGCGGTGACATACAACTCCCTCGTCGGGTCAGCACTACTTATCCAGATTTGCGAAGCGACTTTGAGGTGAACCTGTCGGCTTCTTTACGGTCGTGTTACGGATGGATGTCGTCCAACCGGGGCAGGCGCACCACGAACCGTGCGCCACCGCCGGGACGCTCCGTGCATTCGACCCGGCCGCGATGAGTGGCGATGGTCTCGGCCACCAACGCGAGGCCGATGCCGGTTCCAGTGACCGAGCGACGGGCGTTGTGTCCGGTCGCGAACCTTTTGAAGATGCGGATCCGGTCGGTGGGCAGTACACCAGGGCCCGCATCGTCGACGGTGATTACCGCGTCGGTGCCGTCGCGGCTCGCGGTGACCGCCACCACACCGCCGCCGTGCCGATCCGCGTTGTGCAGCAAATTGGCGACCGCGCGCTCCAGCTCCAATTTGCGGCCGCGCACGGTGACGTCCTGGGCCACCGTCAGCAGTTCCGCCGGGTAGCGTCGGTCGGCCAGCGTGTGGGTCAGCAGATCACGGACAGACAGCGGCTCGGCGTCCCCGTGGTGCATACCCGCCTCCACACGGGCGAGGGCGAGTAGGTCGTCCAGCAGCCTGCGCAGGTGGTCGACCTCGTCGGTGACCAGGCCGAGCGCGCGCCGCGAGCGCTCCGGCAGATCGTCGCGGTGCCGATTGAGCACGTCGACGCTGGCCATCAATGTCGTCAGCGGCGTGCGCAGCTCATGGCTGACATCGCCGAAGAGCCGGTGTTCGCGCACGATGCGGCGCTGCAGCGAGTCCACCATCGTGTTGAACGACTCCACGGTGGTGGCCAGATCCGGGTCCCGGGTGGCCGACAGCCGCAAGTCCAGATCGCCGGAGGCGATGCGTGCTGCCGTCCTGGCGAGCTGGTGCAGCGGAGTCAGAACGCGTCTACTCGCCCACCACCCCACGGCGGCCGCGATCAGCGTCACCACGACGGCACCCGCGATCAGCACATTACGCAGCAGCTCCAGGTTCGAATCCAGGTCGCCGGACTGCTCGGCGCCCGTCTGCGGTCGCTCTGCCTCCAGGTAGCTGCGGCTGATGATGAATACCGAGACGGCGAGCACCAGCGACGCCAGCGCGGCCATCGCCGCGAAGGCGGCGGTCACCCGGCCGCGCAGGCTCCAGGCATTCGGGTTCCAGTGTTTCGCGTCCAGGAACCGCTCAGCGTTGAACCGCTCAGCGTTGAACCGCTCAGCGTTGAACATCGAGTCGGTAGCCGAGCCCACGCACCGTCACAACAATGCGCGGATCCGACGGATCCCGTTCGATCTTGGTGCGCAACCTGCGCATATGGACGTCCACAATGCGCTCGTCGCCGAAGAACCCACGATCCCACACCCGCTCGAGCAGGACCGTGCGGCTCAGCACGCGGCCAGGCGCCTCCGCCAGTTCGCACAACAGCCGGAACTCGGTGAGCGTGAGCCGGATCTCCTCGTCGCCGCGCCGGACGACCCCGCTGTCCTGCGCGAGCACCAGCGGCGTCATGTCGTCGGCGTCGAGAACAACCTCTTGCGGCGTCTCGCGCTCGGCGCTGAACCGTGCGCGGCGGCGCACCGCGCGCATCCGGGCAGTGATCTCCTTGATCTCGAACGGCTTCGTGACGAAATCATCAGCGCCCGCCTCCAGCGCCGCCACCACGTCATGGGTGTCGTCGCGTGCGCTCACCACAATGATCGGCACATCATGGTCACGGCGAATTTCCCGAATACATTCGAATCCGTCCATACCGCCGAGCATCAGATCGACGATCATCACGTCGGGGACGCCATTGCTTCGCAGAAGGGTGAGTGCGTCCTCGGCTTCCTCTGCCTCGTCGACGTCGTAACCTTCGTCCTCCATGGCGAGTCGTAATGCGCCACGGACCCGGTCGTCGTCTTCTACGATCATCAGGTTTGCGCTCAAAGACCTTATCCCTTGCAGACACGCGGACGTGCGCAACGATGAGGAGAATCGCATCCCCATACCGACGCGACATTCCGCTTTCGAGCAACCTTGCCTCGTCTGATGTACCCGATGATACCGGCCGGTAAACGTTCTACGGTCCGGCGCAGAGCCGTGCGCACCCATCGGTGGCCGCGATTCCCACGGTTGATCGGCCGCTGAAAATCGGTCACTGACAGCGGCTGCGCCGCCCGCTTTTGCCCGCATCGCCGCGCAGGCCGGGGACGGGCACAGCACCGGATCGGCGCACCGCACACACCGGTCGACGTCGGTCCGACAACCGGTGACCGGACTCACGCCGAATATGACAGGCCGGTCACCATCGCGTGATGTTCGGATGCTCGAGGCGGTTGAAGTTACTCGGTGAACCGTCGGGTCGCCGATCCTGATAGCGGAAATGCAATTGCCGCGCATCGAACGTGGCGAACCATTCGTCCCAACCCACGGTGCGTAGGACCGCGCCACCGTACCCGGGGAAGTCGAAGCGCAGGACCCCCAGCCGCCCGTTGTATTCGCTGCCGGGCAGGGTCGCGGGGCGGGCTCCACGTTGCTCTGCCCATCGACGAATCACGTCATGATTCGTCGTGATGCGGGTATCGTTCATGTGCTCCGCTCGCCGCGCAGGGGATGAGACTTCCGGTACGGATCTCGGCCACCGCGAACTGCCCGACTCGGGGTTCCGGGTGCCTGGTCGTCGCTGATCGTTCATGACGAACTCCTCGGAGCCGTTGGCGTCGTTTGTCCGGCTCCCCTTCACGTACCCCACGTCGTCGAGGCGCAAACCGTGCGCACCGGGCACCGATCGATCCTCCGTTCGACTGATTCGACGCGGGGTGGGCGGGTACCCCGATGACGTCCCGTGGTGCGGTCCGTTGCCCAGGTCGACCTGCGTTTATCGGCGCCCGACGCTTTCCGCGGATGTCACATCGGGACGCACCGCCCGAGCGATGAGGAGACGCAGGAACATGACCCGTCCGGTACCACCCGATCCCAGCCCGATTCCGCCGGAGCCGACCCCAGCTCCGGCGCCACCGGTGCCTCCCGAACCTGCGCCGCCTGAGCCACAGCCCGTCCCGCCGGTGCCGCCGCGACCGCGCCCGGGACCGGCCCCGGAGCCGCCACTACCGCCGGGACCCGATCCGTTCCCGGCCCCGGATCCGCAGCCACCGGGGCCGGCGCCGGATCCCGTGCCACCGGATCCGCTGTAGCCACGGCCTTTCGCCGACGGGCCACGATAGGACGCGTCGTGCCGTTCGGCGTATCAGTCCCGCAAGGCCCGGTCGCGCAGCTGGTGCAACGTTCGGGACAGGATGCGTGACACATGCATCTGGGAGACGCCCAGCCGGTCCGCGATCTGGGTCTGCGTCAGCGATTCGAAGAACCGCATCACCAGGACCTGCCGCTCACGCTCGGGCAGCTCCTCGATCAGCGGGCGAACTGCCACATAGTCCTCCACCACGCGGTAGGACGTCTCCTCCGCGCCGAGACTTTCCAACAACGGCAATGGCGGGTTGTCGATGTCGCCGCCCGCGACTGCATCGATGGAGGAAGACTGATAGGCGTTGCCCGCGATGAGGGCCTGGGTGACTTCCACCAGATCCACGTCCAACTCCGCGGCGATCTCTCTCGCCCGGGGCATCCGGCCGAGCCGCTGGGACAGCGTCTCCACTGTGGCGCCGATACCGAGCTGGATCTCCTTGACCCGGCGGGGCACGCGCACCGCCCAGGTGTTGTCCCGGAAATGACGGCGTACCTCGCCCATGATGGTCGGCACCGCGAAGGACAGAAAAGACGAACCGCGGGTGACGTCGAAGCGGTCCGTCGCTTGGACGAGGCCGAGGCGCGCGACCTGCAGCAGGTCATCGAAGTTCTCGCCGCGGCCGGAGAATTTTCGCGCGATGTGCTCGGCCAGCGGTAGGCACCGGCCGATCAATTCCGATCGCAAGGCCGGTCGACGCGGGTCGTCGGCATCCATCGCGGCGATATTTTCGAACAGTGGCTCGATATTGTCGTAACTGTCGCTACGCGATCTCGATTCACCGCGCATCCGGCACACCTCGAACCCAACTGAAGTCCACGATGGTCGGATACCCGCGCAGTACTCCGTCATAGGGGCTTTGCACCGTGGCGATCGACTCGGTCAGGGTTCGGATGATGTGCCAGCCGAAGTCCCTCTCGTCTACCACTGAGGCCGAGCCCGCGATCGACGAGGCGTGGACGAACATTTGGTCGGTGTCGTAGGTGAAGTCGCAATCGATCGTCGAACCGGGGACGGCGTCCAGGATGAGAGAGGTAGCCACCTCGTCCAACGCCAACCGAATATCGGTCACCTCATCGAGTGCGAAATCCGCAATGAGAGCCACTGTTTCCGCGAGGGCCCGCAGCATAGTCAGCTGCTCCAACCGGGCAGGTACGCGCACACCGACCGTGGTCGTGTCGGTCGAGGATCGGGAGGTCCACTTCCCCATGCCCATCACCACCTTGTTCTCGCAGTCGGCCGGGGCGACCACACCGCTGCTGACGCTCCCCGAGTTCATCGCGCGACAGCCGACACACCGCGATACCGCGTCCCTCACCCGTGACGTACCCGCCGCATGGTGCTCGAAACGCCGACGATCCGAGCCGGCCGCGGGTCACCTGTCGGTGACATCGATGTAGCACCGGACGTGCCGGCCACCCGTTCGCACTCGTCGGGCATGATGTCGGCCACCCACATCAAGTGGCGGACGCGACCGGCGCCGTACTGATGATCCGGTGTCTGCTGGAGAACGCTCCGAATTCTCGCGAGTACTTCGCAAGCGCAGTCACGACCTCGGCCGAGTCCTCCAGATTCTTGTGACCGACTCGGCAGAAACTCGCCCGAACCCGACCACTCGATCCGCGCGCGAGGCGGTCCTCGAGTGGTAGCGACCCACTCTCCGACATCTCGTCAGCATCTGTCAGGACAACGGCCGGTCGGGAACGCACTCGGCTCCCAGAACGAGGTCGCGTGGACAGGGCGGCTCAGGAGTCCAGTGCTGCCCGCATCGACGGGTACCGGTGAAACAGCCGTCGCACATCGGTGACCTCGAGGGCACGCTCGACCGCCTGGCAGCCCGCGACGATGCGGAGGTCGGGCCCCCCGCGTGTGTCTCGGGTTCGTTTCACCGCGCCCAGTGTGGCCGCGACCCGCAGACTGAGGAATCGCGCGGCGCGCAGGTCGACGACAATGGCATGACAATCCGACTCGGCCGCCTTGTTGACCGCACGGAAGAACTCGGCGTATGCGGCGGCATCCAGCTCGCCTTCGACCCGTACGACGACACATTCTCGGCGGCGGTCCACGTACTGCGCCCACAATCGCGCATTCCGGCGGGTCTTCGGCCCCGAGCCGTTTCGGTGTACTCCGTCGGCGTGCTCGCGAAGCAAAGAGATGGCGGACATACTGAACCTCCCGTACAAGGGGGGATTTCCAGTCCTACGCGACAGAGCGGCGGTCCGCGGAAGGATGTCGTGGCGAGGTCGTCGCTACCCTCCGCCGATCGACACGCCCGAGACTGTGCTCGCGAGTCGAACCGGGTTCGGCTGTAGTCTCAACCTGCGTACAGTCTGTCATGGTCCGGTTCCGCTGTCACAGGTTCAGACAGGAACGGCCGCGGCGGATCGAGGCAGTCGTGCCCGATGGCTCACGATCGCGCGGCACACAGCGTCGATCTCACTTATGAGGTTATCCCCGCGTTGCTTCCTGATCGGGTCTCGTCGATTCGCCCGGTGTGGTCGGTCTCATCCCTGGTCTGCTCACGATTAACCGGTAGACCCTCGGGTACCACCGCAGCATGGCCGTGACGATCGACCAATTGCTGCACGCGCTGACCCGTGCGGTGAACTCGTTGTCCGGCGCCGACGTCAAATTCGCGGTGGCAGGTGGTTGCGCCGTCTACGCCCGCGGCGGCCCGATCTCGCAGCACGATGTGGACATCTTCGTCAAGCCGCAGGACGCGTCGCGGGCTGTACAGACGATGGCCCGTAGTGGACTGCGAGTGTGTGATCCGCCGGAAGATTGGCTTCGCAAGGTGTACGACGGGGATGTCCTGATCGATGTGATCTTCCGGCCGAACGATCGTGAAGTGACCGATGAATTGCTCGATCGTGCCACTGTGATGCGGATCGGACCGACGGCGGCGCCGGTGATCAGTGGCACCGACCTCATGGTGGACAAGATTCTGGTCTTCGACGCGCATCGGCTCGACCTCAGCCCCGTGCTGCACATCGCTCGTGACGTCCGCGAACAGGTGAACTGGACAGAGGTGCGGGCCCGCACGGCCGAGTCGCCGTATGCCAGGGCTTTCCTCGGGCTACTCGATGACCTCGGCATCACCGATACGCGGAAGGCGGACTGAATGGAGCAACCCCAGTACCTCGTCGCCCACCTGCGCAGGGCGCTCGCCGAGGATCCGCGAACCGCCGAACTCGGAGTGCACGTGACGATTCGCGGCGAAGTGGTCGTGCTCGGCGGCGAAGTGAGCAGTGAGAGCGTCAAACAACAGGTGGAGACCGTAGTGCGCGAACAGCTTCCGCACGCACGGATCCACAACGATCTGCACGTCACACAACATGCCGCGCCCACGGACAGCGAAGATCTCGGAAGGGGTTGAACAGCATGCGAATCGCGGCGGTCGGCGATGTCCACCTGGGCGCGGAGTCTCGCGGTCAATACCGGCCCGCGATGCGCGAGCTACCTCAGCACGCCGACATCCTCCTGTTGGCCGGTGACCTGACCAGGCATGGCACCCTCGACGAAGCCGAGGTCGTCGCAGCGGAGTTCTGCGACATCGGTGTCCCGGTCGTCGCGGTGCTCGGCAACCACGACCACCACAGTGATGTCGAGCAGGACATCGCGAAACTGCTCACCGACCATGGCATCACCGTGTTGGAAGGAACGGCGGCGCGTTTCGAGATCGACGGGTACAGTCTCGGGGTCGCCGGCACCAAGGGCTTCGGCGGTGGATTCGCCGGAAAATGTGCCAGCGTCTTCGGGGAACGACTGATGCGCGAATTCGCCAGACATACAGTGGATCTCGCAGAATCATTGAGCGACGCGCTCGCCGAATCGGACACCGACATCACGGTCGCACTGACTCACTACTCCCCCGTCAGTGACACCTTGCACGGCGAGCCGCGCGAGATCTACCCATTTCTCGGCTCCTACCTGCTCGGCGAGGCGATCGACGCCAGCGGCGCCGACCTGGCACTGCACGGCCACGCGCACGCAGGGGCCGAACGTGGCACCACCCCGGGGGGCATCCGGGTGCGCAATGTCGCCCAGCCGGTCATCCGTTCCGCGTACGCCGTCTACGAATTGCACCCGAACGCGGACTGATCGACGCGGACCACATTTCCTCGCGGACACCCGTTTCGGACCAGGCGACTCGGGCATTCGACAGGCATGGAAGCTCCGACGACTCATTCGAACGGGGCGACGAGACCGCTCAACGTCCTCGTCTGGAATGTGCACGACTTCTGGACGACCTCGTTCGTACGAGGTCGGCACCGGTACCTGGTGCCGCGCGACGGCGAACGCGGCGAATGGGCACGGGGCAGACGCGGCCGCGCGTGGCCTCCCAATGCCATCGAGGTCGCACCCGCCGATCTCGCCGACGAAGACATCGACATCGTCGTCCTGCAGCGCCCGCACGAATTGGATCTGGTGTCCGAATGGCTGGGCCGCTCTCCCGGCACCGACCTGCCCGCGATCTACCTCGAGCACGACCCGCCGACCGCGCACGCGGCGCTCACGCGGCATCCGCTGGCGGACCGGACCGATGTCCAGCTCGTGCATGTCACGCACTTCAACCGACTCATGTGGGACAACGGGCGGTGCCCGACCACGGTCATCCCGCACGGGGTGCTCGATCCGGGGCATCTGTACACCGGAGAACTCCCACGAGCGGCAACGATCATCAACGAGCCGGTGCACCGCTGGCGAATTACCGGCACCGATCTGCTTGGTTCGCTATCCGACGCCGCGCCGATCGACGTCTATGGCATGGGCACCGAACAGCTGCACGCGGCACTGTGCGTCGAACCACAGCGGGTGTGCGGCCTCGGCGATCTAGTCCAGGACCACTTGCACGCCGAGTTGGCGCGCCGCCGGGTATTCGTGCACATCCCCCGCTGGACCTCGCTGGGTATGTCGGTGATCGAGGCAATGTATCTCGGGATGCCGATCGTCGCGATCGGCACCACCGAGGCATCGGCTTCCATTCCGGCCGAGGCGGGTGTCGTGTCCACCGAACCGGAAATCCTCACCGAGGCGATCCGACTATTTCTGCACGAACCCATGTTCGCCCAACTGACCGGCAAAGCGGCCAGGCACTGGGCTCACGCCAATTTCGGGATCGAGGAGTTCGTCGCCAGCTGGGACCACCTCCTCGTCGAATCCGCCCATGGACAACACGCGACCGGCTGAGTGGCCGCAACAGGTCGCCCGACTGGACAACGCAGGTCGTAGCCGCCGCAAGACAGCTCCCGCGGCGACCGGTTGCTCGGCAACGAAAGGGGTATTCGGTCGAACGCGCACTGTGTGGATTCAGCACGAAAGGACACTCTCATGCCTCACGGAACCGACGAACCGGCTCGGGAGTACGACCGTACCGAGCATCGCCCGCGCCCGGAACAGAGTTTTCCGGACTACACCAGATCCGATCGGCAGCATGCGGGAGAATCCATCCAGGACACTCGAAACTGGCCGGGGATACTCCTGTTCGCGGTCAGCATCGTCACCGTCGGACTCACCTTGACCGCCGCGGGCTACGGCTTCGAAGGTTGGGCGATCATCGCAGGCGTCGTCGCCACGGTGTGCCTGTGCTTCGGTGTCTTCCTGATCGCGGCCGAACACCGTCGGGTCAAGACATACGAAGGACGCGCGCTGAGCGATCCGGGCGGCCACTGATTCGGTGCCGCAGACCAGGGTGCGAATCACAACGTGCTGCCGCGGTATCCACGAATTCGCCTGCGGCCAGGCCGATCCGCACACCCTCTGTCACGGCGAACCTTTCGGGTGTCCTGATGCCCGGATTACACGACGCCGCCCCCGAAAACCGGGACAGCGGTACGGAACGAGTTTCAAACGACGGAGTCGGGGCATTGCCGACATACGACCGAACGGGCCGATGGTGTCTTGCGTGAAACACGGTCGAGCAGAAAATGATCGGGCCCTGGTCCGGACGAAAGGGTGATCGATGGACGGCTGTCGTGCCGAAACCGACGGCCTGCCCGCGGCGCTGTTCGACCGCGCCTACCCGCCGACCGCGTACAAGCATGACGAACGTTCCCTGGCCCGCAGCAACGTCGACAGATCCACCGCAGGATGCGCGCACGTGATATTGGTGCTGCGCGCACTCGGCCTCGGTGACCTACTGACCGCGGTGCCCGCCCTGCGGGCGCTCCGTGCCGCCCGCCCGCGAGACCGGTTGGTATTGGCGGCACCGGGTTGGCTGCGACCTGTCGTCGATCTGGCCGATTGCGTGGACGAACTGCACGCCACCCCGATGGCAGGGGCGCTGCGCTGGAACGCGGCGCCACCCTCGATTGCGGTCAATCTGCACGGCGGCGGTCCGGCGAGCATCACCGATCTGCTCGCGACCGGTCCGGAACAGCTGATCACTTATCGACATAGAGACTTTCCGCTGGTGCCCGGACCGCAGTGGCCCACAGACGTGCACGAGACCAGCCGCTGGTGCATGCTGCTCGAGTCGGCCGGGATCCCAGCCGATCCGACTCGGCTCGACCTCGATCCCCCACCGGGCGCCTCCAGCACACGCACGCACATCGTCGTGCACCCGGGTGGCAGCGCACCCGCCAGGCGATGGCCCGCAACACGGTTCGCCACGGTAACCGCGAATCTACGGGAGTGGGGCTACCCGATCATGGTGACCGGCGGTGCCGACGACGCGGCCCTCGCCCAGTTCGTCGCCGAACGAGCAGGGCTGCCACGCCATGCCGCCGTAGCAGGAGAACTGACGCTCGGCCAACTGGCCACCACGATTGCGGGCGCTGCCCTGGTGGTGAGCGGCGATACCGACGTCGGGCACCTGGCCACCGCATTCGGAACACCATCGGTACTCGTGTTCGGGCCGAACCCGCCCGAGTGGTGGGGGCCGCCCTCGCACCGGCAGCGCCATACCGCACTGTGGGCCGGGCACACGAGCGATCCGCACGCCGCCGAACCAGATCGCGGTCTCCTGATGATCAATGCCGCCGAAGTAGCGGCAGCTGCCGACCGGCAGCTGGCAGCCTGGAATTGTGAGGCACAAGTATGACAACCCACCACCTCCAGAACGTCGCCGATCTGCTGCTCGTGCAACACAGTCGAATGCGAGAACTGGTCGATGACATGCTGCTGGGCGCTTCGGACACCGATCGGCAGGAGTCGCTGAAGGAATTAGCACGTTTGCTCGCCGTCCACGAGGCCACCCAGGCCGAATTCCTGCACAGCACGGTGCGATCCAGGTAATTGCCCTGCGCGGAGTCGCCTGTGGGCCCGGCCAACTCGATCCCGGGCCCGAGACCGTACTTCAATCACGGTGGTCTTCGTTCGCGAACAGGCATCCATTCATTCCAGATACTCGTCCAACTCCACGGGTATTTCAGTGGGCTCGGCAGGAATGCGCCCAGATCTAAGAGAAAACGGACGAAAAGGGACAGGCAGAGGCATTGTCCGGCAACGGATTCAGGGTCGTTAATGGAAAAGGCGTGCCGCCGAAGGAACCCGGTCGAGGATCGACATCGGCTAGGACGGCAATCGCCACGTCGTGGCGGGCTCGCCGACAGTGATGCGGTCGGGGTCATATCGACAAGGAGGCAGCGTCTTGCCTATTTCTCCCAGCCAGGGGGAGACCGGAGGCGGGACCACCGTCGCCATCACTGGCACGAACCTCGGCGGCGCCACCGCCGTGCACTTCGGTTCCAAGTTGGCCACTATCACCGACGACACGACTACATCGATCACCGCTGTCTCGCCATCCGGGGCGGGCGCTGTCCCGGTAACCGTGACCACGGAGGGAGGGACCAGCAACCCGCTGTCGTACTTCTATGTCGCGGCGCCGTTCATCGGCACCCTGTCGTCGGTCTCCGGCGTCACCGCGGGCGGCAATACAGTGACCATCACCGGCACCGGTCTGTCCACCGCCTCCGCGGTGCATTTCGGCGCCGCGTCCGCGATCCCGACTGTGGTCAACGACAGCCAGGCGACCGTGGTCGCCCCCGCGGGAACGGGGACGGTGTCGGTCACGGTCACCACCGCCGGCGGAACCAGCAACGGGCTGTCCTACACCTACGTGCCGGTTCCCACACTGACCTCGGTCTCACCGACTTCGGGGTCGGCGCCCGGGGGGGGACCTCGATCACCCTCACCGGCACCGGCTTCACCGGCGCTACCGCAGTCAGCTTCGGCCACCGTAGCGACATCGCTGACCGTCAACTCCAGTACCCAGATCGCCGCGGTCGCCCCTGCGGGAACGGGGACGGTGTGTCGGTCACGGTCACCACCACCGGCGGAACCAGCAACGGGCTGTCCTTCATCTACATCTGATGCTGTCGCGCGCGGCAGCCCCGAGCCCTCCGCTCGCCGGAACTCGAGGCTGCCGCTGGACAAGGTTGCGACCACCGTCCTCGCCGGGAGTCGTTATTACGTGGTTCGACCGGTTCGGTGGCATCGCGGCGGCGGACGGCCACCCTTCGATGTGCGCCCTCGGGTTGATACCGCCGTCCGATCAGAAAGGTTCTGGCGCAACAACTTCGAGCACCGCACGAACGACGGCGAGAACGGTCGACAGTGGGCGAGTCGGGTGGTTCCGAGTCGGTGTCAGGGTGCGGATGCCGTGGCCTTCTGGTCGATGTATCGGGTCATCGCCCAGTTCAGACCGCGCATCGCCAGGGTGTAGGCGGGCGGGAAGTAGCGCTGCGCCCAGAAACCGACCCGAATGTCGTGCGAGGTGAAGACCAGGTATCTGTCGCGCTCGACGCCGCGCACGATCGACCGCGCGGCCGCCTCCGGGGTGACCGCGTGTCGCATGAACAGCGACATGCCGCGTCGCACCGCCTCGGCGGTCCGGTCCACGCCCGCGATGTCGAGGCTGTCGACCATCGGCGTCGACATCGCCCCTGGGCACACCAGGCTCACTCCGATGCCGTGACGGCGCAAGTCGAACCGCAGCACCTCGGACACCCCGCGCAGGCCGAACTTGCCCGCGCTGTAGGGGGCGTGCCAAGGCAGACCGAACAGGCCCGCAGCCGAGGACACGTTCACGATATGGCCGCCGCGTCCTGCCGTGATCATCGGCGGAACGAACTCCTCGATCACATGGATCGGCCCCATCAGGTCGATGTCGATGGTGCGCCGCCACTGCTGGTGGGTCAGTCGGTCGACGGTGCCCCACGTCGCGATACCCGCGACATTCATGACGATGTCGACACTGCCGACTTCCGCGTGGACCGCGGCTGCCAACGCGACCACTTGGTCGTAGTCGCTGATGTCGGCGGGTGCGGCAAGAGGAACGGTCGCGCCCGCCGCGCGCGCGTCGTCGGCGGTCCGGCGCAGACCGTCCTCGGTGATGTCGGTCAGGACGAGGGCAGCGCCTTTGGCCGCGGCCGCGAGCGCCGTGCTGCGGCCGAGGCCGCTGGCCGCCCCGGTGATCAAACACGTCTTGCCGCCGAACTGGGTCATAGTGGACGACCCTACGCAGCCATCGAGACCGCTGTCCACCACGCCGGCAACACTGTCCCAGACGCAAGTCGGCTCCAGTTCGGCGCCGGATCACCCTTGCCTACTTCGAGTTTCACTGTCCCCGACGTTGTGGGACCGGTGCCAGAGCGACGGTGATGTTGTCGCCACCACCGGAGCGCAACGCAAACTCGACGAGGCCACGGGCCACCTCGATGGGTGCCGCCTCCGCCACCCGACTCGTCAGCGTGGCCGGGTCGGGAAGATAGTTCCACAGGCCGTCGGAGCACAGCAGGAGCAGGCCGGGGCCGATGGTCCGAACGACCCGGACGCAATCGTCCGCCCACGGCTCGAGCGGGCTGTCCGCACCAAGCCATCGGATGAGAGTGTGCGCCCGCGGATCGTTCATGGCGTCGCTTTCGTCCAGCGCGCCCGCGTCGACCAAGGCTTGGGCCCACGAGTCGTCGACGCTCAGCCGTTGCGACGGGGCGTTCCCCGGCCCGTCCGTCGATTCCGCGGGCAGCCAGTACGCACGGCTGTCACCGACGTTGGCGACGGTGATCTCGACCGGCTGCGCACCACGTGGCACGATCGCGCAAACGTAGGTGCACGACGGCGCCGGGCCATCTGCAACGTCGACCTCGCGGACCGCCTGCGCGGCCGCGGCGAGCCCGGCCATGATCGCGTCGGCCGGGAGCCGCCCTACCGCCAGCGCGGCGACTGTCGCATGCACTCCTGCGCGCACCGCCGCACCTGAGGCCACCTGTGGCTGGGCGGACGTGGACACACCGTCGCTCACCGCGATCACCGTGGCCGCGGAACTGCCCGCGGCCACGCCGTCGAAGACCGCGGTTGCGACGGAGTCCTCGTTTCGCGTGTGCACGAGTCCGCGATCGGTCATCACCGCCACCGCGCCGAGATCCGCCTCGAAACGATCGAGTCCCGCCTCGGGCCGACCGCAACCCACGCATCGCCCTTCGGTGTCATATCGGTCGCCGCCACACCTCGCGCAGGGGCCGCCGAGTGGCTTGGCATCGCGACTCGGTAACGCGATGTATCGGTAGCCGAGGTCGAGCCCGCAGACCGGACAAGTGGCGCCGTCGAAGCCGGTATTCGCGCATCCCGCGCAGCGAAGACCGACCCCCTCGTCGCTCATCGGTATATCCCCACGCGCGCGCCTGTCGATTCGGAGACGCCCTGCGTAACCAGTCCGCGTGGCCGTATCCACAATGGCCCGCTGCTGGTGCGAGGTTTCACACCGTCCTCCTTCTTATCCCCGGCCCGGCGACTTCGATGGCGATAGTACGGGAACCTTCCCAGCGTCAGATGCACAGCGGGGTCGAGTCGCCTCGGCAGGTTGTCCCGTGGCGGATACGCCTGCAGCGGGCGCACGTAAGCGCACCCGGTGCGATCACACGGGATACATAACAGGCCCGCGCGGAGCTCGGGCGCCGCGCACGAACCAGGTCGGTGCCCAGAGCGACTGCCAGCCAGGCGAGTGGAACTTCCTCGGCGAAGTGGTTGTGCCGAAATTGGGCGCCTCACCGGAATAGCCAACTCGGTCACCAGGTTCCACCGTGCAGCAGGTAGATCGGCCACCACCGAGCCGATCAGTCTGTGACGGTGATACCCACTGCTCGCGCGAACGCCGGAGCGAGGTCGATCAGTTGCATGGTGCTGATCGTCGCGCCACGCAGGGAGTCGAGCCCACCGATGATGTCGAGAGTGGACGCACCGCGCAGGTCCACTTCCGATAGCCGAGCCCTGTGCAACGACAGCCCACCCAACCGCGATCCGGGGATCGTGATGTTGGTGAGGGCGGCATCACCGAAGTCGCAGTCACACAGCACACAATCGATGAAGGACACCTCGCGCAGTCGGGCAGCGCGGAAGGTGACCGAGTCGAACTTGCATCCCTCGAACCGCATCCGGCGCAGGTTCGCGCCCGCGAAATCGACGCCGGAGAAAGCAGCGGAGACCAGTTCGCCGTCCATCCAGAAGGTGTCGGCGAGTTCGGTGCCCACCCAGCGGACATCGCGCAGCCACACATCGGCGAACCGGGTGTATCGCATGCTCCCTCCGGTGATCACCGTCGAGGTGAACACGGACTGGCTGAACCGAGCGTTCTGCACATCGAGTTCGTCGAACCGGCCACCGTCGACCCGCACACAGTCGTAGTCGCCTTCGGGCTCCAAAACACCCTCCGGGGCGGTGAGGTATTGCGCGTAGGGCAGGTCGTGAAATTCGCGCGCCATGCGTTCCTCCGGTTCATCGCGGTTGACGTCGCCGCTCGAGTACGCGCAATATGGTGCCGCACAGTCGGTCCAGCATGCGGCGCAGAGCGGACCCGCAGATTCTCCCCGCGTAGGCCGCCGCGATCATGGGGCTGTTCTAGTCGAGAGCGATGCTGTGCGAGTTGTCCACGCTCGCTGCGGGCACGCCGCCACCTCGACGCGCTCAGGCGCTGCGGGATCCCCCCAATGGAGGTGCCGTCTCCGCGCGACCGAAGGTGAGCACTCCGTCCTCGAGCGCGCCCTTGCGCAGTAGCTGACGGTCCCGAAAGTAGTTGTTGATCACCCGCCATGGGCCGTTGGTGCCTTGACGCGGCATCACCGCGTCACCGCGCCGGATGTAGCCGGAGGTCAGAGCGCCGCCCATCACCGACTCCGCGGAGCGGTCGCCCTCCTCGGCGACCGCCTCGACCCAGGTGTAGCCATGCCGCTTCATGTGGTTGAGTACACGGCAGAAGTATTCGGCGGCGAGGTCGGCCTTCAGCGTCCACGAGGCGTTGGTGTAGCCGAGCACCATCATCGCGTTCGGAACGCCATCGAGCAGCACGCCCTTGTAAACCACCCGATCGCGGGTATTCACGGACTCACCGTCTATCACCAGGCTCGCGCCTCCGAGCATCTGCACACTCAGCCCGGTTGCGCTGACGACGATGTCGGCCGCGAGTTCCTCGCCGGAGACCAAGCGGATGCCGGTCTCGGTGAAGGTCTCGATACGGTCGGTGACGATGGACGCCTTGCCGCCGCGCAGCACCTTGAACAGATCGCCGTTGGGCACTATGCACAGCCGTTGGTCCCACGGGGCGTAACTCGGGGTGAAGTGGCGCAGGTCGACATCTGAGCCGACTTGCCTGCGCACCGCGCCGAGCAGCAGCTTCTTGGCTGCTTGCGGATTGGATCGGGAGAGCTGGAAACTCGCACGCTGCAACGCGATATTGCGGGCGCGACCGATACGGTAGGCCATCTCTGCGGGCACTCGCGCCAGCTTCAAGCCGACTGCCACCGGGTCGTCGGCGGGCAGTGAGGTGATGTAGGTCGGCGAACGTTGCAGCATCGTGACATGTGCCGCGTCATCGCTCATGGCCGGGATCAAGGTGATCGCGGTGGCGCCGGATCCGATCACGACAACCCGCTTACCGGTGTAGTCGAGGTCTCCGGGCCAGTGCTGCGGGTGCACGATCCGCCCGCCGAAGCTCTCCTCACCGGGAAACTGCGGCCGATAGCCGTTGTCATAGTCGTAATAGCCGGTGCAGCCGACCACGAAATCGCAGGTATAGACCTCGGTCTCACCAGTGTGTTCGTTATACGCCTCGATCGTCCATCGGCCTGCCCGACGGGACCAGTGCGCCGTGGTCACCTTGCGTCCGAACCGGATGTGCTCGGTGACGCCATACTCGGCGGCGGTGTCCTCGATGTACTGGCGGATGTGCGGTCCGTCGGCGAGCACCTTGGTGCCTTTCCAGGGACGGAAGCCGTAGCCGAAGGTGTACATATCCGAGTCGGAACGAATTCCGGGATACCGGAACAGATCCCAGGTACCGCCGACCGCAGACCTGCGCTCCAGGATGACATAGCTGCGTCCGGTGCGCTCTTTGGTCAGATGGCAGGCCACGCCGATCCCGGACAGCCCCGCACCAATGATCAGTACTTCGACATGCCGCATCATCGGGGTACTCATTTCGTCGGGTCGGCACGGCCACCTTCAGCCGAGCGCTGCCGCCAGATTATGTGTTATCTAAAGTTGCGTCTAGTTGTGCCGGTGAATGCTTTCCCGCGGCTCGGCGTACACCTCGTCTTGTCCGGCTACCCGCACGCACTGGTTCCCGGTGCGCGCGTTGCCGAACGCGGCGCCTCCACCCCATCGAGTACGGCGGCGGCGTCACGCCATCGCCATCGTCGAACAGCCCAACGCCGAGCCGCCGACACGGCCGCAAACACCCCGGTAATCGGCGCATTTCCGGGCGCGGCGACAATGTCTACCGATCCAGCTTCCGGCCGCGACCGGAGAGCCGACGTCTTAAGGGAGTCATGACCAGTACATCCGCCCGGCGATGGCGTCGCCGCCTGCCCGACACCGCGACAACCGAGGCAGGCGCGCCAACGCTCGCGCGCAGGCTCGGACGGCTCGATCTCACCGCCATGGGCGTCGGCACCATCGTCGGTGCGGGGATCTTCGTCATCACCGGCGTCGCCGCCGCCGAAAAGGCGGGGCCCGCAATCGTATTGTCGTTCATCCTGGCCGGAACGGTCTGCGCGCTGGTGGCACTGTGCTACAGCGAACTCGCAGCGATGGTGCCGGTGTCGGGCAGCGCCTACACCTACACCTACGCGACGCTCGGGGAAGCACCGGCGTTTCTGGTCGGATGGAACCTGCTGCTGGAGTTCATCATCGCCGGTGCCGCCGTGGCGATCGGCTGGTCGGGAACCACCGTGTCAGCGCTGGAGTCGATGTTCGGCATCACCGTACCGAAGGCGCTCGCCGCCGGGCCCGCCGAAGGCGGCGTGGTGAACCTGCCTGCCATGTTGATCATCGCGGCGATCGTCGTGGTATTGGTCGGCGAAGTGACACTCACAGCGCGGATCACCAAAGCGCTGGTAACCGTGACCATCGGTGTGCTTGTGCTGGTGGTGGCCGTCGGCGCGCCACACGTCGACATCGGCAATTGGACGCCGTTCGCACCGTTCGGGCTCGGCGGCGTCATCGGCGGCGCGGCGATCGCGTTCTTCGCCTTCCTCGGCTTCGACGTCGTGGCTGCGTCGGCGGAAGAAGCCCGTGACCCGCGCCGGGACGTGCCGTTCGCCATCATCGGTACGGTGCTCATCGCCACCCTGCTCTACGCGCTGGTCAGCGCGGTGCTCACCGGTATCGCGCCGTTCGCGGCGCTGAACAACGGAGCACCGATCGCGACCGCATTCGGCAGGCTGCACATCGGTTGGATCGGCAACGTCATCGTGATCGCGTCGATCATCGCGCTCAGCAAGGGCCTCCTGATGGTCGTGTACGCGCAGGTGCGGCTGATGTTCGCGATGTGCCGCGACCGGCTGCTGCCATATGGGCTCGCCGTCACCGGCAAGCGCTCGACCCCGACACGGCTCACACTGGTACTCGGCGTGCTCGGCGCGATGGTCGCGGGCTTGCTGCCGATCGATATCGTGGTCGAACTGGTGAACATCGGCGCGTTGTCGGCGTTCGCGGTGGTATGCGTCGGTGTGCTGGTGCTGCGCCGGGTGGAACCGGATCGCGAACGACCGTTCCGGACCCCGTTCGTCCCGCTGGTTCCGATTCTCGCGCTGACCGGCTGCGCCCTGCTCGCGACCACGCTCGACGCGCTCACCTGGGTGCGGTTCGCAGTATGGGTACTCGTCGGGATCGGGGTCTACCTCGGATACGGACGCAAACGCTCCACGCTTGTTGAAGCGTGACACGCCGCCGGGCGGTCCCGGCCGGGGAACATCACGGCTGATAGCCAGCCCCGAACACGCGTCTGTCTCGAGACAACGTGACCGCACAATGTGCGTGTCTGCATCGCATGCCAGAACATCAAAACTTGCCTCGTGACACCGCAGGACACTCTCACATCGCCGCGCGGATCGGTGCGCCGAACCGAATCGAACGTGTCGAGGTCGACGATCCGCGGCTGCGCCGATCGTGCAGCGCTTCACTTCATGCAAGTCTGCGCGGAATGCGGAATTCACAGCGGCGCAGCTGTTTTCACGATGGCATCGACTGCACTGCGGGTTCCACGTGAATCAGCTCCGGGTGGACGCGCGCATCCGCTGTGGCGCTGATCGCCCGGTCCTGGCGAACAACCGTTGCCATCGGTCGCATCGTCTCGCCGCAGCCCGGGCGTCTAGGGTCGAGTGATGACCTGGACCGCGGGATTCGACCTCGATATGACGCTGATCGACTCGCGCCCCGGCGTCTCCCGGGCCATCGACATCCTCGCCGCCGAGTTCGGCCTTCCGCTATCCGGCGACAAGTTCGCAGATCGGCTCGGACCGCCAATGGCCGATCTACTCGTCGACGCCGGAGCACCCGCGGAACTTGTGCCCACGCTGGTCACCCGTTACCGCGCGCTGTATCCCGCGCTCGTGCCGAGCATTCCTGCGATGCCCGGCGCGCAGGCGGCGCTGGCGGCCATCACGGCGCGCGATGGGCGGGTGCTCGTTGTCACCGGCAAGCACGCCCCGCTCGCGCGCCTGCATATCGACGAACTCGGCTGGCGCGTCGATCATCTCGCTGGTGATCTGTGGTCGGCGGCCAAGGCTACCGCGCTGCGCGAGCAGGGGGCGGATCTGTTCGTCGGCGACCATGTCGGCGATATGCGCGGAGCGAGAGCCGCCGGAGTGGTCGCGGTCGGGGTCACCACGGGCCCGTGCGCGGCGGATGAGTTGCACGCGGCAGGCGCCGACGTGGTGCTCGCGGACCTCACCGAGTTCCCGGCCTGGTTCGCCAAGGAGTTCGGCGCAGCGATCGTGGGGTAGCAAGCATCGCTCCGAGTCGCGACGTCGGGCCGTCCAGCGGTGCCCGACGGCCGGTGTCGAAGACGACCCTGGCGCGTCTCACGCTTCCGCCCGCCGGCAGGTGCACTTCGTCGAATACGGATGGCCGCGGCGGTCGACCACTCTGGACCGTGGCAGCCGCATCCATGAACTGCCCATCGGATGTACCCGGAGCGATATGTTCGCACTCTGAGAGGAGAACGAGCGATGCACCGATTCACCGATAAAGTCGCCATCGTCACCGGCGCCGCACAGGGCATTGGCGCGGCCACCGCGTTGCGCCTGGCCGCCGAGGGCGCGACCGTCGCCGTCCTGGACCGCAGCGCCGTCGACGAAACCGTGGCGCAGATCACCGCTACGGGCGGTGTCGCGCGCGGTTACGTCTGCGACGTCACCGATCGCACGTCGGTCCGGACCACATTCGATACGATGGCATCCGATCTCGGCCACCCGCACATACTGGTCAACAACGCCGGCATCACCCGAGACGACCTGTTCTTCCGCCTGTCCGAGGATGACTGGAACACCGTACTCTCGGTCAACCTGACCGGCGCCTACCACTGCGCGCAGGTCGCGCAGAAGTTCATGGTGGCCCGGCGTTACGGCAAAATCGTGTCGCTGTCGAGTCGATCGGCGCTCGGTAATCGCGGCCAGGCCAACTACGCGGCCGCCAAAGCAGGCATCCAAGGCTTGACCGCGACCCTCGCTATCGAGCTCGGCCCGTACAACATCAACGTCAATGCCGTCGCACCCGGATACATCGCGACGGCTATGACCGCCGCTACCGCGAACCGGATGGGGATGACCGCCGAGGACCACCAGAAGACTGTTGCCGAACGCACGCCGCTCGGCCGGGTCGGCCAGCCCGAGGAAGTTGCGGCGGTCATCGCCTTCCTCGCCAGCGACGACGCCTCCTACGTCAGTGGGCAGACGCTATATGTCAACGGCGGCGCGCGCTAGCGATATCGAACCGGCGTACTCGCCGGACACCCGATCCCCTCGGCCCGATCGGCCCACGCACCACGGTGATCGGCCGAGAACGCGAGCGCCGGTGCACTCACCAAGCCACCGGCCCGGTCCGGTCGAAGAACCCGCCGGTCGGCCCGTCCGGGCCGAGGGTTGCCAGCCGCACAATCGCGTCGGTCCCCTCGGTGACGGTCTGGACACCAGCATGGCCGTTGAGGTCCGTCGCGGTGTAGCCGGGGTCGGCAGCGTTGACCTTCATTCCCGGCAGCGCACGCGAATACTGCGAGGTAATCATGTTCAACGCCGTTTTCGACGCGGGGTAGGGCAGACCGAGCAGGGTGGATTCGAGCCGACCGGGGTCGGAGGTACGCGCCAGCGAACCGATGCCGCTCGAGACCATCACGATGCGCGGTCGAGCCGCGTCGCACAACAGCGGCAGGAACGCGTTCGTCACCTGGACCGGTCCGAACACGTTGGTCTCGAACACCGCACGGAAATCAGCGGCCGAGACCTCTTGCGGCATCGCGCGGGTACCCCCGATACCCGCATTGTTGACCAGTACGTCCAGCCGGGGCGTGCGCTGCCGGATCGCGTCGACCGCCGCGGCGATCGACGCGTCCGACGTGACATCGAGTTGGACGAACTCGACGTCCAGCCCGGTCCGGACGAGTTCCGCGGCGGCCGCCGCGCCCCGATCCGGGTCCCGTGAGCCGAGGAAGACTCGCCAGCCCAAACCCGCCAGTCTGCGCACGGTTTCGCGTCCCAACCCCTTGTTCGCTCCGGTCACCAGCGCCGTTGTCATCTCCGTCATGCCACGAGTGTCGCCATACCCCGGACCGGTGCACAGGGCTGCCAGCTCCTGGGAGTAGCGGTCCCACCCCGGCCGCGACCGGCTGGGGGATGATCGGACAATGGATCGGACCGAGTTGGCCGCACTGCTCCGGCAGGCACGCGACAGGGTGCGCCCGGGTGATGTCGGCTTGCCCGCCGGTTCGCGCAGACAGGTGCCAGGGCTGCGCCGCGAGGAAGTCGCACAGCTCGCTGGCGTCAGCGTGGACTATGTAGTGCGATTGGAGCAGGGTCGCGGCCCCCACCCATCCAGCTCGGTGCTCGCCGCGCTCGCCCGTGCGCTACGGCTCAATGACGAGGACCGCACTCTGCTGTTCCAGTTCGCGGGCGCGGCGCCGCCGCAACATGGCCGGATCGAGATGGTGGTGCGGCCGAGCGTATTGCGTCTGCTCGACCGGATGGCGGACCTGCCCGCGTTGGTTCTTTCGGCGAAATCCGATGTCCTGGCATGGAATTCGATGGCAATCGCACTGCTCGGTGATCTGTCGGCGTGGCCGCTCGCGCGGCGCAACATCATCTGGCAGCGCTTCCTGGGGACCGAGCGAGGACGGTTCGCGATGACGCCCGCAGAGGCTGACAACGCCGCGGCGTTCTCGGTGGCAAGTCTGCGCGGGGCCCGCGCCCGTTACCCCGACGATCCCGATCTGCTCCGCCTCATCTCCGAACTGCGTTCCCGCAGCCCGCGTTTCGAGCAGCTGTGGAACGAGCGGCGGTCCGGGCAGTGGCGTAGTGCGAGCAAAACGATCGACCATCCGGAGTTCGGGCCGCTTCGACTGGACTGTGACACCCTGTTGGTCCCGGACACCGATCAAGCCGTTGTCGTCTACTCGGCGGCGCCCGACAGCCCAGAAGCCTCCGCGCTGGATCTGCTCCGGGTCACCGGAACGCAGCGGTTCACCCCCGCGTAGCACCCGAGCTCGAGCTCGGCCGCTGACGATTACGCGCGCCCCTACGCCGCCTTGTACCGGCGCAAGTACTCGCCGGTCAGCGAGGTGGGGTGGCCGAGAAGAGCGGCGGGCGTTCCGGTGAATACGATCTCGCCACCGGCCTTGCCGCCATCGGGACCCAAATCGATCACCCAATCCGAGTGGGCGACCACGTCGAGGTTGTGTTCGATCACCACGACCGTATTACCGCGGTCCACCAGACCGTCCATCAGCGCGAGCAGCGTGTCCACATCCGACATGTGCAAACCGGTGGTCGGCTCGTCCAGTACGAAGACGGTTCCGGTGTTGTGCAGTTGTGTCGCCAGCTTGATCCGCTGCCGCTCGCCGCCGGACAGCGTGCTCATCGCCTGGCCGAGGCTGAGGTAGTCGAGCCCGACCTCGTTCATAGTGCGCAACTTGGCATTCAGGGCCTTCTCCGGGAAGAACCCGAGAGCTTCCTCGGCCGACAACTCCAGTACATCGGCGATCGACTTGTCGCGCAGGGTCAGCGCGAGCACGTCGTCGGAGAAACGCCGCCCGTCGCAGGCGTCGCAATGGGTGGTCACCGGATCCATGTAGGCAATCTCGGTGATGATCACGCCGCGACCCTCGCATTGCTCGCAAGCGCCCGTCGAATTGAAGCTGAACAGACCGGGCGACTTTCCGGTCGCCTTGGCGAACAACTTGCGTATCGGATCCATCAGACCGAGATAGGTTGCGGGCGTGGACCGCGACGACGCCGCGATCGCCGACTGGTCGACAAAGATCACCTCTGGATGCTGCACCACGAACACGTCTCGGATCAGGCTGCTTTTGCCCGAACCTGCGACGCCGGTGATCGCCGTGAGGATGCCGGTCGGGACCCCGACGGACACATTTTTCAGATTGTGTGCCGTCGCACCGGCGATGAGCAATTCGCCCGTACGCTCGCGGAAGCTGTCCTTGACGCGAAACGGCCTGCGCAGCCCCGCACCGGTAGGGGTCTCGGCCGCTCGGAGGTCGGCGAAACTGCCCTCGAACACGACTTGCCCACCGCGCACACCCGCGCGCGGGCCGACATCGATGACATGATCGGCGATCTGGATGACATCCGGATCGTGCTCCACCACGAGCACCGTGTTGCCCTTGTCCCGCAACGCTCTCAGCAGGTTGTTCAGGCGGCCGACATCGCGCGGGTGCAGACCTACGCTCGGCTCGTCGAAGACGTAGGTCATGCCGATCAATGTGCTGGACAGATGCTTGATCATCTTGAGCCGCTGGCCCTCACCGCCCGACAGCGTCGAGGTCGGACGGTCCAGGCTCAGATAGCCGAGGCCGATGTCGGCCACGCGCTGCAGAGCGGTCCGGATGGCGCCCGCCAGGCCGACGGCAGCCGGGTCGGTGATCTCGTCGAGTACCGCCATCAGGTCGGTGACCTGCAGTCCCGCCCAGTCCGCGATGTTGCGCCCGTCGATCTTCGTGGCGAGCGCCGCGGCGTTCAGCCGGGCGCCGTCGCAGGTCGGACAGGTGCCTTCGGTGAGGAACTGCTGCATCTGCGCGCGGGTCTTCTCGCTGAGCGTGGAGGTGTCGCGCTGCAGCCTGGTGCGGGTGAACCTGGTGACGATGCCCTCGTAGTTCGCCTTCCAGGTGCCCTTGCTGAAGGTCAGTTCCACCTTGCCGCCGGTGCCGTGCAGCAGGTCGTGGAATTCGTCAGCGGTGTAGTCGGACAGCGTCTTGTCCGGATCGAACCGGCCTGATTTGCCATACAGTTGCCAATCCCCACTGCCCACCGCATAGCCCGGCAACAGGATCGCGCCCTCGTTGAGCGACTTGGTCCGATCGAGCAGTCGATTCGGATCGGCACACACTGTGACGCCCAGTCCGTCGCAGTCCGGGCACATGCCCTGCGGCACGTTGAACGAGTAGTGATAGACGAATCCGGCCGAGGGCGAGCCGAATCGAGCGAACATGGCCCGCACCATGGAAAAGACGTCGGTCATGGTGCCGACGGTCGAGCGCGGCCCGCCGCCTACCGGCTGCTGGTCGATGATCACCGGCGCGGTGAGGTTCTCGATCGCTTCAGCGTGTGGACGCTCGTAGCGGGGCAAGAAGTTGAGGATGAACGCGGGGAACGTGGCGTAGAGCTGACGCTGCGACTCCACGGCGATGGTGTCGAAGACGATCGACGACTTGCCGGAGCCGGAGACCCCGGTGAAGACGGTGATCTTGTTCTTGGGGATCTCCAGGGACACATTGCGCAGGTTGTGCTCGCTGGCCCCGAGTATCCGGATTACGTCCGGGAATGCGGCGGATTCTGCGAAAGGCATATCGAACACCTTGCCATCGGGTACCGACAGGGCGCACGCAGCGATGTCGCCTGGACCATAGTGCCGTCACCGCGGTGGCGACGCGGCGCCATGCTCCGCTGCGGGTCGGCATGGCAGCTCTCTACCGTCTCGTCGCTTCCGGCGGCACCTGGCGGTAGTCGGCCTCTGGAACATGACCGCGCGCAGCGACTTTCGCTGTCTATCTCGGCTTCTGCCGGCGATTCGGGCGACGACGCCGTGCACAACACGGATGACGGTCCCGGCGCGCTCATCCGCGACGCTGAAGACAGCTACCCCGATATCCGTGCGGTCGTGACCGAAACTCCTCCCCAGGGCGCAGCTGCGGCGTAGGTTCCTGTGGCGCTACACCTTGCTCTGGCACAAGCCCATGTGATCGGTTGTTCGCGGCGGACGCAGTGCCGGGTTACAGTCGTGGTATGACGTCGCCTCGGGACCGTGGAACGCGGAAGGTCACCGTTACGCTGCCCGAGGATGTGGTGGCGGCGCTCGAGCGGTGGCGGACGACCGGCCGGATCGAATCGGTGTCCGCGTTCGTCGCCGAATCGGTGCTGGCGAGGATCAACCAATCCGAATCGCTGGCCAAGCTCGAGGAGACATTCGGCGGCCGACCGCCGCTGGACCTGATCAACCGCGCCCGTGCCGCGCAGGGGTTACCGCCGCTGTCGGAAGAGGAGGCGGGCGGCCCGCACGCCGGCGCGGCGTGAGAGCCAGGGCCTTAGGTGGCGTCGTCTTCGATGCCGCCGCTGTGATCGCGTTCGCCAACCGCGCCAACTATGCCCAGGCGGTCACCTGGGCGACGGTGAGCGCGGGCAATACCATCGTCGTCCCGAGCACCGTTCTCGCGGCGGCCCGCGCTCACATTCCCTCCGACCGACGCGACGTCCTCGGCGTACTGCTCGGCCTGCCGCATACCGTGATCCCGGCGTTCGATCAAGCGACCGCAGAACGCCTCGGCGTCGACATCGTCGGCAACCCCGCGGCCGAAGCCCTGATCGCGGCGGGTCACGCCACGCGCGAGGCGGTCACGCGGGACTGGCCGTGCCTCACCAGCCGCCCGAAGAAGCTTCGCCAGATCGACCCGCGCGTCATCATCGACCCGCTCCCTTGACACCGGTCGGTTCGGCCGGCCTCCGGGGTCCGGTCAGCGCAGGAGCTGGATGACAGGCGCGAACTTGTCCATACTGTCCTCGAGCACGGTGACATAGGTGATGCCGTACCGGTCCCGGCGATCGCGAACGTGGTCGGCCATCTCCTGCGGGGTGCCCATGAGCAAGAGAGGGTGCGCTTCCGGGGTGTCGGCGACATCGGGGGGCAGTGCGGGGCCGAAGATCTCTAGGACATCCGCGCGCTCGGCGGGCGGGACCACACGCTGCACCAAGATGTTGAACTCGACCCTATCGATGCGGGGGCCCAGCAGTTCGCGCACGTAGGCCACGCGCTCCTCGATTTCGGCGAGTCCAGCCATTTGCAGTGGCGCGCCGTTACGCGCGGCGGCGGCCCCGGTGAAGGCAATGATGTCGGCGTGCTCGGCGGCAACACGCAGCAATCGGTCGCCCCAGCCGCCGATGAGTAGGGGCGGGCCGTACGGTTGCGCGGGCTGCGGCTGGTACTCCGGATCGGCGAACAGCCGCCGCAATGTGACCACAGTGTCGGCCAGATGCTCGACCCGTTTGCGACCGCTGTCGAAGGGGATCCCCGCGGTCTCGAACTCCGCCTGCACATAGCCTGCGCCGAGGCCGAGTTCGATCCGGCCATCGGTGAACTGGTCGGCGCCTGCCACGTCGCGGGCCAGCAGCGCCGGGTTGTAGAACGGGGTGTTGAGCACGAAGGTGGTCAATCGAACCCGCTCGGTCGCCTCGGCGGCCAGGATCATCGCGGGGAAGGGCGCCGGCAAGCCGAGGTGGTCGGCGACGCCGATCACGTCGAAGCCGAGTTCCTCTGCCCTACGACATTTTTCGATCCACTTCGACCGAGATTCCGGGACCAGCATATTGACACCGAACCGGAAGGAGCGCTGCGCAGTCACACCTCTTGTCTAACGAACCGGGTTGGGCGCGCTCACCTCGCCCCCGCGTTCGCGCGGTTCGCACGGGGCCGGCGCCTCTCCCCTGCTCTCACGGCGCCGGCGAACACGACGACGGCAGCGGCGGCCACCGGGACAGGGCAGCTCAACACCTGCCCGACCATGTGACCGGTCTGCCTCTCGGCGGTGTCATCGCCCGCGCCGCGACGGTGGTGACGCGCTGGCCGTCATGTTCCGGGCTTCGGGCCACCAGCTGGCCTTGCCATGTCCGGGCGGGCAGCAGGATGAGCGCGGGCCACTCCCGCACTACCGCGTCGACACTGGCGGACGATGTCGTGCGACTGATCGCCGCGCTGATCGAGCGGAGCGCTTCCCCGCTGACCTACAGTGAACGCTAGATATTTGCTGTCTGATGCTTCCCCCATCGATCCGAGAGGAAGGTACGGATGACCGCACAGCTGGACCCGACGGTGCAGGAGTTCGTCGACGCGCTCAACGCCAACGATCAGGATCGCTTCTTCGCGGTGCTCGCAGACGATGCGACCATGTCCGACGACGGCGTGGAACGCAACCTCGCCCAGTGGAGCGAATCGGAGATCTTCGGCAGCAACGCCCGCATGCAGATCGAGTCCATTGGCGACAGCGGCACGGAACTCGTTGCCGACTACACCAACTCGCGCTGGGGCTCGATGCGCACGAGCTGGCGGTTCGTCGTCCACGCCGGCAGGGTCAGTCGCTTCGAAACCGGGCAGGCCTGAGCACTTGCCCTCCGGACCCCGAACTTGACATTCTGACCCCGTGTTCGTCGCGCCCCGTTACGGAACGGCCTCCCTGGCCGACCTTTTTCCCTCCGTCCTCGCCGGGCTCGGCGTACCAGGCGCGGACGATCGACTAGGTCTCGAGCTCACCGCGGCCAACGTCTGCGTCCTGCTCGTGGACGGACTCGGCGCTGACGCGCTCGCGGCGAATCTCGATGCGGCGCCATTTCTCGCCGGCCTCCCGTCCATCACACTGACGGCGGGGTTCCCGACGACGACAGCCACCAGCCTGGGTTCGCTCGGCGTCGGCGCCCCACCCGGCGAGCATGGGATTGTGGGTTATCTGCTCAGCATTCCCGGCTACGACCGGCTGCTGAACCCGCTTGCCTGGCGGTTGCACGGTGAGCAGAACCCGTCCGATCTGCGGGCCGAGCTCGTGCCAGAGGAATTCCAGCCCACTCCAACGGTATTCGAGCGCGCGGCCGCCGACGGTATCGCCGTGGCCCAGGTGTCGCCGCGCTATCAGGAAGGGTCGGGATTGACCAGAGCGGTATTGCGCGGCTGCGAGTTCCGTCCCCAGATATCGTTCGGCGACCTGGTCGCCAACGTCGCCGAGGCGTTGCGCGCAGGGCCCCGCTCGCTCGTCTACACCTACCACGGCGAACTCGACCTCACCGGCCACGTGCGCGGGCCGTCTGCCCCGGCCTGGCAGTTGGAACTCGCCCACGTCGACCGACTGGCGGCGGCGATCGCCCGACAACTGCCCCCGGATGCGGTTCTGATCGTCACCGCGGACCACGGCATGGTAGAGCTCACCGACCGCGTCGACTTCGACACCACAGCCGCGCTGCAGGACAGCGTTCGTCTGCTCGGCGGCGAGCCACGCGCCAGACACGTCTATACCCGCGATGGCGCGGCGGCCGACGTCGCGGCGACCTGGCAGGGCACGCTCGGCGCGGATTTCGCGATACTCACCAGGGACGAAGCGGTAACCAACGGCTGGTTCGGCCCGACGGTCATGCCCACGATCGCCGATCGTATCGGCGATCTGGTCGTGGTCGCTCGCGGGCAGGGCGGCGTGATCCGCAGCGGCACCGAGCCGTTGCAATCGATGCTGGTCGGCCACCACGGCTCGCTCACCCCGGCCGAGATGAACGTCCCACTACGGGTATTCCGCGCGTAGACCCGGTCCACCGGTCGGCGTAGACTCGCGCGCCCTGGCCTTAGGCTGGACTCGATCGACGCGGGTATCGCCGCGCCATAACCATTCAGGAGGAGCACATGAACGCCACGCTGTCACGGACCGGCCGAACCGGCCTCGGGATCGCGGCGATCGCCATGGTGCTCGCGGGCTGCACAGACATCGAGCGGGCCCTCAACCGCGGCGGTGACACCCCGTGCAACGAGTACATCAAGCAGGACCAGGACACCAAGCGCACCACGATCACCAAATTCGTCAAGGAACAGTCCCAGAACGACCGAGAACCGGCGGGCACCGTGGTAGATGCGACGATCGTCTCGGTCGACGTGCTCTGCGGCAGCCAGGCCAACGCCCAAACCCCCATTGAGAACGCTGACGTCGCGGGGATTTTCATCAAGAAGTGACCGCTGGGTCGCGGCGTCGGATGGACGGGCGGCCGATCGGCCGCCCGCTGTCGTTCGTCCGTGCCGGCCAGGTGCCTTCGACAACCTCGGTCAGTACTGCGTCTGATACCAGGTGAGCCGGTGGCCCGCAGCCAGTAGCGGCCGAAGCCGGTGGTCAGCAAGTCAGGCCGCTCGCCCGACGCACCACTGACCCGTCGCGGCTGGTGGTGTGTCGTCAAATCCGTCCGCTCGCACTCGGCATACGCTCAGAATTAGTGAGCGAATGTGAGTTCACTCGACGATGGGGTTCTTCCAGGTGGCACAGTTCCGCACCCTCACTCAGCAACGGGTCGAACTGGAAAGAGAATGGGAACGCTGGGCGACGACTCCGAATACCGCGGTGCCGCGTAAGCCTCGGACCAGCTTGTTACGCAAAGAAGTAGCGCAATCCTGGCAGCGGTCACTGCACACGGTCGATCCCGGCCGCACGGTCGCGCCGGGATTGGACGACATCGGCGATCTGTGGGCCGAGTCCCCACTCCGAGGCCCAGTGACCGCGTTGGCGTCCGATCTGCGCGGAATCGCTGAGGACTCCGGCTATCTGGCCGTGGTCAGCGATGCCGCGGGCACCATTCTCTGGTCGTGTGGTGCGCGCGCGCTGCGCAGACAGGCCGAGCAGGTCAATCTCGCGCCCGGTGGCTGCTGGAACGAAAGCCACATGGGCACCAACGGTTTGGCACTCGCGTTGCGCACCGACCGCCCGGCGTCGGTGTTCTCCGCCGAGCATCTGGTCGCCGTGCTGCACGGCTGGGTGTGCTACTCCGCGCCCATCCACGGTCCGGACGGCAGGCAGGTCGGCGCCCTGGATCTGTCCAGTTCCTGGGACCGGTCCCATCCCGCGGTACTCACCTCGGTGCGGGCCCTTGTCACGGCGGTAGAGACGATTCTGCGGTCCGCCGAACCCGCCCCGATACCCGGGCTCCGGCTGGACTGCCTCGGCACCGCACGGCTGCTGCGCGATGGCAGTCCGCTTCCGCTACCGCCGCGGCAACTGGAGATCCTCACCCTGCTCGCACTCGAGCCGAACGGCTTCACCCCGGATCAGCTGCACACCGCCGTATACGGCGACCGCGCGGTCTCCACCAGCACGCTGAAGGCCGACGTCTCTCGGCTGCGCCGAGCCACCGGTGGCGAAATCACCAATCGACGTTACGTTTTGAACGGGCCGGTGGCCTGTGACGCCGTGGATCTGCTCGGCGCCATCGCAGCAGGCGACGCAACTTCAGCGGTGTGGCTGTATCGCGGCCCGCTGCTGCCGGGGTCGGAGACCCCTGGCGTGGTGGCGTGGCGCGATTATCTTCACGTCGGTGTGCGGACCGCGGTTCTGGCCAGCGACCGCGTCGAGCATGCGGTGGCATTCGGCGAACGAGCGCCCGACGATGTCGAGGTGCACGAACACGTGTTGCGGCTGCTCCCATCCGGCGATGTGCGACGTGCCGTGGTGACCGCACGATTGCACACCGCACTGCACGCATAGCCGTTCCGCACCAACCGCGTACCAACCTCGTCGGACCATAGTGACCCGGTCAGCGAGAGTCACGAGGAGCAGGTGTCATGGTCCACGCCATATCGGGGTCCGATCCCGGCGTCGTCGGCTACGTCAGGTGCTGTGACGAGGTCATCGGTGGCGAGTGGGCGGCGGCGTGATGCCCCAGCGGATTCATCGGGTGGACATCACCGACCGCGCCAGGACCGCGCTGCGCCGAATGATCGAACAACACGGCGCGGTGCTGTTTCACCAGTCCGACGAGCGTTTCGGCGGCAGCACGCCCGTGTGCCGTCCGGTCCGTGAGTTCCGGGTCGGCGGGGCGGATGTCCTGGTCGGAAATCTGCCCTGGCACACCGAATTCTGGATGAGCGGTGACCAGTACGAACTCAGCAAGCACGCCCACCTCACCGTCGACGTCGCCTACAGCGGCGGGACACTGGACGCGCCCGATGGCGTGCGCTTCACCCTCAGGTCACGGCTGCTCACGGACGAGGAAGCAGCAGCGCTGGCGGCCCGACCACCGCCGCGCACCGGAGCCGACCGGTTGGCATGAGCCCGGATGGGCCGACCGGCGGGATATCCGCCCGGGTGGGCACGACCACCCGGGCGGATGTCGAGCGTCAGCGACCTGGAAGGTGACGCAGGCCGCGGGCGATCGCCATGAGGAACGGCTGCCATAGGTCTCGCGGGAACAGTCTCGGCGGATCGAGATTCAGGTATCTGGTCACCACGACGCTTTGCGGTTCGGTGTATTTCAACAGACCTTGGGGACCGTGCCTGCGGCCGACGCCGGAGATGCCCATACCGCCCATCGGCGCGGCCGTAGTGCCCCAGGCCGGCGCGTAACCCTCGTCCACGCACACCGTGCCGGCGTGCAACTGGGCGGCGATCCGCTCGCCCGCGGACTTGCTCGCCGCCCACACCGACGCGTTGAGGCCGTAGTCGGTGTCGTTCGCCGAGCGCACGGCCTCCTCGATGCTATCCACCGGATAGATCGACACCAGCGGGCCGAAAGTCTCGTCGCGGAAGCACTCCATTTCTTCGGTCACGCCGGTGAGCACGGTGGGCTCGAAGAACAGCGGACCCAGATCCGGGCGGCTGGCGCCACCGGTGAGCACCTTCGCGCCCTTGGAGGTGGCGTCTGCGACGTGTTTGGACACCTTCTCCAACTGCGCTTCGGAGATCAGGCTGCCGATGTCGGTCGAATAGTCGTAGGACGCACCCAGTCTCGCAGCGTTCACCGCGGCGATGAACTTTTCGGTGAACTCCGCTTCGACTTCCTGCTCGACGTAGAGCCGCTCGATCGAGATACACAGCTGCCCCGCATTGGAGAAGCAGGCCCGCACGGCGGCCTTTGCGGCCTTGTTCAGATCGGCGCCCTTGGTGACGATCATCGGATTCTTGCCACCGAGTTCCGCGGAGAATCCGATGAGCCTGCGGCCGCACCGCTCGGCGAGCCCGCGGCCGGTCTCCGAGGAGCCGGTGAACATCAGGTAGTCGCAGCCCTCGACGATCGCGGTGCCGACCACGGTGCCCGGGCCGGGGACGACCGCCAGCAGATCACGTGGCAGGCCGGCACGGTAGAGCAGTTCGACACCGGCCAGGGCCGCGAATGGAGTCTGGCTGTCGGGCTTGGCCACCACGGCATTGCCCGCGATCAGCGCCGGGATGGAGTCGCCGATCGACAGCAACATCGGGTAATTCCATGGCGCGATGATCCCGACCACGCCCTTGCTCTGATAGCGGACGGCGGCTCGGTTGAGCACCGGGAACGCGCCAGGCACCTTGTGCGGACTCAGCAGGCGCGGCGCCGCCTCGGAAAAGTACCGGGCCGCGAACATCAACCCCATGACCTCTTCTTGGGCCGCCCAGCGCGCCTTACCCGTCTCGGCCTGCAGCACGTCCATCAGGAAATGGCGGTGCTCCACCACCAACGCTCGGTAACGCTGCACCACCGCGGCGCGTTCCGTGACCGGCCGCGCCGCCCACTCCGCCTGGGCTACGCGCGCCTTGTCGATGGCGACAGCCACATCCTCGGAGGTGCCGATCGGCACACTACCCAGCGGCTTGCCGGTGAACGTCTCGGCGATCGTCTTGCGTTGGCGGTCCCCGGGCGCATCGATCGCGGCCAATGCGCTCAGGCGCTCGAAGACTCCGGCTTCCGGCGCGGACATCACGACCTCCTATTTGTGAGTAACCGCAAGATACAGACAATCTACGCCATCGCGAGCCTGATCGGCAGCCGGATTCCGCGATCGGCGACAACCCAGGACAGTACGGAGACGACCCGCCCGCATCGGCCGACGAATTCCCTTGCGGCACATCAGAAATAATGCCATGTCACATTAGAAGGTAATTATTCGCCCATATCGACAGTGCGATGTCAAACCGAGTCCCGGTCAACGGGATAAGGCATCGGGCGGACGTCGATCTCGAGTACGTTGGGCGAATGTTCAGAAGGAGGCTCGGTGTCCGCGGCCGGATCTTGGCCATCGCACTCATCCCGAGCCTGACTCTCCTACTAGTCGGTGTTGGTACGGCGGGGTACCTGGTATTCAAGGGAACCTACGCACGGGTGTGGGCCATCCAAGTGCAGAAGTCGACGCCGTCGGCCCGGGAATTCACCGAGTCCGTCCAGCTGGAACGGCGCCTGACCCTTGCCGAACTCGCGGGCGACCGCGAAGCCGCACCCGCACTCGCCGCGGCACGCGTCCGAACCGACAAGGCGGTCGCCGAACTGCGCAGCGCCTCGGGCGGGCTGCAAACACTCGCATCGTCCCTGATCGGGGACAAGGTCACTCACTTCATGAATGTGTTGGACCGACTCCCGATGGTGCGCGCGCAGGTCGACACCGGGACACTGCCCATTCTCGAGGCATACACGTTCTACAACGATGGACTCCTGGCCATCCCGACTGCCACGCAGATCGCCCAGCAGTTCTCGCCGGACCCGGAGATCGCGATCGAACTCGCGGAGGGCCTGCGACTGTTCTACGCGGCGGAGGCGATGTCGCGTAGCAACGCGCTGGCCCTCGCCTTGGTGAACGCGCATGATCGTGCGACCGTCCCGGCGGCGGAATACCTCAGGCAGGTCGGCTATTACCACACCCAGATCGACTATCTGACCAGCGAATTCGATGCTCCGCAGCGCGATGCCGCCAAGGCGGCGACCAGTTCCTCCGCATGGCAGCAACTGACCTCGATGGAGGGAGTCCTCACCCGACTGGCACTGCAGACCCCTCCCGACGATGGTCAGAACACAATCCGTCCGGGTGCCCCGGAGGCCGACGGCACTGCACGGTCCGGCATCGCTGCGGACCTGCCGTGGAGCGTGGCGGACTGGCAGAACGCGGCGACGGACGTCAACCGCGGGCTCATCGACATCTGGATCAACCAGAACAAACAAGCGCAGGCGGTCGCCGAAGACAAGGCCGGGGGCTCCACGGTGAGTTCGCTGCTGTTCGGCATCGGAGTCTTGCTGGTTGCGATCGCGGGATTCGTCATCGCGATCAAGCTGGCCAATCGGATCATCCGCAGGCTACGGCTGCTACGGGGGGAAACCCTCGCACTCGCCGACGAGGGCCTGCCCGACATGATGCGTCGCCTGCGCGCGGGCGAGCCGGTGGACATAGTCGAGCAGACACCGCTACTGGACTACGGCCAAGACGAGATCGGCCAGGTCGCCAAAGCATTCGGCCGCGCGCACGCCGCTGCGGTCGCGGGAGCGGTCACCGAGGCCCGGACTCGCGAGGGCGTGAAAGCGGTCTTCCTCAACATCGCCCACCGCAGCCAGATCGTGGTGCACCAGCAGTTGGAAATCCTTGACGAGGCCGAGCGACAGCAGGAGGACCCTGCCTTGCTCGACACGTTCTTCCGGCTGGATCACCTGGCCACCCGAGAACGTCGCAACGCCGAGAATCTGGTCATCCTCGGAGGTGGTCAGCCCGGCAGGCAGTGGCGTAACCCGGTGGACCTGGTCTCGCTGGTGCGCAGCGCCATCGGCGAAACGCTCGACTATTCGCGCGTCCGGCTCGCCCGGCAACCCGAAGTGCTCATCGTCGGTTCCGCGGTCGCCGACTTGATCCACCTGCTCGCGGAACTGATCGACAACGCCACCGCGTTCTCCCCGCCGCAGGCACGGGTAGAGGTGAGCGGAAATGTCGTCGGCAAGGGCGTAGTCGTCGAGATCGAGGACCAGGGCATGGGTATGCCCGAAGACGAACTGACCAAGGCGAACGAGATGCTGCGCAATCCACCGGATTTCGGTGTCGCCGCCCTGTCCGCCGATTCCCGTCTCGGCTTGTTCGTGGTGGCTCAGCTCGGTGTTCAGTACGGAATCTCGGTTCGGCTGGTCGAGTCCGATTATGGCGGGATCCGAGCCATCGTGCTCATTCCGTCCGCGCTCATCGCCCGCGAAACCGGGAAACCGTCCGCGAGATCCAAGGGATCCGAGACGGCGTCTTCGCAGTCGGCGGCACCACCCTCCGCGCAGCGGACTCCCCTGCCGACCGCAGACCCGAGCCCGGCTCCCCTCGAGGCGGCCGTAGCGACGCTGGTCGTCGAACCACCCGCGGCGAACCCGACAGCACCCGAGGAAACCTGTACCGCATCCCCCGGCAACGGCGACGCCAGACCCGCATTACCGCGCCGCAATCGCCAGGCGAATCTCGCACCACAACTGACCGAGCCGGCCGCAACCCAGACCGGACCACCGCGACAGCGCACCGCCGAACAGGCACGTGATCTGATGTCGGCGATCGAGAACGGCACCAGACAGGGCCGCAAGCCGCTCGCAGACAACAGCCCCACTCCGGACGATCAGAAAGACTAAGGTGACTTCATCCAATCCAGGTGATCTCAATTGGTTGCTCGACGATCTCGTCGACCGGCTGGCTGGTGTCCGATATGCGGTGGTGCTGTCCACCGACGGATTGCTGCTCGGTCGCTCTGCCGCGATAACGCGGGAGGACGCCGAACATTTCGCCGCAATGTCCTCCACGCTGTACGGTCTGGCGCGCAGCGCGGGTAGTCGCTTCGACGGCGGCGGCGTGCGCCAGGCAGTGATCGAACTCGACCGTGCCGTGCTGTTCGTGACTTCCGCCGGTGACAACGCCTGCCTGGCGCTGCAGGCCGCCGAGTCCGCGAACCTCGGCATGGTGGCCTACGAGATGAACCTGACCGTCCAACGAGTCGGCACTTATCTGTCCACCACTGCGCGACAGGACCTGGTCGGGCAAGTCGAGTCCGAACTGCCATGACCAACCACGGTGAGCCTTGGTTCGACGACGCGGCAGGTCCGCTGGTCCGTCCCTACGCGCGCACTCGTGGGCGCACGAAGGGATCCGGACCGGAACTGGATATGCTCACATCCGTAGTGGCCGACGACTCCGCGCCCGCACTGCGTCGCAACGAACCCGAGTACGCCGAAATCCTTCGACTATGCCGGGTTTCGCAGACGGTGGCAGAAGTGTCCGCCTGGTTGCGATTGCCGCTCGCGGTGACCAAGATCCTCGTTGGTGATCTGATCGGCGACGGGCAGTTGATCTTCCGTGCCCCCGTTCCGACGGAGGCCGGACCCGATGACCTCAACATATTGCGAGCGGTGCTGGATGGAATCCGAAAAATTTGACTCGAGCGGCACGCCGCACCTGGCCGCCTCGGTCAAAATCCTCGTCGCCGGTGGATTCGGCGTCGGCAAGACGACTATGGTTTCAGCGATCAGCGAGTGTGCGCCTTTACGCACCGAAGAGCTGATCACCGAGGTGAGTACAGGTGTCGACGACCTATCGGGTGTCGAGCGGAAGACCACGACCACAGTCGCGCTGGACTTCGGCAGACTCACCATCGACGGCAACCTCGTGCTCTACCTGTTCGGCACCCCCGGCCAGGACAGGTACTGGTTCCTGTGGGACGAACTCGCTCGCGGCGCCCTCGGTGCCGTGGTATTGGCCGATACCCGCAGGCTGGGCAATTCCTTTGCCGCCGTGGACTTCTTCGAGCGCCGCCGCCTGCCGTTCATGGTCGGCGTCAACTGTTTCGAGGGCGCGCCGCGCTACACCATCGACGAGGTGCGTGACGCGCTGGACCTCGATTCGGTCACCCCGGTGATGCTCTGCGACGCCCGTGACCGCGGATCCTGCAAAACCGTGCTGCTCACCCTGGTGGAGCATCTTATCGAACGCGCACACCGCAAGCGGGTCACGACCTGAACTCACCCCGCGCCGGGCGCCCCGATCCTCAGCACACCACCGGACATCGAACGGGCGGCCGGACCCTGCTGTGGGCAGCTCGTAGGTATCAACCTCCGCCGAACGCTCACGCCCGGCGCAGCCAAGCGAGAAACAACACCCCGCCGCCCGCGGCGAGCAGGAGCGCGACCGGGAGTGGCCACCACTGCCCGTTCCGGCCGAGCAAGCCACGGGTGAGCCGCACCTGAAACGCGCCGAGTCCCGCCAGAGTCAGCAACCAGACCGGCAGCAAGCCGACCCCGATCACCGCATGCACCACCCATGCGCCCGCCAGAGTGGGTCCGCCCCAGGCGCCTTCGACATTGTCGGCCGCGATCACTGGATAGCAGATCCCCCGGATAGCGACGACTGCCGCGAGGAAGACCAGAAACCAGGCGAGGACGCCGACCGCACCGCTGAGCATCGAATGCGCGATCGCACGCAGCCGAAAATTTTTGCGGGAGAACGGTTTCGCCGACCATCCGACGGGGCACGCGCAGCCGTGTCCCGATTCGCCGCAACGCCAGCGGAAGTGCGCGCAACGCATACGTGGCATAAGGCAGCAATGCGCGCATCCACGGCACGGCGCCGACAGTGACGGCGTTCGATCCGCGCCTCACCGCAGCTGTCCCGCCGCGACCAAGTCATCGAACAGTAGTTGGTCCACCGGAGGGACCAGGGCCCGGTCGGCATAGGAGAACCACGCGACCTCCTCGATCTCGTTGCTCGCGGCAAGCGAGCCGCAGTAATCGGCGGTGTAGCAACTCATCCGCACCAATGGATCACCCCCGAGCCCGTGCACCGCCTCGTAGGTACCGACGTATGCGACGGTTTCGGGCAGCAGCGCGACCGTGAGCTCCTCCTCGATCTCGCGCAACAATGTCTGCAGATCGGTCTCGGCACCCTCGCGCTTGCCGCCGGGAATGTAGAAGACGTCCTTGCCCCGCGGTCTGGCGCACAGAATCCGCCCATCCTCGATCCGCACCCACGCGACCGTGTCGATCAACTGCTGTACGCGCCCGTCCGCCATCGCCGCAGCCTAGCGCCGTCGCATGCACTCGGCCGAGCGGGCAGCACCGAACCCCGGTCCGAGTCGCCTGCCGCAGCCGGGAGAAGGGCGAAGTCCGTGGCAGCAGAACCGAGACCGGATCGCCGCGACTATTACCAGACTTCGGGACGGTCCTGCCGCAACATGTACCCAGTGCAAGCCGAGCACAGGACGGGTGCGACCCGACGCGAAGTTCGGGCCGGAGCGGTACCGATATCTACTCAGCAGCAACGCGCCGCAACGACGAAGGTCGCGGCCGCGAGCGCCAACCCGGTCACCATTATCGCGATCACGCCGACCAGCGCAGTGCAGGTGGTTGCCCGTCGAACCGCGCCAACCGGGTCGACCAGCCGCTCGGCCCGCGCCAGCACCGCGGTGCCTGCCACGGCGAGCGCCCCCGGCGGTGCGGGCTCGGCGATGCCGACGATCGCGAGCAGTCCGCCCAGCAGCGGAAGCGAACCGTGCGCCTCGGCGGCCCTGTCATCGGCGCACATCTCCAGCAATCGGGTGATCTCGGCGGCACCGACGGTCATCAAGCGCAGGCCCGGCAGTGCGGTGGCGATCGCGCTCAGCGCGGCGGTCATCGGCGCATGCCTGCCGGACAGATGCGCGCGTTCGTGGGCGAGAACCGCGGCGAGCTGCTCCGTGGTCAACGCAGCGAGCGCGGCACTCGTGACGACGATGATGTCGGGCCGACCCGGCAGGCAATAGGCCTGTCGCTCGGGCGAATCCAGTACGACAGCCCCGACGCCCGGCACTCGCCTGCCGACCAGACGCACAGCACGCGCGTGGGCACGTGTGCGCCTGCCCATGGACATACCGACACCTACAGCCCGCGCCACCAGCGCGAACGTGGCCGTGGCGACCAACGCCGCCACCGCGAAGCTGATCGCCTGGCCGGCCGCACCGCCGCGCACGTGGATCGGCACCCACAGGATCGCGAAACAGACGCGCAGGGCTTCCTTCGGATGCCCCCAGTACGTAGCGAACTCGGTGGTCAGCATGATCGCCGCGACCACCCATGCGGTCAGTGCGGCACCGATCGCGACGGCCCACGCGATCGCGCCGAGCCGCGGCGCGCTGCCGCGGTGGGTGAGACCACGCAGTACCCGAGGACCCAGGGTCGCCACCGCGCTGCCGTAGAGCAGCAGCGCGATCGCCGGGCTCACGGGACTTCTGGGGTCTTGCGCGCCGACAGCCGCCGCAGCGCGGCGCGCAGCCCTGCCGACTCCTCTGCGCTGATCCGGTCGACGAAATGGCTGAGCACCAGGTCCGAGCGTCCGCCGGAACCGAGCGCCTCGAGCATCAGCCGGGCGCTGTGCTCTTCTCTGGTGAGGGTCGGCCAATAGCGATATGCCTTGCCGGAGCGCTCACGTGCCAGCCAGCCCTTGCGATGCAGGTTGTCCATGGTCGACATGACCGTGGTGTAGGCGATGTCCCGTTGAGTCGAGAGTTCGTCGAAGATCTCGCGCACCGTCGTGTCCTCCGTATCCCGATCCCAGATGCGGTCCATGATCACCGCCTCCAGATCCCCGAACCCACGCATCGTGCCGACTCCCTCATGGCTAGCTGTGCCCTATCGTGGCAACAGGGTACCGGCTATGGCCGATTACTACGGAGTTAAATCGTAGATTCGACTGCTCCAGCCCGATGCAATGGACTACATCTCGACTTTCGCAACCTCTCTCGAACATTCATTCGATCATAGATCGCAGACGCCTTCCCGAACGACCGGTATGCGGCATTTCGGTACGTTCGGCTGGTTGGCGGCCTGGCAGATTCGATCAGCACGTATGAGGGCACGGCCCTGTGCCTGTGTGTCCCACGACGGTCAGAATGCCCGATCAGAGCACCCGCATCACTGACAGGCACGGTGTGCGTGGCGACACCGTCGTCGGTACCGACATGCAACAAAAGCCCAGTCGGTTCGGCCAGTTACCCGATTTGCCGATCTGCCCGCAGTGTAAGCGAAGTCTTCCGGAACGTGCTCGGTGCCACCGAAACCACAGTCCCCGCAAATGGCACGCTGATCACTCGATGCACGTGTTCCGCAAGCACCCTGGCGACATTGCGATGCCGCGACCCGCCTTCACCGGCCGGGCCGAACTCGAAAGGCAAACCGCATCATGGGTGCACTGGTACAACACCCAGCGCCACTCGGCGATCGGATACCTGGCGCCGGCCGAATACGAACACCTCTACCATCAACAGACCATCTCCACCGAGGTGGCCTGAATCCGAGTCTCCACCGGATCCAGGACGATTCAGGCCATGCACCCACCGGAACCGGGAGGCAACAACCCTGACTATTCGGGCTGCAGAAGGGTTGATGCCCCAATGAGCGCGCACCGTCGCCTGCCGTGGCGAACATATTGGCCGGTTCGGCACCGATGGTGATGACGTCGGCTACGCCTGTCTCCTGCCCGCGGCCCGGGCGCTGTCAACCGCGCGGGTGGCACGTGTGAGGAGTTCATGGGCTCGTGGTGTCTGGCGGACCTCGAGGTTCTGCCTTGCGAGCAGTAGTGCCCGACGCGGGTCGGTGCCCGTGTCGAGCAGGAACTCAGCCGCGTGGTCGGCGAATGCCGCGGGATGCTGCGTGACCAGTTCGTCGTAGCGTGCTGCTGCCCGGGCATGCCACTCTCGGGACTCGTGCGTACGGCCGACTTCGCTCAGTATGCGGGCGAGTTGTGCCGGGTAGTCGGGGTCGTCGGAGGAGATCGTGAGCGGGTGCAGCCGGGCGATCGCGGAGTCGGGCTCGCCGAGGGCGGCTTCGACTTCGGCGAGGTGGCCCTGGGCTGGAGCGTAGGCCGGAAGGCGGCGATGCGCGGCGGCGAGCCACCTGCGCCCGCGTGGGAGATCCCCTTGGGCGAGCCACATTTTGGCGCGCTGAAAGTGCAGCTGCGCCAGCGGGATCGGCGAGACACCACGGTAGCGATCCCGACTCTCGTCGAATAGATGCTCTGCCGTGGCCACATCCCCGCTTTCGGCGCACAGTGAGGCCAGCGCTGCGACAGAGGCGAAGTCGGCTCGACGTTTCACAGCGTCCCGCACGAATGTGTGGGCCTGGTCGTAGCGTCCGACCGCCGCGAAGATCGCGGCGCGTTCGGCATCCACGACGGCGGGGTCTGCTCTGAGTCGGCGGGCTTCATCGAGGTCACCCAGCGCATCGGTGAAGCGATGGAACGTGGCTCGCGCCCGGGCGCGGGCGATGAGGGCTACGCCGTCGGCCGGGTGATCGTGCGTGAGTTGTTCGGCCCGCGCGTGCGCCCATTCGTAGTCCGCGACGCGACCGAGGATGTGCCCCCGCAGCGCCACGAGTTCGATGAGCTCGGCTCGACCACCGACATCGAGCCCTCCCGCGAGGGCGATTCGCTGCCGGCCGTCGATCTGCGCTCCCAGATTCGCCAGCGCGAGAGCACCTGCCGTTGTCGGTGACTCGCCCTCGGTCACCCCGCCGGTTGCTGCCGGGTCACCGCGTCTGGGCATCGCCGCCATCCTCACCTGGACTTGTCGAGTGAAAGCTCGGTCTTGGCCGGTGGGTTCGGTTCCGGGGGAACGAGATATGGGAAGGTGTGGGAGGCTCGCACTGCCTGTTGGTCGACGCCGTCGCTGATCCGGGCGCCGTTGCCGGCATTGACCAGCATCGTCACAATGGTGTCTGCGGCATCGTCATTGAGGCTTCGGCCACCACAGGTCTGATGGTCCGCACCCTTCAACAGCGCCCGCTCGATCTCGAAGTAGCTATCGTCCGCATACGGCTTGGACACATCGACCACCATGAAATCGGCCAGCAGCAGCTCGGTCAGGGGGTGGTTGCCGTGCGCGTCCGGCGGCCAGTCGGTCTTGTGGTCGAGGCTGTCCCAGAAGCCGAGGTTCGCGTTCATCCGCGCGCGATACGCACCAAGGTATGTCGGCCCGAGGTTGTACGGGTCCTCCTGGTTATACAGATCACGAAGGTCCAGATCCCGGTTGACGGTATCGAAGTCCTTTGCGCCGAGCACGACGCTTTTCATCAGGGGGCGGCCGAAGCGTTCCAGACGGACCGTGATCGGCCCGGGAACCATCGTTTCGCCGACGACAGCGAACAGCGGCCCGGTGTCGGCCCCGAAAATCGTGGCGATATCGAGTTCGACAACGACGCTGAGGACGTTTTGGCGGTACTGCCTGCTGTCGCCGGGGCTGGCAAACGCCAGCTGCCGGGTCATGATGGTTTGCGCAGCCCTGACCCCGTCGAAGAAAAAAGGATCCATCCGCCGTCCGGCGAAGGCGCGCAGGCCGTGAGCCTGTCCACCCTGTTCGTCGTTCACCCGGAAGGACACAGATTGGCCGGTCGAGGCGGTGCAGGTGCCTTCCTGCGCGAGCGACGAGCCGGCCTGCTGCTCGACCGGACCGGTAAAACGAAAGCTGAGGATGTACTCCTTCTCGCCGACGGTGAACGCGGCCGCGGTTTCGCGCGGGAGCGTGAGCGGCCGGAGCCGGAATCGGTAGTCGACCGCATCGGAGAACAGCGCGGCCGGTTCTGCGTTCGGAAACACGTTGAGCACCAGGACCAGAAGGCCGGGCTGCTGCGGACTGGGGAAGGCGTAGACATCGGTGATGTCCACGACGGGATCCGCCAAGGCCCGGGGCCCGGAATTATGGTCAGACATTTCTCACCACTCCTTCAGACCATCGAAAAGACTCTGGTGGAGCGCGATCTCACCCAACGCAGGCACCGACCATCCCGTCGGAAATTGCCGGCCGGTCAGGGGCCATGAGATCGTTGCATCCCTCCTGCTCAGGTCTCGAGGTCGGCCAGCCAGCGCAGGGCACGCAGGCCGGGCACGAAGAAATATTCGCCTCCCCGTGTGACGACGAACGCCGGCAGACCCTGGAGCCGCCGGCGGATCGGCTGTTGCGGGATGGTGAAGTGATCGCTTCCGCTGTTCGCGCCCACGATGGGGTCCTTATCGCCGGTAGGGCCATGAAAGAACTGCCCCTTGTTCATCCACTCCGACTGGACGAACTCGAATTGCCGCTCCAAGTTCGCTCCGACGAACACGAATGCCAGCCCTCGTTCCGCGCCGTCGTCCTGGGTGACCCCGGGCGGAAGCATCGGGCCGTAGCTGGTACCGCGCCGGATCATGCGATGAAAGCGCGCGAAGCCGCTGATGTCCGAGTCGCGCGGATTCATCCGTCGAATGTGCGAGCCGGGAGGGGTTTTCAAGCCCTGCGGATCATCATCCTGGTAGAGGAAATCGTTGTTGCGTTCCGGGTCAGCACCTAACTGAGGGTCATCGTGCATGGGACACAGCGCCAACGGTGCGCCGCTCTGCCAGCGCCCCAACATCTTTGCCGCCAGAAAGTCTTCCTCTTCCGGACTCGAGGCGTTCGCCTTCACATACTGGCGAAACGCGGCAACACGTTGGTGTAGCTTGCGAAAAACCACGTAGGTGCCGTTCCTGCCCAGGACCTCGGGGCGCGGCATCGGCGACACTTCATGCCGCTCATTCTCATAGCCCAGCAAAAACTCGCCCGCCTTGAGGGGCTTCTCTTGGGGGTTCGATCCCGGAATGCCGCTTCCTTCAATCGCGGGATGGCTGATGCCGTCCCGGAACCCGAACGCTTCTTTCTCCGTGGGCAGCACGTGACAATCCAGGTGCCATAGGGCCGTGACCCCGGACAGGCCCTCGAACGCCGTCCGCGCCTGCGCCAGAACACGCTCGAGCCCCGCCGCGTCGGGTGAGAGCGCGCTGAGCCCGACATGGACATCCGAGGTCCCGAACGGTTTCTCCCAGTTTTCGGGGGCGCTGTCACCGACATCCCCCAGTTCTGCCGCGCGCGCGGCCATACCCTGCCGGAACGGCAGGGGGAAGCTGTCGAGCGAGTCCTGCGGAACACCCAGCGCCTCGAGGCCCTGGAAGCTGAGCCCGGCACTGACCCACGCCTGGTGGCGTGGGTCCATCGGGCTCGTGGCGTCGGCGAGCGCAGGAATCAGCCTCCGTAACAGCTCACGCCCGGCGCGCCGGTCCTCGATGCGCAGCACAATATAGGCGCCGACGTACGGCGAGGGCCGCGGATGCAGGGCCCCGTTCTGGATATCGTCCAATTCGAGCACGACAGGCTCTTGTACTGTTGCCATAGATGCGTCGCCTCCATAACCAGCGGCAGCCGCTCACCGGCTCCGCCGTGTGGATTCAGCCCGCCGCCTCGGCCAGCAGCGGCTTCAACGCCGGGTGCTGGAGCGCTTGGGCGGCCTCGGGGTGGTCGAGCACCTGTTGGAACGCCTGCTGCACACGCAGCGCCTTGTCGATCTCTTGCACGGTCGCGTCGTTGGTATTGGCGAAGATGTCGGCTTCGGTCTGGGTCTCGACCAGCCAATTCTTGAACGCCTCCCACGACATGGAGTCGTAGCCGCCTTCGGGTGCTTCCACAAGATGATTCATCCAGCCGAACTTGATCTGGCTCTTGTCGCCGCCGACGAGGGATGCGATGGCGTCGTCGAAGTAGGGGTCGAAATCCAAGTCGAAGCTGATCGTGATGAGAAGCCGCGTACCGTTGTCGAGGACCACATACCTGGCGTCGTGAACGCCGATCTTCTTGTACATGTCCCGTACATCCCCCCGGCTCGACAGGCCCGCCGCAATCTCATCGATCACCTGCTCGGCATGTCCGGGCTTTATATGCCACAAGGCGCAATACTCGGTCACCGGCCCGCTCTTCTTGCCCTTTCGTGGCAGCTTGGCCGACGTTGCCTGTTGCGTACTCGCCATGGCTATCTCCTTCGTAGTTGGTCACTTTCGACGTGTGACTCACCGTCGCTGGTCCGGTTCATGAACCAGACCAGCAAGGGGTTTCGAAGTCCGAGATCCTGATAGCCGGCAACGAGAACAAGGCCTCTCGTCACCCACGAGGGTCTCCGTCTGTGTGGAGCCGCCCGTCACGATCGACTCTTCCACACCGATCCATCGCCCACCACGTTTCCCCACAACATGAGGACAAAAGTCGCAACTCTCACCGATGTCCGCCTCTTTACAACCATTTCGTGCAGTGCCGGGCCGGGACTCCGCGGTGCACAACAACGAGACGGAATATTGACGTATCTGCCTCCGATTGGAGAGATAATTGTTGTAGCTCTGGCGGAAAGATCACAAGCAAAGGCATCCCGCACACCGAGATCGACCCCATGCTTGTGAACGGTGAATCCGTCGACTTCGGCTACCACGGCCAGGCGATCGGCTCGCCGCCTATCCGATGTTCGAGACACTGGTGCTTGCCGCGATAGTGATGGGTGGTTAAGGAGGAAGCATGCCCGCCTTGGCTGAGCTTGCCGTGGGGATCGCGCCCCTCGCCGGTGGATTGGCTATCGGTGCAGCGGTGGGTTATCTGAGGGGCCCGGATGTCCGCAAGACGATCAAGCAAGATATAGAACTGCTGGACTGCGTACCTCCGGAGGAGGTGGAGCGGCGAGCCGAACTCCAACGGAGCATCGATAGTCGCATCGACGACCTGGTCGCGACCGTCAACCGATACCGGCCGCTGCGCAGAGCGGCCGCCTCCTATCGCGGCGGCTTGCGCGACATCCTGCTGCTTATCTGCGCGATTCTGTTTACCGGGGTCTGGTGGAGCGTCGATCACCACAAGAGCAGCTGGCTACCGATGTTCATTGTTCTCATTGTGATTTCAGTGTGGGCGGCCGGCTATGCGTTCATCAGTGTCCGCAGATCCCTACTTAGTTTCCGGCAAAGGAAGGACTGATCTACAGCACCGTGCCAGCCGGCACCACTGAGGTACCCGACTCCTTCCGTACAGTGCTCCCCGCGCCCACGACTGCCACGGTAACCACACGCCCATCGGCATGAGCGATCACTATAGTTAGCGATAGTCAGAGTTGGTCGGGCAGTCGAAAGACGGCTAGCGCGTGTGAGACAAGCTGGTGACCGTGTCGGCGTGTCGGGGAATCAGCGACGAGTGTGTGCGGTGATGATTGACGGTTTGTGTCGATCCCTGCGGTGCCGAAGTCGTTGCAGTCCTTGTTGGGTGCGTTCCGGCCGTGTTTCACCACTCCGACGTTCACCACCTTCGTCACGCTGACGATCGGGATGATCGCCGCCCCGACCCGGCGGACGGTGTGCGGCATGCTCACCGCCGCCCGGATGGGTGGCCATCACGGTCGCGCGCACCGGTTCTTCGCCACCGCAGCCTGGAGCCTCGACCAGGTCGGACTGACCATGCTGGGGCTGGTCATCGGCTGGCTCACCCCGACCGGTGCGCCGCTGCTCATCGCTATCGATGACACGTTGTTCCGGCGCAGCGGCAAGAAGGTGCACGGCGCGGTGTGGGCCTACGACGGCTCCCGCCAGGTCGCCAAGGGACAGGCCAAACTTTCGCGCGGCACCACCTTCGTGGTTGCCGCGGTGGTGGTCGATCTGCCGTTCGCAGGCCGCCCGATTGCGCTGCCGGTGCTGTTTCGGTTATGGCGTCCCGGCGGGCGAACCAAAACGATTCTCGCCCGCGAGCTGATCGGCCGGATCGCCGCCGCGCGCCCCGACCGTGCCGTCCATGTCGTCGCCGACGGCGCGTATGTGTGCAGCACCCTGCGGCACCTGCCCGTGAACGTGACATTGACCGGGCCACTACCCCGCAACGCCGCCCTGTACGAGGTGCATCCCGACCTGGACAACCCGCCGAATATGCGGGGTCGGCGAGGTCGGCCCCGTACCCGGGGCGCCAGGATCGGCACACCGTCCGAGCTGGCCGCGACCACCGCGGGGGTGCAGATCATGGTGACTCGCTACGGCCGCACTGCCGCCGTGACCGTGCACGAACGACGCTGCCTGTGGTACGGCGCGTTCCGCTCCCGGCCCGTCCGAGTGCTGGTTGTGCGCGAGCCGCGCCGCCCCGGACTGGCGCTACTGACCACCGACACCACCACTGCGGCAGCCGAACTCATCGCCCGGTATTCCGCCCGCTGGTCGATCGAGGTCGCATTCTTCGACGCCAAACACGTCACCGGCGCCGGCGAGGCCCGCAACCGCACCCGGCTGGCGGTGGAGCGCACCGTCCCGTTCGGGATGCTCACCCAAACCCTGGTGATCCTCTGGTACCACCTGGCCGGGCACTCACCAGCGGTCGTCGCCGAGCACCGCACCCGGGCCCGCTGGTACACCACCAAAACCCATCCCAGCTACCCCGACATGCTCACCAAGCTCCGGCGCACGCTGATCGCCGCCCAATATTGTGCCGACCTACCCGGCGACCCCACCCCCGAACAAATCCACACTATCCGCCTGGCCTGGGCAAACGCCGCCGCCTGACTATGAAACACGAGCTACATTCGTCGGGTCGATATGCGAACATATGTTCGTGTCCGATGTCTCCGTCTCCCGATCCCGCCGAACTCGGATCGTCGCGCGGGCGGAGGCATCGATCCTGCACGCCGACCTCGACTCGTTCTATGCCGCGGTCGAGCAACGCGATGATCCGCGCCTGCGTGGCAAACCGGTGATCGTCGGCGGCGGCGTCGTGCTCGCCGCCAGCTACGAGGCGAAGGCGTTCGGGGTACGCACGCCGATGAGCAGCGGACAGGCGCGCCGGTTGTGTCCGCAGGCGATCGTGGTCCGCCCACGTATGTCGGCCTACGCCGAGGCGAGCAAGGCAGTTTTCGAGATCTTCCACGACACCACGCCGATCGTGGAGGGCATCTCCATCGACGAGGCGTTCCTGGACGTGGGCGGGCTACGCCGGATCGCGGGCGAGCCGGCGGCGATCGCGCAACGGCTCCGCGCCGAGGTGCGCCATCGAGTCGGCCTGCCCATCTCGGTCGGGATCGCCCGCACCAAATTCCTTGCGAAAGTGGCCAGCGCAGTCGCCAAGCCCGACGGTCTTCGCCTGGCGCCCCCGGACGGCGAACTCGATTTCCTGCACCCGCTACCGGTCGAAAGGCTTTGGGGCGTCGGCGATGTCACCGCGCGCACGTTGCGCGAACACGGCATCACCCGGGTCGGCCAATTGGCCGAGCTGGGCGAGGGACCCCTGCGCGCGATACTCGGCCCCGCCGCGGCCCGCCATCTCTACGCGCTGTCTTGGGCACGCGATCCGCGCCGGGTCGAGACCGGCAAGCGGCGCCGCTCGATCGGCGCTCAGCGCGCTCTCGGTCGCGGCACTCGGCCGCCGGACGAGATCGAGGCCTACCTGGACGGCCTCACCGACCGACTCGGCAGGCGTCTACGCGCCGCCGACCGAGTATGCCGAACCATCGTGCTGCGCTTACGTTTCGACGATTTCACCCGCGCCACCCGTTCGCGCACACTCGCCGAGCCCACCGACCACACCGAAACGATCCTGCACGCAGCTCGCACCTTGCTGGCCGGAGCCATGCCGCTGATCCAGGTGCGCGGCCTCACCTTGATCGGACTCGCACTGACCAATCTCGACAATGCCGACGCGGTCCAGTTGACACTGCCCTTCGGCGCCCGCGCGCGCAACACCCTCGACACGACCCTCGACGACTTGCGGCAGCGCTTCGGGTCCGCCGCCGTCACCCGAGCTGCCCTACTCAACCACGGCGAGGGCTTCTCGGTTCCTCTGCTCCCCGATTGAACGGCGGCCAGACCACCCAGCCCTCGCGACCGACGCCGATCGCGCTAGCCCTGGGGAGCCGTCAGTGCTTCCCGTTGAATTCGTTCGAACTGGGCGCCCATGGCGGCCGACAGCGCTTGCGCGGCTGAGAGCGGGCGCACCATCACCATCAGGTCGTCGATCATTCCGTCGTCGTCGAAATGGAGGAAATCGCAACCGTTCACCGTCTTTCCGTCGACGGTCGCTTCGAACAGCAGTGCGTGGTCACGTCCGTCCGCGCCGGCGATCTCACGCACATAGCGGAAGTCCTCGAACACTCGCATGACGCCGCGCAGGATCGCGACGGTAATCGGCTTGCCTGGATACGGCTTGAACGCCACGGGGCTGGTGAAGACCACGTTCTCAGCCAGCAGCCTCTCGATCGCCGCGATGTCCCCGGCCTCGACAGCCGCTCGGAATGCATTCATCCTGTACCCCGCATATGCAACCAGTTGAATAAGTCGCCCTGACGGTATCCCATTTCCGGGTTACCCGGAAGGCCGACGAACTCTCGCGCGACGCACCGAAACGATCTGCGTCAACCTGCCACGCGAGCGGCCCTCGCCGACGTACCATGCCGTTCGTGGCCGATTCCGCTCGTTCCACCGCACTGCGGGTCCTCGTATACAGCAACGACGCCGACACTCGAACCCAGGTGATCCTCGCCTTGGGCAAACATCCGCACCCAGAACTGGCCGAACTCGACTTCCTCGAGGTAGCCACGGCACCCGTGGTGATCGAACAGATGGATGCCGGAGGCATCGATCTGGCCATTCTCGACGGCGAATCGGCCCCAGCAGGCGGACTGGGCATCGCCAAGCAGCTGAAGGACGAAATCGCGGACTGCCCCCCGGTACTGGTACTCACCGGCCGTCCGGACGACGCATGGCTGGCCAAATGGTCGCGCGCCGAGGCATCGGTCGCGCACCCGATCGATCCGATCCGCCTCACCGAGGCGGTTGTCGGGCTACTGCGCGACCGCTCCGCGGCCTGAGCAGCATCACCTTCGACAGCCACCGCTGCGCATTTATAGCGATAATAAATTAGTAGTCTTCCACCGCCCGGACTCAGACGTCCGGACGCGATCGTTTTCCGTCCAAACGATCGCCGGGCACTACCCGCGCGGCGTTGATTTCGACTCCGAACCGCGTCGAAACCCTACGAGACGTCGCCAACACCGACACATCCGTGACGCAGGTCGACACACATCAAACGTCACGTGACAATTTCCCGGATTACCCCCGTTTCAGTCATGAATAGGCGTACTGAATTCGATCAAACGCTGCATCGAAACCGGCTGCGTATCGACCGCGCAGTTGTAGGCTGTGCCCTAACTCACATGGGAGCGAGAACCGTATGAACTCGCCCCCCGAGTAAGCCGAGGGGCGAGCCTGGCCGAGTCGGACAACAACGTCAGCCCGCCTCGGGCGCGTTTGTTATTCAGCTCCAGCTCGCAGGAGGGGAAGTGCAATCGTGAACATCGAGGTGCCGACTCTTGTACTCGGCGCGATCGCCGCGGCCTTCGCGGTGTTCTCCATCGTCATGGCGGCCCTCGTCGGCCCGAAGCGCTACAACCGGGCCAAACTGGAAGCCTACGAATGCGGTATCGAACCCACCCCGCACGCCGTCGCGGGCGGGCCGGGAAACATTACCGGACAACGCTTCCCGGTGAAGTACTACCTCACCGCCATGCTGTTCATCATCTTCGATATCGAGATCGTGTTCCTCTACCCGTGGGCTGTCCACTTCGATGCGCTCGGTCTCTTCGGTCTTGCCGCGATGGCGCTGTTCATCGTCAACGTCTCCGTGGCCTACGCCTACGAATGGCGACGTGGCGGTCTCAGCTGGGACTGAATGTCGGCAACCGCATTCGTAGACGACGAGTGGAAGTGAGTCAGTAGAACATGGGTCTTGAGGAAAAACTGCCCAGCGGGTTTCTGCTGAGCACGGTCGAAGATTTGGCGGGCTACCTGCGCAAGGGCTCGCTGTGGCCGGCCACCTTCGGCCTCGCCTGCTGTGCCATCGAGATGATGGCCACCGGCGCAGGGCGTTTCGATATCGCACGCTTCGGTATGGAAGCCTTCCGCGCTTCCCCCCGACAGGCCGATCTGATGATCGTCGCGGGTCGGGTGAGCCAGAAGATGGCACCGGTGCTGCGCCAGGTCTATGACCAGATGACCGAACCCAAATGGGTGCTGGCCATGGGCGTCTGTGCCTCTTCCGGCGGGATGTTCAACAATTACGCCATCGTGCAGGGCGTGGATCACGTGGTTCCGGTCGACATCTATCTCCCCGGCTGCCCGCCCCGCCCGGAGATGCTGCTCAACGCGATCCTGGCACTGCACGCGAAGATTCAAGAGATGCCGCTCGGCGTCAACCGCGAAGAAGCTGTCCGCGCCGCCGAACAGGCCGCGCTCGCTTCGACGCCGACCATCCGGATGGAGGGTCTCCTGCGATGACCTTCGACACCCCCGATGACACCGAAACCCCGGCGGCGCACAACGAGACCGACGCCGCGGCCACCGCAGGACCCGAAGGCACACTGCCCGAGGCTGATTCCGCACGGTCGGACGCCGAGGTGATCGGCACGCGCCGCGGCATGTTCGGCGTCAGCGGTACCGGCGACACCTCCGGCTATGGCCGTCTCGTCCGGCCGGTCAGCCTCCCGGGCAGTACGCCCGCGCCGTACGGCAGTTACTTCGACGAACTAGTCGACGCGCTGCGCGCCGCGCTACTCGCGGCCGGCACTCGCTTCGACGCGGCACTGGAGAAAGTGGTCGTCTTCCGCGGCGAACTCACCTTGCACGTCCGCCGCGAATACCTCGTTGCCGTCGCACGAGCTTTGCGCGACGAAACCGCTCTGCGTTTCGAGCTCTGCCTCGGTGTGAACGGCGTGCACTATCCACAGGACTCCGGCCACGAGTTGCATGCGGTCTACCACCTCACGTCGATCACGCACAACCGCCGCCTGCGGGTGGAGGTGTCCGTGTCGGACGCGGACCCGCACATTCCCTCGCTCTACGACGTGTACCCGACCACCGACTGGCACGAGCGCGAGACCTACGACTTCTTCGGCATCCTCTTCGACGGTCACCCCTCGCTCACCCGGATCACCATGCCGGACGACTGGCGAGGCCACCCCCAGCGCAAGGACTACCCGCTCGGCGGGATCCCGGTCGAATACAAGGGCGCGCGCATCCCGCCGCCCGACGAGCGGAGGGCGTACAGCTGATGAACGACACCGACACCCGGCCCGACGTCACTGACGACACCGGGCCGGAACCCGCTGTGGTCACCGTCGGAGGGCAGGATTGGGATCAGGTCGCCGAGACGCTGTCCGGCGCCGGCGAGGAACGCATCGTCGTGAACATGGGTCCGCAACATCCGTCCACCCACGGCGTGCTGCGGCTGATCCTGGAGATCGAGGGCGAGACAGTCACCGAGGCCCGCTGCGGGATCGGATACCTGCATACCGGAATCGAGAAGAACCTCGAATTCCGCAACTGGACCCAGGGCGTCACCTTCGTCACCCGGATGGACTACCTGTCGCCATTCTTCAACGAGACGGCGTACTGCCTGGGCGTGGAACAGTTGCTCGACATCACCGAGCAGATCCCGGAACGCGCCACAGTGATTCGTGTCCTGCTCATGGAACTCAACCGCATCTCCTCGCATCTGGTCGCGCTGGCCACCGGCGGGATGGAGCTGGGCGCTCTCACCCCCATGCTGTTCGGCTTCCGCGAACGTGAACTGATCCTCGACGTCTTCGAGACCATTACCGGTCTGCGAATGAATCACGCCTATATCCGGCCGGGTGGGCTCATCCAAGACCTGCCAGCCGACGGCGTGACCAAGGTGCGCGAACTGCTCGCGCTGCTGCCCAAGCGGCTGCGCGACATGGAACACCTGCTCACCTCGAACCCGATTTGGAAGGCGCGCACCCAAGACATCGGCTACCTCGACCTGCAGGGCTGCATGGCTCTCGGGATCACCGGGCCGGTGCTGCGCGCGACCGGTCTCCCGCACGACCTGCGCAAGGCGCAACCGTATTGCGGCTACGAGAACTACGAGTTCGACATCCCCACCACCGCCGGCTGCGACTGCTATGGCCGCTACGTGATCCGGGTGGAGGAGATGAAGGAGTCGCTGAAGATCGTCGAACAATGCCTGGACCGGCTGCGGCCCGGCCCGGTGATGGTGGACGACAAGAAGATCGCCTGGCCCGCCGATCTGCAGCTCGGCCCGGACGGACTCGGCAACTCTCCCAAGCACATCGGCAAGATCATGGGCACGTCCATGGAGGGTCTCATCCATCACTTCAAGCTGGTCACCGAGGGCATCCGGGTTCCGGCGGGCCAGGTGTACGTGGCCGTCGAGTCACCGCGCGGCGAACTGGGCGTGCACATGGTCAGCGACGGCGGCACCCGACCCTACCGGGTGCACTATCGCGACCCCTCGTTCACCAATCTGCAAGCGGTCGCGGCGATGTGCGAGGGCGGTATGGTCGCCGACGTCATCGCCTCGGTCGCCAGCATCGACCCGGTCATGGGCGGAGTAGACCGATGACGGAAATCCTGCTGAAGCTCAGCACCCGACCAGAGCCCTACGCTCCGTTCGTGCGCGATCGGCTCGAGGCCGACGCGAAGGAGATCATCGCTCGCTACCCGCACCCACGCTCGGCGCTGCTTCCCCTGCTGCACCTGGTGCAGTCCGAAGAGGGCTACGTCACCGGCACCGGCATCGACTTCTGCGCCGACCAGTTGGGCCTCACCGGTGCCGAGGTCACCGCCGTGGCCACCTTCTACTCCATGTATCGGCGCACCCCGACCGGCGACTACCACGTGGGCGTGTGCACCAACACATTGTGCGCGGTCATGGGCGGCGACGCCATCCTCGCCGAGCTGAAACGCCATTTGGACGTCGAGCACGGCGAGACCACGACGGACGGATCCATCACGCTCGAGCATGTCGAATGCAACGCGGCCTGCGACTTCGCGCCGGTGGTCATGGTCAACTGGGAGTTCTTCGACAACCAGACGCCGGAATCGGCCCGTGCCCTGGTAGATGCGCTGCGCGCCGGTCAACAGGTGACGCCCACCCGCGGTGCGCCGCTGTGCACGTTCAAGCAGACCGCACGCGTCCTCGCCGGTTTTCCGGACGAGCGCCCCGGCGCCCTCGACGGCGCCGCGGGCGAGGCCACCCTCGCCGGACTGCGCGTCGCCCGCGAGCAGAACATGCAAGCCCCTGAGCCGCAGCAGGATTCGGAGGGGATCTGATGTCACTCACTCCAGTGCTCACCAAGTACTGGGACGACCCGCAGTCCTGGACGATCAACACCTACCGCCGTCACGACGGCTATCAGGCGCTGCGGACCGCCCTCGACATGAACCCCGACCAGGTCATCCAGACCGTCAAGGACGCTGGTTTACGCGGCCGTGGCGGCGCGGGGTTCCCGACCGGCATGAAGTGGAGCTTCATCCCACAGGGCCTCGCGACCGACGGCGTCACCAAGCCGCACTACCTCGTGGTCAACGCTGATGAGTCGGAACCTGGTACCTGCAAGGACATTCCGCTCATGCTGGCCACGCCGCACGTGCTGATCGAGGGCATCATCATCGCGGCATATGCCATCCGCGCCGCGCACGCCTTCATCTACGTCCGCGGCGAAGTGGTCCCGGTGCTGCGCCGGCTGCAGGCGGCGGTGGCGCAGGCCTACGAGGCCGGGTTCCTCGGGCGCGACATCCTCGGCTCCGGCTACGACCTCGAGTTGATCGTGCACGCGGGCGCGGGCGCCTACATCTGTGGCGAGGAGACCGCACTGCTCGATTCGCTCGAAGGACGTCGTGGCCAGCCGCGCTTGCGTCCACCTTTTCCGGCCGTCGAGGGCCTCTACGCCTGCCCGACCGTCGTGAACAACGTGGAATCGATCGCCAGCGTGCCGCCGATCATCCGCAACGGCACCGCCTGGTTCCGTGCCATGGGCAGCGAGAAGTCACCTGGATTCACCCTCTACTCACTGTCCGGCCACGTTGCCCGGCCAGGGCAGTACGAGGCGCCGCTCGGAGTGACGCTGCGCGAACTATTGGCTTATGCCGGCGGCGTTCGCGCTGGGCACCGGGTGAAATTCTGGACCCCGGGGGGTTCGTCCACGCCACTGTTCACCGACGAGCACCTGGACGTGCCGCTCGACTACGAGGGCGTCGCCGCCGCCGGGTCCATGCTGGGTACCAAGGCATTGCAGATCTTCGACGACACGACCTGTGTCGTACGAGCGGTGCTGCGCTGGACCGAGTTCTACGCGCACGAGTCCTGCGGAAAGTGCACGCCATGCCGGGAGGGTACCTACTGGCTGGTTCAGCTGCTTCGACGAATCGAAGCCGGCCGCGGCACGGAATCGGATCTGGGCAAACTCCTCGACATCAGCGACACCATCAACGGCAAGTCGTTCTGCGCCCTCGGTGATGGTGCGGCAAGCCCGATCATCTCCTCGCTGAAGTACTTCCGCGAGGAGTACATCGACCATCTGCGGCTCGGCGAATGCCCGTTCGACCCGGCGCGCTCCACCGCATGGGCTGAAGCAGGAGAAGGGGTTCGATGACCGCCACCGTGAGTAGCAACACCAGCGGGCTGGTTCCGGCCGACCTGGTGACCGTCACCATCGACGACACCACGGTCAGTGTGCCCGCGGGCACTCTGCTGATCCGGGCCGCAGAACTGATCGGCATCCAGATCCCTCGTTTCTGCGACCATCCGCTGCTCGACCCGGTCGGCGCCTGCCGTCAGTGCCTGGTTGAAGTGGAGGGCCAGCGCAAGCCGGTCGCGTCGTGCACCATGGCCGTCGCCGACGGCATGGTGGTGCGCACCCAGCTCACCTCCGCCGTCGCCGATAAGGCGCAAGAGGGCGTGATGGAGTTGCTGCTGATCAACCACCCGCTCGACTGCCCGGTGTGCGACAAGGGCGGTGAGTGCCCGCTGCAGAACCAGGCGATGTCCACCGGCCGTAGCGAATCCCGGTTCGACGGTGCGAAGCGCACCTACCCCAAGCCGATTCCACTGTCTTCGGCCGTGCTACTCGACCGGGAACGCTGCGTGCTCTGCGCCCGCTGCACCCGGTTCTCGCAGCAGGTCGCGGGTGATCCGTTCATCGAACTGATGGATCGCGGTGCGCTGCAACAGGTCGGCACCGCACAGGCCGAACCGCTGGACTCCTACTTCTCCGGCAATACCGTGCAGATCTGCCCCGTCGGCGCACTCACCGGCACCAGTTACCGGTTCCGGGCCCGACCGTTCGACCTGGTGTCCAGCCCGAATATCTGTGAGCACTGTGCCTCGGGGTGCGCCCAACGCACCGACCATCGGCGCGGCAAGGTTCTGCGCAGGCTCGCGGGTGACGACCCCGAGGTCAATGACGAGTGGAACTGTGACAAGGGGCGCTGGGCCTTCGCCTACGCCACCGAACGCGACCGGCTCACCACCCCGCTGGTGCGCGGCTGGGACGGCAAACTCGCCCCGGCCTCCTGGTCGGAGGCACTGGCCGCGGCCGCGGAGGGTCTCGCGGCCTCCTTCGGCAATGCCGGTGTGCTCGTCGGCGGCCGGGTCACCGAGGAGGACGCCTACGCCTACGCCAAGTTCGCGCGCGTCGCCCTCGGCACCAACGACATCGACTTCCGCTCCCGCGTGCACTCCGTGGAGGAGGCCGACTTTCTCGCCGCCCGCGTCGCCGGGCGGGGCACCACGATCACCTACGACAGCTTGGAGGCCGCACCGGTCGTCCTGCTCGCCGGTTTCGAACCGGAAGAGGAGTCGCCCATTGTCTACCTGCGGTTGCGGAAGGCAGCCCGCAAGCGTCGCCTGCCGGTCTACTCGGTGGCGCCGTACTCCTCACGTGGGCTCGGTCGGATGTCCGGCCGCCTCGTGCAGGCCACGCCCGGCACCGAACCACTCCTGCTCGACGCCATCCGCACCGGCGAAAGCACCACACTCGCGGCCGATTCCGCCCAACTGATCGAATTGGCCCGGCTGCTGCGCGAGCCGGACTCGGTGATCATGGTCGGCGAACGAATGGCGGGTATCCCCGGAGCGCTGTCGGCGGCCGTCCAGCTCGCCGACGAGACCGGAGCAGCGTTGGTGTGGGTCCCGCGCCGCGCAGGGGAACGCGGTGCCGTCGAGGCCGGCGCGTTGCCCGGCCTGCTGCCCGGTGGCCGCCCGGTCGCGGATCCCCTGGCTCGCCAACAGGTCCGGGCTGTGTGGAATGTGCCGGACCTGCCGGTTACAGTCGGCCGCGACACCACAGCCATCCTGGAAGCCGCGTCCGGCCTCGGCGCACTGGTGATCGGTGGTGTCGACATCACCGACCTGCCCGACCCGGCTGCCGCGCTGGCAGCCGTCGACGCCGCGCGGTTCGTGGTCAGCCTGGAACTGCGCCACAGCCCGGTTACCGAACGTGCCGACGTGGTCTTCCCGGTCGCAACGGCCATGGAGAAATCCGGCACCTTCCGTACCTGGGAGGGACGGCCACGACCATTCGCCGCCGCGCTGGGTGATGACATGGTGCGCCGCCAGCCCGCACCGCTGTCGGATCAGCGCGTACTACATGCGATCGCCGACGAGATGGCGGTGCGCCTCGCCCTGCCCGATATCGAATCCGCCCGGCGCGAACTCGCCGAACTCGGCACGTGGGATGGCGATCCCGTCGCACCACCCGCGCACGCCACGCAACCGTCGGCCCGGCCCGGGCCCGGCGAAGCGGTGCTCGCCAGTTGGCGAATGCTGCTGGATCTGGGCCGACTGCAGGACGGCGAACCGAACCTGGCGGGTATCGCCCGCCCTCCGGTAGTGCGCCTGTCCGCCACCACGGCCACCGAAATCGGCGTGACCGCCGATGATCGGGTCACCGTCGCCACCGATCGCGGCTCCGTCACGCTGCCGCTGCTGATCACCGATCTGCCCGATCGCGTGGTCTGGCTCCCACAGCACTCGCCCGGCTGCTCCGTTTCCGAGCAACTCGCCGTCCAACCCGGCGGCATCGTGCACGTGCGACGCGCCGACGACAGGATGAAGGAACACCGTCATGAGTGATCTGACTGCGCTCTTCGCGGCGTCCGTGGAGCCCTCCGTGGTGACCCGAGCCGCCCCGTATGGGCCCGACGCCACCGCAGGCTTCGGACACGACCCGATGTGGCTCGTGATCGCGAAAGCACTGGCCGTCTTCGTCTACCTGATGTTGATTCCGCTGATCGCGGTACTGGCGGAACGAAAGATCGTGGCACGCATGCAGATGCGGATCGGCCCCAATCGGACCGGACCGTTCGGCTCGCTGCAGAGTATCGCCGACGGCGTGAAGATGGCCCTCAAAGAGGACATCGTCCCAGCGATCGTGGACAAGCCGATCTACATTCTGGCGCCGATCATCTCGGTGATTCCCGCCTTCATGGCGTTCGCGGTCATCCCGTTCGGGCCCGAGGTGTCGATCTTCGGCAACCACACCGCGCTACAACTGACCGACCTGCCCGTGGCTGTGCTGTACATCCTGGCGATCACCTCGATCGGCGTATACGGCATCGTGCTGGCGGGATGGTCGTCGGGCTCCACCTATCCGCTGCTCGGCGGCCTGCGCTCGACCGCACAGGTCATCTCCTACGAGATCGCGATGGCATTGTGCTTCGCGACCGTATTCCTGCTCGGTGGCACCATGGCCACCTCCGGAATCGTCTCCGCGCAGGAGGGCACGTGGTATGTCTTCCTGCTGCTCCCGTCGTTTTTGATCTACTGCGTCTCGATGGTCGGCGAGACCAACCGGGCGCCCTTCGATCTGCCAGAGGCCGAGGGCGAGCTGGTCGGCGGCTTCCACACCGAATACTCCTCGCTCAAGTTCGCCATGTTCATGCTGGCCGAATATGTCAACATGGGAACGGTTTCCGCGCTGGCGACAACCCTGTTCCTCGGCGGCTGGCACGCCCCGTGGCCACTGAACATGTGGGACGGCGCGAACTCCGGCTGGTGGCCGGTGCTGTGGTTCACCGCCAAGGTGTGGACGTTCCTGTTCGTGTTCATCTGGCTGCGCGGCACGCTGCCCCGGCTGAGATACGACCAGTTCATGAGCATCGGCTGGAAACTGCTGATCCCGACTTCCCTGTTCTGGGTCATGGTGGTGGCCACCGCACGGGTGCTGCAGGCCGAAGGCTACCCCGTGCAGACGCCGATCCTGGTGTTCGGCGGCCTGGTGATCACCGGGTTGCTGGTGCTCCAGTTCCTGCGCGCGGGACGGGCGAAAGGCGCGCCACCACCGATGGATCAGCCCGCGACAGCCACCGACTCGACGGTGTTCCTCGGCTTCCCGGTGCCGCCGCTGCCTACCGATATCCGCTCCCGGGACGCCGGCCAGGTAGGGCTACTGGAACCACTCGCCGGATTCATGGTCACTGCTGCCACGATGTTCAAGCGGCCCATCACCGAGTTCTATCCGGAACAGAAGGCGCCCACCGCGCCCCGCTACCACGGCAGGCATCAGCTCAACCGGCATCCGGATGGTCTGGAGAAGTGCATCGGCTGCGAACTGTGCGCCTGGGCGTGTCCCGCCGACGCGATCTACGTCGAAGGCGCCGATAACACCGAGTCCGAACGCTACTCGCCGGGCGAACGCTACGGCCGGGTCTACCAGATCAACTACCTGCGCTGTATCGGCTGCGGGTTGTGCATCGAGGCGTGCCCCACCCGGGCACTCACCATGACCAACGACTACGAACTCACCGACGACAACCGGGCCGGTTTGATCTACGAGAAGGACCGGCTGCTCGCTCCGTTGGAGCCCGGCATGGCCGCGCCGCCGCACGCCATGTACCCCGGCACCGACGAAGCCGACTACTACCTCGGCAACGTTCCGGGCACACCGGACACCGTCGCGACTTCCGACAACGGCGCCGTCGAGCCGAGGCGGCCCGCACCGGCGAGCGTGGAAGGAGTAACACGGTGATCGACTCGATCCTGGCCGCCGAGCCATTGGTTCGCGCCTCTACGGGTGAGGCCGTCCAGTTCTGGATCCTGGCTCCGCTGGCGGTGCTCGGCGCGCTGGGCATGGTGTTCGCGCCCAAGGCGGTGCACTCCGCGATCTGTCTTGCCGCGACGATGATCGCGCTGGCCGCGTTCTATATCGCACAGGGCGCGCTGTTTCTCGGCGTCGTACAGATCGTCGTCTATACCGGCGCGGTGATGATGCTGTTCCTGTTCGTGCTGATGCTCGTCGGTGTCGATTCCGCCGAGTCACTGAAGGAAACCCTTCGCGGCCAACGCCTCGCCGCCGCCGCGGTCGGCCTCGGCTTCGGGCTGCTGCTGATCAGCGGCATAGCCAACGGTGTGCGCGACTCCGGAATCAGTTTCCCCGCGACCGGGTTCGCCGGCCGCGACGTGATCGGCGAACTGGCCGAGCTGATCTTCGTGCGCTACGTGTGGGCATTCGAACTCACCGGCGCCCTGCTGATCACGGCCACCATCGGCGCGATGGTGCTCGCGCATCGCGAACAGTTCGGACCGCGGATGGGCCAGCGCGAGCTGTCCCGCCGTCGGTTCCGCGAAGCGGGTCACCGTGCCACGCCGCTGCCGACACCCGGCGTATACGCCCGGCACAACGCGGTCGACATCCCGGCGCAGTTGCCCGACGGCACCTTCGAGGAGCTCTCGGTCAGCACTATTCTGCGGCACCGCCGCGCCAGGGCGCTCACCGAAGCGGCCGTCATCTCGGTCGGCACCGCAGGCACATCGAACGAGGCCGAGAACCAGAGCGACGAGGAAGGCAACCGGTGAATCCAGAGAACTACCTGTTCCTGTCGGCCCTGCTGTTCACGATCGGCGCGGCAGGTGTGCTGCTGCGGCGCAACGCCATCATCGTGTTCATGTGCATCGAGTTGATGCTCAACGCGGTGAACCTCGCGTTCGTCACCTTCGCCAGGCTGCATGCCAACCTGGACGGCCAAGTGTTCGCGTTCTTCACCATGGTTGTCGCCGCGGCCGAAGTCGTCGTCGGTCTGGCCATCATCATGACCATCTTCCGCGCCCGCCGCTCGACCTCGGTCGACGACGCCAACCTGCTGAAGTTCTGACATGGACACGGCAATACTCTGGCTGCTGCCCGCCCTGCCCTTGGCGGGTGCGATCGTCCTGCTGCTCACAGGACGCTACGCCGACAAGCGGGGCCACCTCCTCGGCACCGCGATGGCGCTGGCCTCCTTCGTGGTCGCCGCGATCGCGTTCTTTGCGATGCTCGGGCGCGACAGCGCCGAACGCGCGGTACACAAGGATCTGTTCAGTTGGGTACCGGTGGCAGGTCTCCAGGTCGACTTCGGACTCCAACTGGACCAGCTCTCGGTGTGTTTCGCCCTGCTGATCACCGGTGTCGGCTCGCTGATCCACGTCTACTCGATCGGCTACATGAGCCACGACCCGGCCCGACGTCGTTTCTTCGCCTACCTCAACCTGTTCCTCGCGGCCATGCTGCTGCTGGTGCTCGCGAACAACTACCTCGTGCTCTACCTGGGGTGGGAGGGCGTCGGCCTGGCGTCCTATCTGCTGATCGGGTTCTGGCACGAGAAGCCGTCGGCCGCAACGGCGGCCAAGAAGGCGTTCGTCGTCAACCGGGTCGGCGACATGGGCCTGGCGATCGCCATGATGGTCATGTTCGCGACGTTCGGCTCGATCGGCTTCGGTGACGTGTTCGCCGCCGCGCCAGCCGCGAGCGCGGGCACGGTCACCGCGATCGGTCTGCTGCTGCTGCTCGCGGCGTGCGGCAAGTCCGCGCAGGTGCCGCTGCAATCGTGGCTCGGCGACGCGATGGAAGGCCCGACACCGGTGTCCGCACTGATCCACGCGGCCACCATGGTCACCGCGGGCGTTTACCTGATCGCACGGTCCAACCCGATCTTCGACCTCGCGCCGAACGCGCGCCTCGCGGTCGTCCTGGTCGGCGCGGTGACGTTGCTGTTCGGTGCGATCGTCGGTTGCGCCAAAGACGACATCAAGAAAGCGCTGGCAGCCTCCACGATGAGCCAGATCGGTTACATGGTGCTCGCCGCGGGCCTCGGCCCCGCCGGATACGCGGTGGCGATCATGCATTTGCTCACCCACGGATTCTTCAAAGCCGGTCTGTTCCTCGGAGCCGGTTCGGTGATGCACGCCATGAACGACGAAACCGACATGCGCCGCTATGGCGGCCTGCGCACCCTGCTACCGATCACCTACGCCACTTTCGGTCTCGGGTATCTCGCCATTATCGGGGTCCCGCCGTTCGCTGGATTCTTCTCCAAGGATCGGATCATCGAGGCAGCGTTCAACCAAGGCGGTACAAGCGGGTTGGCGCTGGGCACGGTGACGCTGCTGGGTGCCGGTCTGACCGCGTTCTACATGACCCGGGTCATGCTGATGACCTTCTTCGGCACACGCCGCTGGAATCCGGATACGCAGCCCCACGAATCTCCTGCGGTGATGACCGGTCCGATGATCCTGCTCGCTGTCGGGTCGGTCGGCGCGGGCGCCCTGTTCGTCCTCGGCTCCTCGCTACAGAACTGGCTCGAACCGGTGGTCGGCGCCCATCACGGCGAAGAAGTCGTTCCTGCCTCCGTGGTCACGGCACTGGCCTTGGCGGTGGTCGCCATCGGTGTCGGCGTGGCTTACACACAGTACGCCCGGCGTGAGATCCCTGACACCGCACCGGAATCCGTTTCTCCGCTGACCGTCGCTGCACGCAGCGACCTCTACGGCGACGCGGTCAACGAGGCGGCGTTCATGCGGCCGGGACAGCATCTGACCCGGGCATTGGTCTTCCTCGACAATCGAGGCATCGACGGAGTCGTGAACGGCACCGCGGCGCTGATCGGCGGCTTGTCGGCCCGGGTCCGGCGGGTGCAGTCCGGATTCGTGCGCTCGTATGCCCTGTCCATGTTCACCGGCGCGGCCCTGGTGGCCGCAGCCCTGCTGGCGGTGAGGTTGTGGTGAGCGGTTTTCCTTGGTTGACGACGCTGTGGGCGGCGCCGCTCGTCGGAGCGGCGATCGTTCTCGTGCTGCCCGCTGCGCGCCGTACCCTCGCTCGCGGCGTGGCGCTGAGTTTCTCCTTGGTGGCGCTGATCGTCGGTGTCGGACTTGCGGTGGGATTCGATCCCGGCGGGGCGCAGTACCAATTCATCGAATCCCACCGGTGGATTCCGGCGTTCGGCGCCGGATACACGTTGGGGCTGGACGGGATCGCCCTCGTTCTGGTGTTACTCACCGCGGGACTGGTTCCGCTGCTGATGCTCGCGGGCTGGCACGACGAACGTGAGGTCGGTAGCGGCAAACGGGTCGCGCACACCTACGTCGCGCTCACCCTGTTGGTCGAGGCGATGGTGCTGATCTCCTTCGTCGCGCTGGACATCCTGTTGTTCTACGTGTTCTTCGAGGCGATGCTGATCCCGATGTACTTCCTCATCGGCGGCTTCGGGCCGCGGACCGGGGATGTGCAGCTGCGTCAGCAGCGGTCCCGGGCGGCGGTCAAGTTCCTGCTGTACAACCTGTTCGGCGGACTTGTCATGTTGGCCGCGGTGATCGGCCTGTACGTGCTCACCGCGCGCCAAGGACTCGGCGAGGGATCCCTCGGCACGTTCGACTTCCGCGCCGTGATGGCGGCAGCGAATGCGGGCCAGCTCGGCGCCGGACCCGCGGTGCTCAACGCGCTGTTCCTCGGGTTCATGTTCGCCTTCGCGGTCAAGGCGCCGCTGTGGCCGCTGCACACCTGGCTGCCGGATGCCGCAGTCGCGGCCACGCCGTCGAGCGCGGTGTTGATGATGGCGGTCGTCGACAAGGTCGGCACCTTCGGCATGCTGCGCTACTGCCTGCCGCTGTTCCCCGACGCGTCGGGAACTTATGCGCCGCTGGTGGTCACGCTCGCGGTGATCGGCATCATCTACGGAGCGCTGTTGGCCATCGGACAGACCGACGTGATGCGCCTGATCGCCTACACCTCGATCTCCCACTTCGGGTTCATCATTCTCGGCATCTTCGCCATGACGAGCCAGGGCCAGACCGGCGCGACCTTGTACATGGTCAACCACGGCATCTCCACCGCCGCGTTGTTCCTTGTAGCCGGATTCCTGGTGTCGCGCCGGGGGACCCGGCTCATCGCCGACTTCGGTGGCGTGCAGAAGGTCGCCCCGGTGCTGGCGGGCTCGTTCTTCATTGCCGGTCTCGCGACCCTGTCACTGCCCGGTCTCGCGCCGTTTGTCAGCGAATTCCTCGTACTGGTCGGCACCTTCAGTCGCTACCAGCTCGCGGCGGTGGTCGCCACCGGCGCACTGGTCCTGGCTGCACTGTATGTGCTGTGGCTCTACCAACGAATGATGACCGGACCGGTCAAAGCCGGCAGCGAGCGAATCCACGATCTGGTGCCGCGCGAACTCACCGTGGTGATTCCGCTGATCGCCGCCCTGCTGTTCCTCGGCGTCTACCCCAAGATCCTGACGGACTTCATCAATCCCGCTGTGAGCCACACGCTCACCACCATCGGCCGGACCGATCCCGCGCCGTCGACCCCCCCGCTGCCCGAAGCAGGTTCGGCCGAACACCCCGGAGGTGCCCACAAATGAGCCGACTGATTCCGTGTCTCGCCGTTCTTGTCGCCGGCCTGCTCGCCGCGGTGATCACCCTCTCGAGGACGGCCTGAGTGAGCGACTTCGACTATGTGACAACGCTCGCCGCGAGTATGCCCGCGCCGAGTATCGAATACGGCTACCTGTCCCCCATGCTCTTCGTGTTCGGCGCCGCCGTGCTCGGTGTGCTCGTCGAGGCGTTCGTCGGACGTCGCTTCCGCTACAACGCTCAGTTGGTGTTGAGTCTGGTCGGGCTGGCGGCTGCGCTGGCGGCCGTCGTGGCACTGGCCGGAACCGACGCGACCGCGATAGCGGGGGCCGTGGCAGTCGACGGATTCAGCTTGTTCCTGCAGGGCACGATCTTGGTGGTGTCGATTCTGAGCATCCTGTTCATCGCCGAGCGCGGCGCTGAACCAGGTTCCGAGACACGTTCGGGACCGGGAACCTGGAGTCTGGCTGCCGCCACGGTCGGACGCGGCGTCGACGCCTTCACGCCGCAGGCGTCGGCGGTGCCTGGCAGCGCGACCGAAGCGGCAGCTTTGCGGGCGGGCGTCGCGACCACCGAGGTGTTCCCGTTGACGTTGCTCGCGGTCGGTGGCCTCATGCTGTTCCCCGCGTCCAATGACTTGCTCACCATGTTCGTTGCGCTCGAAGTGTTGTCGTTGCCGCTGTATCTGCTGTGCGGGCTGGCGCGACGCAATCGACTGCTCTCACAAGAGGCCGCGCTGAAGTATTTTCTGCTCGGCGCGTTCTCCTCGGCGTTCTTCCTCTACGGTGTCGCACTGTTGTACGGGCAGGCCGGCACAGTACGTCTCGGCGGGATCGCCGACGCCATCGCACAACACCCGGACAACGCGATGCTCGCCCTGCTCGGCGTGGCGATGCTCGCTGTCGGGCTGCTGTTCAAGGTCGGTGCGGTGCCATTCCAGTCTTGGGTGCCGGACGTATATCAAGGTGCGCCGACCTCGATCACCGGTTTTATGGCGGCGGCGACCAAGATCGCGGCAGTCGGTGCGTTGTTGCGCGTGCTGCAGATCGCCGTGCCCGGTTTGCGCGACGACTGGCGCCCGATCCTGGCCGCGGTCGCGATCGCAACGATGGCGGTCGGCGCGATCATGGCGATCACGCAGACCGACGTCAAACGCATGCTCGCGTACTCCTCGGTCGCCCACGCGGGTTTCATCCTCACCGGGCTCGCGGCGGCGAACAATCGCGGAGTCGCGGCGGTGCTGTTCTATCTGTTTGCCTACGGCCTCGGCACCCTCGGCGCCTTCGCCGTGGTCAGTTTGGTCCGTGAATCCACCGGCGCCGAAGCCACCGGCTTACCTCGATGGGCCGGTCTCGGCCGCCGTTCCCCGTGGCTGGCTACAGTTTTCGCGATACTGTTGCTTTCCTTCGCGGGTCTGCCTCTCACCAGCGGGTTCGTCAGCAAGTTCGCTGTCTTCGAGGCGGCCGCCACGGGCGGCGCCGCGCCGTTGGTGATTGTCGGCGTGATCTCCAGCGCAATCGCGGCCTTCTTCTATATCCGCGTGATCGTGCTGATGTTCTTCACCGACCCGCCCGACGACGCACCTCTCGTCGTCACCCCGACGCTCACCACCATCATCGTGGCGATTTCCGCGGCGGCGACGCTTGTGCTCGGCGTATTCCCGCAGCCGGTGCTCGACCTGGCCGAGCAGGCGGCGACGTTCGTCCGCTGATCTCGGGTGATCCTCCCGATCCAGTGCCCGCCACCCGTCGTGGTGGCGGGCACTGTGACGTTCAGACGCCGGTGTCTCCGGAGTCAGGCCGCTTCGCCGACCCACGGCTTCGTCGACTCATGTCCGGTCGCGGCGCCAACCCAGCTCGGTGCGGGACACGAACAGCGCTGTTTGCCTCCAGGCACGTGGCTTGATCGAGGATGCCCGCAGGCGCGGCCGCCACGCCCTGGAGCCCGGTCCGACCCGCTCGGTGTCAGAACTGCGCACTCAGTTGACAGCAGCGCCGAACCACTCGCACAACCGGACGAGCAGATCTTGCTGATCTTCACCGACCCACGCCACGTGACCGTCCGGCCGCAGCAGCGCTGCGGGCACGTCCAGCTCCGGACTCATATCGACGACGTGGTCGACCCGATCCGTCCAACCCGCCACCGACAGCCGACCGGTCTGGTCGAGCAACACCCCACGGCCGCCGTGTGTCAGCGCATAGAGGCGCCCCCGCTTCAATTTCACATCCCGCAACCGCCGACCGAGCAATTCGTGCCCCTCGCCGAGGTCGTAGCGGACCCCGATCGCGGTGATCTTCTCGGTCAGATACCGGTTCACGTCCTCGAAGTCCATCAGTTCCGACAGCAGCCGACGCACGGCCTGAGGACCCGGCTCGGTGGACATCAGCTCGGACTGCACGCGGGTGTTGTTCAGCACGTCCGCTGCTACCGGGTGCCGCTCGGTGTGGTAGCTGTCCAGCAGCCCCTCCGGCGCCCAGCCGTTGACCTCGGCAGCCAGCTTCCAGCCCAGATTGAACGCGTCCTGGATGCCGAGGTTGAGGCCTTGCCCACCCATCGGTGGGTGGACGTGCGCAGCGTCGCCGGCCAGCAGCACCCGGCCGGCCCGGTAGCGCTCGGCCAGCCGGGTGGCGTCGCCGAAGCGGGAAAGCCAGCGCGGAGAGTGCACGCCGAAGTCGGTGTCGGCGAACACAAGCAGCCGTTGCTTGAACTCGTCGAGGGTGGGCGGGACCGACCGATCCTCAGCAACCCCCTCGGCGGGCACGACGATGCGGTACACCCCGCCCCCGGAGGGCCCGGCGCCGAACCCCTTGTGGGTCTTGCGGATCTCGGTCACCACGGCGGCCAGTGTCTCCGGCGGCGCAGCCACCTCCATCTCCCCCAGCAACCACTCCACCCGCGCGGGCTCCCCGGGAAACCCGATTCGGAGCAGGTTGCGCACCGCGCTGCGGCCGCCGTCGCAGCCGACGAGGTAGCGCGAGCGAAGCTGCGTACTGTCGGCCAGATCGACGGTCACCCCATGGTCATCCTGACTCAGCCCGACCAGTTCGCAGCCGCGTCGGATCTCGACGCCGAGTTCGATGGCGTGCTCGGTCAGCAAGCGCTCGGTAACGGGCTGCGGGATGCCGAGGACGTACGGATGTGCGGTGTTCAGGCGGTCGGGCTGCGGCTTGGTGATACCAGCGAAGAAGCCGCCTACCGGGTACTGCTTACCGAGCGCCAGGAACCGCTCCAGCAGACCGCGCTGGTCCATCACCTCGATGCTGCGCACGTGTAGGCCGAGCGACCGGACATGTCTGGTCGGCTCGGCTTCCTTCTCCAGCACAAGCGCGTGCACGCCGTGCAACCGCAACTCGCTGGCCAGCATCAAGCCGGTCGGTCCACCGCCGGCAACGATCACATCGATCATGAAACCCCTCATCCCACAAGGTTGTATTTCGTCCAGCTGCTCCCCGCAGTCCTACGGCGAGCACCGCACCTCCCGCCGAGGGCTCACAACAACACGGCAACTCCCACCGTCGTGTCGACGTCCCGCAGGACCGTACGCTGCCACAGCACAGGTACTTCCTGAGCCCTTGTTTCCGCAGGTTCTGGCTTCGGCTGGAGATTCTGCAGCACAACGGGGGTCTTGCCGCAAGACCCCTGGTGCGTTATATGTTGAAAGTGGCAAGGAGTGCGTAATCTCCTTGCTTTTGTCGTGCACCGCCTTTGTCGTGCGCTTTTCGTGGTCGACATACTCCGCACGGATCAGTGACACACGGCGGAGTGTCGCGCCCAGTTGAAACACCTCGAGTTCATTCCTAATCGGTGTCGGCGGCCGGTCGAACCACTTCAGCCGAGAGCCCCTTCGCCCTTCCGGCATCGCGAGCAGCATCACCAGATCCGCAGGCGCCGACGCTTGGGCCCGGACGCACCGCCCTCGCCGCGCACGGCGCTTTCTTCACAACATCGGGGCACGGACACGACCTACTTGGCCCAGAACTCCCGAAGCTGACCCCAGGGGCAATGTAGGACGCGCGGGTAACTGCTGATCCGCCTTACGGTTTGGGCTCGTGCGTCTGGAGTGGTCGCCCGATACATATACGTGCCTCCCGAGGCCGGGTACCGCGCGGCCAGCCGTGCCGAGGAGGTCGCGTTGCGGTAGGCCACGACCGCCGCGACGGCGAGCCCCAGCAACAGCCCCGACCCACCCGCGCGAGCCGCCGGAGCCAGGGTCACGAATATCCCGGCCCCGATCATCGACCCGAGTCCTATGACGACAGCGTCGGTGACCCCCAAGCTCCGGCGCAGCTCATCGGGCGTATTCGTCAGTGTTGTCTTCAACACCGTGCTCCCGTCCCAACCCGATCCCCGATTTTTATCAAATGCATTTGATGTACTCGTGTTATCCTTGGCCCATGACGTCGTCCCGTCAAGCCGTGCCACCATTCGTTCACCTGGCCGCGCACCCGCTGCGCTGGCAGTTGCTGAACGAACTGTCCGGAAGCGACTACCGGGTCCGTGAGTTGGTGGGGTTGGTCGGTGAACCGCAGAACCTGGTCTCCTACCACCTGCGTCTGCTGCGCGAGGGCGGGCTGGTGCGCACCACACGCAGCAGCCACGACGGCCGCGACAGCTACTACCACATGGACCTGGACCGCTGCGCCGAGACACTGATCGGCGCGGGCACCGAATTACACCCGGCACTCCGATTGAGCATCGTGCCACCGGTATTCGACCCGGCAGAACCGCTCTCGGTGCTGTTCGTATGCAGCGGCAACAGTGCACGCTCAGCGATCGCCGAGGCACTGCTGCGTCACCACAGCGGCGGTCGCGTCGAAGCGGTCAGCGCAGGTAGCCGCCCCAAACCTACGATGCACCCCAATGCGGTGCGGGTGCTGCGTGAGGAGTTCGGCATCGACATCTCCACCCAGACGCCGCGCCACCTCGACACCCTCGCAGGCCACCGGTTCGACGCGGTGATCACCCTGTGTGACAAGGCCCGCGAAGTCTGCCCCGACTTCGGGCAGGCCCCACGCCGGATCCACTGGAGCATCCCCGACCCGGCAGTCGCGAACGGCACCGACGAAGACAACTACCCAATCTTCCAGGCCACCACCACCGAGATCGACACCCGCGTCCGTCACCTACTGCCGACCCTCACCGCCGTCGGCCTCACCCGAAGGAACCAACGATGAGCACCTCCAGCGAATACGCCGGCGTCCGCTACCTCGTCGACGACGTCCAAGCCGCCATCGCCTTCTACACCGGCCACCTCGGCTTCACCCTGCACACCAACGCCGCACCCGCTTTCGCCGACGTCGTCCGCGGCCCGCTGCGGCTACTGTTGTCCGGCCCGACCAGTTCCGGCGCCCGCGTCACCCCCGCCGGCGCCGGTGCCGGCGGCAACCGCATCCATCTCACCGTCACCGACCTCGAAGCAGAAATCACACGCCTGCGCGACACCGGCGCCGAATTCCGCAGCGACGTGATCACCGGTCCCGGCGGAAGCCAGATCCTGCTCGCCGACCCCGCTGGCAACTTGATCGAACTGTTCCAACCCGCCCCCTGAGCCTGCGACACCTCCGAATCACCGTCCCCGTGGACCGATCGGCCGAATTGGGACACGTCCGCCTCGCTCCGGAACCCGGAACCACTGCCGCCCAGTCCGACCCCCGGGGAACCGCCGGGTGCGACAGTGTCAGCAGGGCCGATCTCAGAACAGAGTGTCACGGACCCGCAAGGGGTGGGACCCGAATACGCCGGAATGGGGCCGCGGCGAGACGCGGACGCTGGAGCTGAAAAAGGGTGTCCCTTAAGGGTTCCATCGGCGAGACATCTCCACGTGCGGATCTCGCGACTGCCGAACTGCGAGAACGTTGTCTCACATAGGTGGTCCGCGAATTGTCCGGTGATGGGGTGCTGAACGGTACCCTGGCCGAGTGGGAGAACTCGTCGGTTACGCCCGGTGCTCGACCGTGCTGCAAGACCTCACCGCTCAACGCGAGATCCTCACCTCACTGGGCGTTCCGGATGAGAGGGTCTATCTCGACAGAGGCCTTACCGGCACAAACCGCAGCCCTCCCGGACTCGACCAGGCCCTCGCCGCCGTACGAACTGGTGACACCCTGGTGGTGCCCAAGCTCGACCGGCTGGCTCGCTCGGTTCCCGACGCCCGCGAGATCGGCGATACCCTCGTCGCCCGCGGAGTCCGCCTCTCGCTGGGCAGCAGCATCTACGACCCCGCCGACCCGATGTCGAAGATGTTTTTCAACATGCTCGCCGACTTCGCCGAATTCGAAACCGACCTGCTGCGGATGCGCACCCGTGAGGGCATGGCCATCGCCCGCTCCCGCGGCAAGCTCAAAGGCCGCCGACCCAAGCTCACCACCCGCCAGCAAGCCGAACTCGTCCGGATGCACGCCAGCAGCGATTACACCATCGCCGAACTGATGGAGGTCTTCTCCGTCGGGCGCGCCACCGTCTACCGCGTCCTCGACCGTGCCGGATCATCCAGGCCCGCCATCGAGACCAACTCGCAGTCTCGCGCCAACGGATAGGTCACGTGGACGCTGCACTCGAATTCGCGCTTCTACCCGCGTTTCCCGCATTCCTGGCAGCCGATGTGCGTGCCGTCGTGCAGACATTACCACCAGCACACCTTCCACCCGCAGGATCCTTCCGGTTATGGGTGCAAGGCGAGCACCTCACCCTCCCGTATCGCCTGTACAACCCCGCGCCGGCCGAGGACGTCTCCGGTCGGCTGTCTACGAGGCAAGCCAAGGTCCTGCACTGCCCCTACACCCGCCACCACGACGGCCACGTCCGCCAACACCACCTCGACCAGATCATCGACGCCACCGACCCGTGGATCATCCCCTTCATCGTCCAGCTCGTCGGCGAATACGTGCTCGACATCGTCCTCACCATCCAGCACAGACTCACCGACCTCGACCAACCCCATACGCCCCAGCATCAGGCCTACGGCCGGTTCTGCGCCGCCAACCCCGAGCTGTACTGACGCGGTCCGGTTGCTGCGCAGCACATTCCACGGATTCAGCGTTCTCGAGGCAACCGGGGGGTTCGGGTACGCCCGCGCGACCACGGACTACTGGGAACGCATCGTCGACGCACTGCACGTCGCACTCGAACAATGGCCCTCCGAACAGGAGCGACACCAATGAGATCCGCCACATTGAAAGTTCCCGGCGCCACCATCTACTACGAGGTCCGCGGCAGCGGCCCGGTTCTACTGTTGCTTCCCGGCAGCGGAGGCGACGCCGCCGTCTTCGACCCCGTCATCGGCCCCCTCGCCGAGCAATTCACCGTGGTCACCCTCGACCCGCGCGGCTACTCCCGTAGCGTGCTCGACCAGGACACAGCGGTCGAGATGCAGGTCGAGGTGCAGGCCGACGACGCATTCCTACTAGGGAGGCGAGGAACATCTTTGAGAAATCCGGCGCTTAGGAGTTGCCGCAGACTGGGCTTCCTGGGCTCATCGTCACGGTCAGCAGTTGAACGGGAAGCACGACTTCGGCTGTGCGGGCGCGAGGGTCGACGGCACCACGGCGGTGTCGGCCGGCCTGTCGGTAGATCCCATGTGGGTGAGGGCCAGCACGATCAGCAGGAGGATCGCGCCGCCCACGAGTGCCGCGAAGCCCCACAGGATAGGCATGGGCGATGCACTGTGGTAGCCGTGGAAGTACGGAGATCGGTAGCGCCCCGGCCGCTGGGGTGCGCGTCGGTCGGTGAAGCGGACCGACCCCCTCACGTAACTTCCGCCTACCCGTCCCCTGCGAGAATACCGCCGCACGGCTTCATACCCCATGACCGTCAGTATGACGCGAGAGCCCGACACAATCGGCCGATCAGCTCCGCGTCATTGTTGAGAGACGATCAGCTGAGTCGTGGAAGTGCCCCACCCGCAATGCAAGCCACTGCATGCCGTCTGGACACCTCCTCGATCTCGAGATGCGCAGACGGCGGTCCGAGAGAGCTTGATGCGTAACTGGCAGGAGCAGGGGGGAGGAATCCCATGAAATTTAATCAATGAAACGTGCGGTTGAACCTATGGACTACGAGCGCTTCACTATCATATTCATAGCTGTTACGCATTGATTGTGGGTTGGTTAGCTCCATGGGTGGCTAGACGGGTGAATTCCGGCGGCAGTTACAGGTGAATTTGGGCGTCGTTCGGTGTCCCGCTTGGCGATTTGTGCAGACGAAAATTGACAGCACTTCGTCTGCCATGGGCGGGTTGGGGGCGCTGGCCGGGCGGCCGCTCTGGGTGGTGCAAGTCGGGAGCGGGGACTCTCGGTATGACTGGGGTTATCACACCATCGTGTCGTCACCAAGAGTTCTTGTGTCAGCGTCGTTTACCTGCTTGTGTTCGTCGTGCCGGCCCACGGCGAGTCGCTGCCGCATCCTGTTGGTCGATGTCCGACTTGACGCGGTCTGGGTCGGGTCGGCCAACTATGTCCAGTTCGTCCGGGGCGTCTTCATGATTCCCGTAGGCGAGCTCGACTGCCCGATCGGTGTTACGGCCGTCCGAACCCGTCATGGAAGGGGGCTGTAGTCGGTCGGCCAGCAATCCTTGGAAATGCGGGCACGTCATGATGTCGTCGTGTGGGCATTCCAAGCCGCCCTCGAGCATGTCGAGTGCGGCCTGCGCCCGGGCGATTCGTGCCAGCAACCTCTCGCGGTGACCCGCCATCACCTCATGGCGGGCCGGTGCGGACCGGGCGGCCAGCATCGTCCGGATGTCCGCGAGTCCGAGGCCCGCCTCCTTCGAGATCAGGATCGCCGCCACCCGGTACAAGTCCGCGTTGTTGTAGCGGCGACGGTCGCCTGCGCGGGCCGGTTTCAGCAGTCCTTCCGCCTCCCAATGTCGCAGCACGTGTGTCGGCAACCCGAACTGAGCCGCCACCTCGCCGATTGACTTCATGTCGACATTAAGTCGCACAATGGCGGTCATGTCCACATTGCTTACCCTCCTCAACGCCTTTGATGACCTACCCCAGGCTCGTAACCTGCGGGAACACACGTATAAAGCGCTTGGCGACACCGTTGTCGACGTCGGCTGCGGGGGCGGGCGCGCCGTCGGCGAGTTGGCTGCCCGTGGGGTGAGAGCCGTCGGCATCGACCTGGACCCCGCCATGATCGAGATCGCCATCGAGCGCTGGCCCACGAGCGAGTTCCACGTCGGTGACGCCACCGCGTTGCCTCTCGATGACGGCTCGGTCACCGGCTACCGCGCCGACAAGGTCCTGCACGCCCTCGCCGAGCCCGAGCGAGCCGTCGTTGAGGCCCGCCGGGTCCTGGCTAGAAACGGTCGCGCGGTGCTTGTCGGCCAGGACTGGGATACGTTTGTGATCGACTCCGACGATCCCGAACTCACCCGCGCGCTCGTCCACGCGCGCGCAGACGGTATGCCAAACCCGCGGGTCGCCCGCCGATACCGGAACCTCCTTCTGGACAACGGGTTCGTCAACGTCGCCGTCGAGGTCCATACGATCGTGTGGACAGACAGCGCATGCCTGCCGCTCCTCGCCAACATCGCAGGAGAAGGCGCCTGGCTCGACGAGCAAGCCGCCAGGGCACGCAACGATCGGCTGTTCCTCGCCTTCCCGGTCTTTCTCGCCTCCGGCACTCGCGCCGATTGAATACCAGCTTGGGGTGGTTCTGGTGGGGGTAGCAGGCGGCTGGAGTGGACGTGTCGGTGTTGCCGACAAGCTACCCCGTGCTGGTCAGCGCTCGGGGCCGATGACGGATTCCTGGTCGGTTTCGGTGATGTTGGTGAGCATCGGCTGTGAAGCGGTAGAGGTCGGCACGCAGGCATTGCGCGGAGTAGGCGCGGCCGGCGAAGCGGGGGTCCTGGTAGTAATCGCGCGAAAAACAACGACAATGGCTTGACCAGCAGTGATGTCGAGTTTCCGGTTCAGGGTTCCCGACTGGCCTAAAATCGGGCGGATTGCCGTAGTCGTTTGGTTGGGGCTGGGGTTCAGGTTGTGGTCAGGTGACGGTAGATGGTTTTGCGTGAGACGCCGAAGGTCTCGGCGATCTGAGCGACGGTGTATCGGCGCTTGCCCTGCGAGTCGAGTTCGTCATACATCTCGCTGGCCTTGAGCGCCTGCAGCTTGGTCAGCGCTGGTGGCCGGCCGCCGACCCGGCCGCGGGCTCGCGCCGACTCCAGTCCCTCTAGGGTGCCCTCGCTGATCAGGTCCGCGGTCATCTCGTCCATCGCGGCGATGACGTGGAACAGGAACCGCCCGGCGGGGGTGGTGGTGTCGATGCCTTGTTTGAGCACGATCAGGTCGATGCCGCGTTCATCGAGCTGGGCGGCGAGTCGGTCATGTGCCGCACCGACCGGAACGGCCGCGACAGCCGGGTGATTACCAGTTCATCGCTGCGGCGCAGATGCTCGAAACAGCGGTCCCACTCCGGCCGCCGTGCGAGCTTGCCCGATCCTTGTCGACCCAGATCCGTTCGCACCCGACAGCTTCGAGCGCGTCGACCGGGGAGTCGTCTTTCTGCCCGCGGGTCGACACCCGCGCGTATCCGAAGCGGCCCATGCCGCGAACTGTCCCATAAAGGGCTGACATGTTCCGGTTCCGTCCCGTAGTTTCCGCGCACGGGTTGTGTCCCAAATTGTGGGGTGTGTGAACTGCGGGTTTCCGGAGCGAGGCGGCGGCGGTGCCGTTGGGACTCAAACGATCATTTTCGTCCCACCGGCCGCACGGCCAGCCGACTCCTTGTCAACGCGAACTCGTCGGATCCAGTTGTGCTGGGACTGTTGCGTTGTGGGTCAGATCGGTAGAGCGCCGCGGCGTAGGAGGTGTCGTAGTGAGTGCGGTACAGCCAGCACTCCCGTGCCTTCGACTGTGGTGTGCGGGCCGAGGCTCTCCAGGTTTATCGACAATCGCTGTGCCGCTGCATATGCACCGAATACCAGGTCCTGCGCGGAGTCTGCAGCCGGGAAGCGATCGTCGAGTTCCTCTGGATCCGGCTCCTGGTCTTCGGGAGGCAAGCGATCATCCCCGTTACGCTCATGCAGTATGGCCGCATACGCTGCTGTCCGATCGTGCTCCTCTTGCGCCGAGCGCGGCTCGCCCCTGGTCGTTGGCCTCCATCCATGCCTTCAGCTCGGCGAGTGTGTCCACGGGGTCGTGTTCCTCGCACCGATAGACATAGACGTCGTCGGAAGACACGCAGTGCATGCGGAATTCGCCGTCCCGGGCGATGCACCACTGGCTCCATGTAGTGTCGGCGTAGTCGTCGATGATGAACTGTTCGTACCAGTGCGCGGTCCCGAACTGCTGGCTCAATTGCTCCATCCGCTGATACAGCTCGTACCGGCTGTGCGCCGAGGTCGAGGCCGGTGTCATTCCGCCGAGTGCCTCGTTGCGGCAGAAGACCAGGGTCCACCCGTCCAGCACCGGAGTGACGAATACCTCAGGGCAGAGGCTGTGCCCGTACAGCTGCGAATTCTCGGTCCAGAAATCGCCTTTCCGGCTCGTCCACATGTCGGTGGGCATACGCTCCGGTTTTGTCCCCTGCCACGGCGCGAATCCCATACGCATCGTCGCGGGAACCGGATCAGTGAGATCGAGCGCGTTCAGGACCGCGGCCTGATCGGTGGTCGGCAGCGCAAACCACGCGCCGTCGAATATGCCCATGGACAATGATTCAGGTGCCTCGCCGTGCTGCTTCATCCGGATCAACCGCCGAAGCATCACCAGATCTTCCGCAGCGATGTGGTTCCACCCGAACTCGGCGAGCATCACCAGCGCTGCTCGCCGCGCAGCCGAGTCCCGGGGTACCAACCGCAGTAAGTCGATGATGCCCGGCCCGAATTCTTTCAGCTCCCGCATCGCCTCGTACCGGACCGTTCCGAACGAACTGCCCAATAGCGCAAGGAGAACGGGCAGGTGTTTGCATCGGTGTGCGGCAACGACTTCGCCACACCACTTCCAAAATGTGCAGCCGATCGGTGCAGAGGACAGCTGGGGAGAGAACTCAGGATACGAGTGGCGGCAGGCAGTCCGAGCGTGACCAGCAGCCGCTCACTCAACCCTTCGCTCGGCGCATCCACCAGCGCGCCGACGAGAAGATTGAATTCTATCGGTCTGCGCAGCACCTCGATGCATTCCGGCCAGGCGTAGTCGAAACGATCGTCGGCCAACACATCCAGCGCAACGTCGACCGGACCTCGGTTACGGCGGTCCCAGGAGGTCACCCAGCACACCCGAGTTCGAACCTGCGGATCGGTGTCGGTCAGCAGCGTCCGGCATTGTGCTTTGTCGAGATGCTCTATCAGCAGTCCATAGAAATGGTCTCGATCCCCTTCGGCGACGATTAGTGCCGCATCAGGCAACGTTCGCCTTGTCTATGATCTGTCGTAGTCGTTGGTCGGTGGCGTGCTTGTTGCGCCAGATGATGTAGCGGCGGATC
>NZ_JBEZDE010000024.1:0-97989 GCF_040648115.1 Nocardia sp. NPDC049190
CGCCGAAGGCCGCCAACCCGGCGACACCTCCACCCTCCTCGACCCCACCATCCTCACCACCATCCACACCAACAAAACCTGACCACAAACCGGCGAACGCGGCGCTCGGCGGCCAGTGGCGGAATCCGGAATCCGGATCCGGCACCGGCCGTTCGCGTTAGAATTGCGTACGGTGTGCCGGGAAGTCTGGTCGGCGTGCGTTCGTCTACCCGGCAGCCGATTCGGCGGGAGATGTCCGCTCGTCCTGACCATCCTGCCGGAAGGTTCACCGTGATCACGCAGGTACGTTCGGAACTGACCCGCTATCTTCGCACCGAAACCGCTGGTGGAACACTGCTTCTGATCGCGGCTGCCGTGGCGTTGCTGTGGGTGAACTCGCCGTTTGGCGGGAGCTACGTGACGATGACCGAGACAGTCCTGTCGGTCGAGCCGCTGCACCTCGAGTCAACCTTGGCCGACTGGACCGAGGACGGCTTGCTCGCGGTCTTCTTCTTCGTCGCGGGCCTGGAACTCAAACGCGAACTCGTCGTCGGCGAACTGGCCGACCGCAGGCGGGCCGCCCTGCCGATCATCGCCGCGGTGGGCGGCGTGGTGACACCGGCGCTGATCGCGGCGGCGGTCGGGTTCGGCGTCCCTGGCATGGAGCGTGGCTGGGCTATCCCGGTCGCCACCGACATCGCGTTCGCGTTGGCCGTGCTCGCGCTGACCGGTTCACGGGTTCCGGCAAGCGCGCGAATTTTCCTGCTCAGTCTCGCGGTGGTCGATGATCTGATGGCGATCATCCTGATCGCAGTGTTGTTCACCGCCGCACTGTCGGTGCTGTGGCTACTGGTGGCGGCGGCCTGCTTCGCCGGGTGGGCACTGGCCCAGCACCGACGAATCAGCACACCGTTCCTCTATCTCCCGCTGGCGCTGGTGTCCTGGTACGCGCTGCACGAGGCGGGGATCCATCCGACCATGGCCGGCGTGGCGCTCGGCCTACTCACCAGGGTCCGGCCGGACCAGGGCGAGGAGACCGCGCCGGCCACCCACCTCGAGCACATCCTCCAGCCGATCTCCGCCGGGCTGTGCGTTCCGCTGTTCGCGCTGTTCGCCTCGGGAGTTCCGTTGGACACCACGGTGTTCGGCGAACTGTTCACCGACAGGCTCGCGCTGGCCGTGATTCTCGGCATGCTGATCGGCAAAACCGTCGGCATCTTCGGGATCAGCTGGGTGGCAATCCGGTTGGGCATCGCGAAGCGTCCGATGGGTCTGGGCTATCGGGACATGTTCGCCCTGTCGGTGCTCGGCGCGATCGGCTTCACGGTTAGCCTTCTCATGGCGGAACTCGCGCTGGCCGACATCGGAGTCGGATCCGCCGTCGAACTGGCAAAGGCCGCTGTGTTGGTCACATCAATGGCGGCGTCGCTCGCCGGTTCGGCGCTACTGTTGCGGCGTGGGCGTGCCCACCAAGCGCGGCGGGACGCACGAACACTACAACGAGAAGAATAATGCGGGGCGAGCGATGTGCCCGGAGGCGGTAGCCTGCGTGACCACGTAGGGCACCGCGAGCCCCGCAGACCGAACACAGCGGGGCGAGCGATGTGCCCGGAGGCGGTAGGGCCTCGCGAGCACCGCACATCGAATGGAGTCGAAGCAGTGCAGGGACAGGGAGAAGGGTCGACCAAGTGAGTTTCAACCACGGCGGTAACGGGAACGACGCACAGCGCGGTCGTACAGTGACCTCCATTCCCCTGTCGGACGCGGATCCCCTGGGCTCGGCGAGCTTCGGGAGTCTGGTCCGCGATGCCACCGAGCAGATGTCGACCCTGGTCCGGGCCGAGGTCGAACTGGCCAAGGCAGAAGTCACCGGCGAGATCAAAAAGGCCCTGCAGGGCAGTGTCTATTTCATCCTCGCCCTGACCGTCCTGCTGTTCAGCACCTTCTTCTTTTTCTTCTTCGTCGGTGAACTGCTCGACGTATGGCTGGTGCGCTGGGCAGCGTTCCTGATCGTTTTCCTGCTGATGATCGTGGCGACCGCGGCGCTCGCGTTCCTCGGCTACCGGCGAGTGAAGAAACTGCGCGCCCCGGAGAAGACGATCGACTCGCTCAAGCAGGCGCGCACGGTGCTGCCGCACAGTCTCGGCGCAGCCGCCGATGACGACCGTCTCGCACTGGAGAAGCGGGCTTACTAGGCGTGGTTTTCCCCTCCGGGTACCGCGACTACTAGGCTCGATCGGCGTGTCGTCGAACTCGCTTCCGGATCCGTCCAGCGTCCGTTACGACGGACCATGGACGCATCGGGATGTCCATGCCAACGGCATTCGATTCCATATCGTGGAGGCGGCCGCCGAGCGTGCCGACGTACCACTGGTGGTGCTGCTGCACGGCTTCGCGGACTTCTGGTGGTCCTGGCGTCACCAGCTGACCGGTCTGGCCGAACTCGGCTATCGCGCTGTCGCCGTCGACCTGCGTGGCTACGGCGACAGTGACAAACCGCCACGCGGTTACGACGGCTGGACGCTGGCGGGTGACGTCGCAGGACTCATCCGTGCGCTGGGCTACACCGACGCCACGTTGGTCGGGCACGCCGATGGCGGGCTGGTCTGCTGGACCACCGCGGTGTTGCATCCACGGTTGGTCCGCTCGATAGCGCTGGTCGGCTCGCCGCATCCGTCGGCGCTGAAGACCGCCGTCTTACGCACCCGCCGCCAGCGCGCGGCCTGGCTGCCGAACTTCCTGCGCTACCAGCCGCCGCGCTACGGCGAGCACCTGCTGACCACCGCGGACGGCGTCGAGGTGGAACGGCTGCTGCGGCAGCGGGTGAGCCTGGGCTGGTCGGGCACCGCCGAATTCGTCGACACCGCGCGGCGGATGCGGTCGGCCATCCAGATTCCCGGCGCCGCGCATTGCGCGCTGGAGTACCAGCGCTGGGCGTTCCGCAGCCAGTGGCGTCCGGACGGCCGCCGATTCATGGCAACCATGCGCGAGCCGATCCACATTCCAGTCTTGGCCATGCGCGGCGACCTCGACCCCTATGTCCTGGCAGGAACCGTCCGCCGCGCCCATCATCTCTCGCCCGAACGTCGCTTGGTCAGCATTCCCGCGGCTGGCCACTTCGCCCATCAAGAAAACCCGGACGCCGTCACGACGGAACTGTCCAAACTTCTCGGCTGAACCCTCCTGCCGTCCTACCGGCGATCGGCCGCCCCCGCCACCTGCGTGGCCGGGGCGCCGATTCAGCTGAGAACGCACGCCCCGGTGTCGACCGGATCGTAGATCCCAGCAGCCGCGTCGAGCTGCGCGTGGACCTCCGCGAGCGTGAGGACATAACCGGTGTCGTCGTCGGTGACCGCGGCGCCGAAGACCACACCGAGCACTTGACCATCCGTATCCACCAGCGGCCCTCCGGAATTACCCGCCCGCACCTGGCCGCGCACCGTGTATACCTCACGCTCCACGGTTCCGTTGCGGTAGATGGTCGGTCCGGTGAGGTCGAGCGTCTCGCGAACACGGGCCGCGCTGGCGGTGTACGGGCCGCCGCCCGGGTAGCCGAGCACGATGGCGCTGTCTCCCGAGCGCGCAGGCGAGGGCGCCTGCGGGACCACCGAAGCGGTCAGCCCGGGTACCGCGAGCACTGCGACGTCCTTGGACGGGTCGAACAGCACCACGATGGCGTCTAGCGGGCCGCGCGGGGTGTCCACCGCGACGCTGGTGGTGCCCGCGACCACGTGGGCGTTGGTCATCACCCGTTCGGGCGCGATCACGAATCCCGAACCCTCCAACGCCCGCTGGCAACTCGGCGCGACACCGCGGATGCGCAGCACGCTCTGCTGCAACGACGCCGCAACCGGGCTGGCGAGCACACTCGGATCGGGTGGCTCGACGGCCGCGATCGGCGCGCGGCCGAACGGCCCGATCACGTCCGGCAGACCGGAGGTGTTGAGCAGCTTGGAGAACTCGTTGGGCAGCCGGCGCAGCCAGTTCGGCGCGACGTCATTGACGTCGGCGAGCACCCGCGAGCCGTTGATCGCGGTCGCGATCGCCGGCTGTGACGAGGTGGCCAACGGCAACGCCAGCAGCCAGGCGGTCACCAGCACGGCCACCGCCTGCAGCACGGCGCCGACCGCGCTGTCCACACTGCGGGTCAACGGGTGGTGCATGCCGCTGCGCGCGGCGCGGCCGAGCACCATGCCCGCGACTTCACCGACGATCACCAGCACCACGATGAGCAGCACACCGGTCAACACCCTGGTGCGTCCCTCGTCGACGTGGACCAGGATGTGTGGCGCGATCAGAATGCCCGCGACCGCACCGAGCACCACACCGAGAAAGGCGAGCGCGGAGGCGACCGCGCCTTGCCGCCACCCCGAGGAGGCAGCCAGCAGCGCGAGCAGCACGACCGCGATGTCGAGCCAGGCCGACGAACTCATAGCGTCATCCCCAGGGCAGCGAGTGCGGTCTCCAGATCACGAACATCCTCGTGATCCCATTCCAATTCCCAGCCGCCGGCCCGGAAGATCCCGGCGAGGATGCCGCCGGTCAGGCCCCAGACCAGCATCCCGTCCACCTGGAAGGCCGGGCTCTGGTAGCCGAGGGCGCTCCTGACCAAGAAGCGGTTCGCCGGATCGAGGAGTTGGGCGACCGGAACGCGAGCAACCCGCTCGGTCTCGCTCTCGTCCACCACACGGACCTCGCTCGGCGTTCGCCAGTACGCGACCACCGGCGTCACGTCGAACCGAGACGGCGGAACGAACAGTTTCGGAAGCACAGCGATGGGTTGAACGCCCGCGCCGTCCAGGCCCGTCTCCTCGCAGGCTTCGCGCAACGCGGTGTCGATCGGCCCGGCATCGCCCGGGTCCACCGCACCGCCGGGGAACGCGACCTGGCCGCGATGCTGTCGCATTGTGGACGCGCGCTGGGTGAGCAGCACCTCCGCGTCGGCGGGCAGTCCACCGGGCGCGTTCGGGTCCGCCTCGGGCGAGCCGCCGAACAGCACGAGCACCGCGGCCTGCCTCGGCGTCGATGTCACGGCCATGGCCCTGCGCAGCGCACGGGCCGCCGCCAAGGTATCCGCGGTATCGGCGGCCGGATCTGCCGCCCTGCTCAGCCACTTCGGAATATCTTGCGGCACAGGGATGGTCATCGCACACCTCCCCCACACACTATGCCGCCGACCCGAGTGAACACCCGCACCGATACCTCCACAACCGATCCGTTCGCCCACTGTGTCATGCGGCCACTCCGAGCTCGCCCGCGACGGTGTTCGCGATGTCCTCGACCCCGTTGAATGCCCGCACCACCACCTCGGCGACCGACCCATCCGACCGCACGAGCACCGAAATCGGTAGCACTGCGGGGGCGCCGACAGCCGCGCGCACCCGCGAGTCACCGTCGAGCACGCCAGGAAGTTTCACCGTCAGTCCAGTCAGCCGAGACAGTGCTTTGGCCTCATCAGGGTCGCTGTGCACGGTCAGCACCGTAATCGCGTTCGCTGCGCGTCGTGCGTATTGCTGCAAATAAGGCAACTCCTGAGCGCATGGTGCACACCAGTAGGCCCAGAGATTCAGCAGCGCGGGCTTGCCCGCCATAGCCGCCGCCAGATCCACCGGCCGCCCGTCTGCCAGGCATTCCAGTGTGATGCCTGCCAGTGGGCCGTTCCCGGCGGCGCCTGCCGCGGGTTGCGGGCAGGCCGCCAGACCTGCCTCGGCGCGCAGGGCACTCGACACTCCGGTCGGCTGTTGTCGACCCGGGTTCGCTTCGCCATCGTCCCCACGCGGCCACAAGGCCACCGCGAGTGCCACCACCGCGATCACACCGACAATCCCCCACCGCCACGCTGGTCCCGCGACTTTCCCGCTGGATGGTTCCGAACTCACCGGCCCACCAGCTCGAGCAGATGCTCCCGCTCCGGTCCTTTCACCAGTTGGGCCGCGGCCGCCGGATCGGTCGGCCCGATGCCGAACGAGGGGCAGTCCTTGGCCAGGATGCAGGCGCCGCACGCGGGCCTGCGGGCATGGCACACCCGCCGCCCGTGGAAGATCACGCGGTGCGACAGCATGGTCCATTCCTTGCGCTCGATCAGCGCACCCACGAGGTGTTCGACCTTCACCGGATCTTCCTCGGAGGTCCACTGCCAGCGACGCACCAGACGGCCGAAATGAGTGTCGACGGTGATGCCGGGCACCCCGAAGGCATTACCCAGGATCACGTTGGCGGTCTTGCGACCGATGCCCGGCAAACGGACCAGTTCGACCAGGGTGTGAGGCAACTCACTGTCGTACTGTTCCAGCAGCGCCTGCCCCAGCCCGATCAACGACGTGGTCTTGTTGCGATAGAACCCGGTGGGTCGGATGTATTCCTCCAGCTCCGCGCGGTTTGCCTCGGCGTAGGAGCGGGCGTCGGGGTAGCGCGCGAACAGCGCCGGAGTGGTCAGATTCACGCGCTCGTCGGTGCACTGCGCGGAAAGTATTGTCGCGACCGCCAATTCGAGCGGAGTGGTGAAGTCGAGTTCACAATGCGCGTCCGGGAATGCGACCGCGAGTTCTCGGTTCATCCGGCGTGCCCTACGGACCAGACCGAGCTGGGTTTCCGCTTGTCGCGCCCGGGTTTTCCGCCTCTGAACCGGGGCGGCGACCGGCCGCGCATCGCCCGCCTCGGAGGCAGACGAAGGCCCGTTCCCGGTGGCAACGGAGGGAGAGACTCGCACGCGTCCACCATACGGAACCGGCAGACAACGTTGTCGTTCCCGTTGACTTGCCGTATTCCATCTGAGACCTGGACAGTGTTTACTGCTCGTCATGCAAGGACTCGCTGTGGTGCTCTTCCCAGTGGTGTTGATGCTGTTCGCACTGGGTATGGAGCGGGTCGAGAATCGGCTCCGCAAGCTTCTCGAACCCGACGAAGAGGTTCAGCAGTACCTGGACAAAGCAAGCAACGCCGAGGTGAAGGAGCTGACAAAGCTCGGCCTCCCCGCCGCCGTAGCCCGAAAGCGCAGACGCCGCGCGCGCGGCGAGGAGATGGATGTGGCCCGAGCAAGCTGACCCGACAGCGAGCCACGGTCTCAGCAGCGGCAGCCGGCGTGACCGCGGAGGGACCCGCGGACGCCGCCGATCGGGAACTGATACGGTTCTCCGCTGCGCCACGCAATCCATTCGTTACGTGGTGTCTGTCACTACGCTGTGATCATGCCGCGTAGACTCCGCTGTTGGCCGAGTCGCATCGGTCCAGTACAGAGCCATTCCCCATAAGGAGCACATTCGTGGACGAGGCCCTCGCCAGAGCAGGCATCTTCCAGGGCGTCGAGCCCACTGCGGTGGCCGCCCTCGCCAAACAACTGCAGCCCGTGGATTTCCCGCGCGGCCACGTCATCTTCAATGAGGGTGAGCCCGGCGACCGGCTGTACATCATCACGTCCGGCAAGGTGAAGATCGGTCGGCGCTCACCCGACGGCCGAGAGAATCTGCTGACCATCATGGGTCCGTCCGACATGTTCGGTGAATTGTCGATCTTCGATCCGGGCCCGCGGACCTCCACCGCGACCACGGTGACCGAAGTCCGCGCCGTAACCATGGACCGGGACGCCCTCAAATCCTGGATCGACCAGCGCCCCGAGATCGCCGAGCAACTGCTGCGCGTGCTCGCCCGGCGCCTGCGCCGCACCAACAACAACCTGGCCGACCTGATCTTCACCGACGTACCCGGCCGAGTCGCCAAGGCACTGCTGCAGCTCGCCCAGCGGTTCGGTACCCAGGAAGCGGGCGCCCTGCGGGTCACCCATGACCTGACCCAGGAGGAGATCGCCCAGTTGGTCGGCGCCTCCCGCGAGACCGTGAACAAGGCGCTCGCCGACTTCGCACACCGCGGCTGGCTGCGCCTCGAGGGCAAGAGCGTGCTTATTTCCGACTCCGAGCGGCTCGCGCGGCGCGCGCGCTGACCCTCGCTCCGACCCCGCGCAACACGCCGGGTCCAGCATTGCACTGAACCCGGCGTGTTTCTGTCGTGTTCGGGCTAGCCGTGCACGCGCAGGTATTCCAACTGTGCCTGCACCGAACTGCGCGCTGCCAACCACAACCGCTTGTCCACATCGGCGTACACCCTGCGCACCACCGCCATCGCGCCCGCGTCCGGCCCGAGCTCTCGCAACGCCGCACGCACCTGGTCGAGCCGCTCCCGTCGATGCGCGATGTAGTACCGCACGATCGGCTCCAGGTCGGGATGATCCGGACCGTGCGCGGGCAACAGCGCCTTGCCCCTGCCCGCCTCGACCAACTTGTCGAGCGACGCCAGGTAGTCGGCCAGCGTGCCATCACTGGAGTCCAGCACGGTCGTGCCGGCGCCGAGGATGGTGTCGCCCGTCAACACCGCGTCGTCGAGTACGAAGCTGACCGAGTCGCCGGTATGTCCCGGCGTATCCAATACCGTGATCCGCAGACCCGCCGCCTCGATCACCTCACCGTTCACCAGCGCACCGTCCGATCCGCGCAGGAAACCGGGATCCCTGGCCCGCACCGGCGTTCCGGTCAGCTCGGCAAGCCGATCGATGCCGCCGGTGTGGTCATGGTGACGGTGGGTGATCAAGGTGAGGGCGATGTCGCCGCCGGTGGCCTCGACGATTGCCCTGCTGTGCGACTTGTCCCGAGGCCCCGGATCGACCACCACACAGTCCGATCGCCCCGGAGCGCGCAGGATCCAGGTATTGGTCCCCTCCAGGGTCATCTGCCCCGGATTGTCCGCCAGCAGCACCGCGGCCGTCTCGGTGACCGGTCGGAGCTGCCCATAAGCGGGGTGTGTCGGCGTCATCGCAAACCTCGGGGTAGAAACGGATGCCGGTACTTCCGGTCTAACGCACCTCAGCGATCAGTTCGACCTCGACCGGGACGTTCAACGGCAGTTCGGCCACGCCCACAGCGGAGCGCGCGTGCCTGCCCGCGTCGCCGAAGACTTGGCCGAGCAACTCCGAAGCGCCGTTGACGACAGTAGGTTGGTCACCGAATCCCGGTGCGGAAGCTACGAACCCGACCACCTTCACGATCCGCACCACCGCGTCGAGCCCGACCAGATCGTGCACCGCCGCCAGCGCGTTCAGCGCACACACCCGTGCCGCGTCCTTGGCCGCCTCGAGCGACACTTCGGCGCCGACCTTGCCGACCGCGGACAAGCGACCAGCCACGAACGGCACCTGGCCAGAGGTGTAGACAAGCGACCCGGTCCGGATCGCTGGGATGTAGGCCGCGACCGGGGCCGCGACGGAGGGCAGGGTCAACCCGAGTTCGGCGAGGTTCTTCTCCCACTGAGTCACTTCGTCATCCCTTCACTACTTGGGGCGCTTGAGGTAGGCAACGTGCTGCTCGCCGGTCGGGCCGGGCAGCACGGTGACCAGCTCCCAGCCGTCAGCACCCCACTGATCGAGAATCTGCTTGGTCGCGTGCGTCAGCAACGGCACGGTCGCGTACTCCCACAAGGTCACATCACTCATGTTCGAGAGCGTAGCTGTGTTTGATCGCAGCGCCCGCGGCGCTGCGGGTTCGCGGCTGTGTTTGTTTGGCAGCGCCTGCGGCGCTGCGTGTTCGCGGCCCTTGTGTGGCTCGCGTCCGAGCGACCGCTGCTTGCGACTTCGTCGCGGGCGCAGCGGCCACTCGGACGCGAGCCGGGCCGCGAACGGGGAATGCTCGGTCTCGCTTCGCTCGGAAGTGGGGGTTGAGCCTGGTTGGGGGGTGTGTTTGTTTGGCAATGACTGGGGTGCTGGGGTTTGAGTTGGGCCGTGGTTGGGGGTGTTCGGTCTGGCTGACACGAAATGGTGGTGACCACGAGTTGGTGATGATGTGCGGGGTTGATCCGTCGTTGTTGTAGTGACCACAAGCCGCAACCTCGCACCAACCGCCACATAGCAAATCTTCCTCACCCACGGCGGAGCGCGCAGCGCCCCTGAACAACTTGGCTCGGAAGTTCGGGGGTGTGGAGGTCGAGGGTTTCGGTTTGTAGCGGCTTGCGGATCATGATGTGTCCGCTTCGGCGCCGAGCCTGGAACTGTTTTCTTCGTCACCACATGCCCGTGGCGGCTTGTTCCGTACGGGCAACGGTTCGTGCCTCACGATTTCCCGGCGGCGGCGGAATCGTCCTCGAAATCGATGGTCCGCGCGGCGCGGTCAGTTCCCCGATGGGCTCGCCGACGTGGTGCGCGTTTGCATGCTGGAACAGGTCGTGCGGCGATGGCGTCAGCACCGAACTGTGCTTTTGCGCGCGTGGAACCGATGATCTGCGTCACCGGCCTGATAGCGGAGGCGTGCGTCATCGTCCATGCCGGAGCATGCGTCGTCCGTCCCGAGCACCGAATACTGTCCGAGATAGTCGCCGGGTCCGCGACCCAGGCGCTGACCGGAGCCTTCGGGCGTGATCTCAGAACGGGTTATAGGCTCCGATCGTGGGAGTACCAACAGCAGTGCCTTTTTCGGCGGAGCCGGCGCCGGACACCGGGTGGCCGAGACGCGCGGAAAAGGCCCGCTTGCACTACGTCTCCGGCAAGGGGGGTACGGGCAAGTCGACGGTTGCCGCGGCGCTGGCGCTGGCGCTCGCCGCCGGCGGCCGCCGAGTGCTGCTGGTGGAAGTGGAAAGCAGGCAGTCGATAGCGCAGCTGTTCGATCTGCCTCCGCTACCACCCACCGAGACCAGGATCGCCACCGCCGACGGTGGCGGCGAAGTGGTCGCGCTCGCGCTCGACATCGAGCACGCTTTTCTCGAGTACCTCGACATGTTCTACAACCTGGGGTTCGCGGGCCGGGCAATGCGCAGGATGGGCGCCATCGAGTTCGTCACCACGATCGCGCCCGGACTCCGCGACGTCATCCTGACCGGCAAGATCAAGGAGTGCGCGGTCCGGGTCGACAAGTCCGGCAAGCGGATCTACGACGAGATCGTGGTGGACGCGCCGCCAACCGGCCGGATCGCCAGCTTCCTCGACGTCACCCAGGCCATGGCCGAGGTGGCCAAAGGCGGGCCGATCGCCTCGCAGGCCGAGGGCGTCTCCAGACTGCTGCATTCGGATCAGACCATGATTCACCTGGTCACCTTGCTGGAGGCGCTGCCGGTACAGGAAACCGCCGACGCAGTCGCGGAGCTGACCGCCGCCGACCTGCGGATCGGGGCGGTGATCGTGAACCGCGCAACCGAAGGCCTGCTACCCACCGACCTGCGCGCACGGGCCGCGCAGGGTGATCTCGACGGCGATGCCATCCGAGCCGCCTTGAGTTCCGCGGGAATCACGTTGTCGGACAATGATTTCCAGGGTTTGATCACCGAGACGGTCGAACACTCGGCCACGCTACAGGCGCAGGACGACAGCGCGGCGGAACTGGCGAAGGTCGATGTGCCCCGCCTCTACCTATCCGCTCTCGCGGACGGGATGGACCTGGGCGGCCTCTACGAACTAGCCGAACACCTCAGCGCGCAGGGAGTCCGATGAGCACGCCCAGCCCCTCCGTGGCTACCCCGCTGGATATTTCGCAGATCATCGGCGACCAGTCGGCCCGAGTGGTGGTCTGCTGCGGGTCCGGCGGGGTGGGCAAGACGACCACGGCTGCCGCGATCGCGCTGCGCGCGGCCGAACAGGGGCGCAAGGTCGTAGTGCTCACCATCGACCCGGCCCGCCGACTTGCCCAGTCACTCGGCGTCGCCGAGTTGGACAACAGTCCGCAGCGGGTGGCACTCGGCCCAGAGGCCAAGGGCGAGCTGCACGCGATGATGCTCAATATGCGTCGCACCTTCGACGATATGGTGCTCGAGCACACCAACCCGGAAAAGGCCGAGCAGATTTTCGCCAACCCCTTCTACCAGACGGTCGCGTCCTCCTTCGGCGGCACGCAGGAGTACATGGCGATGGAGAAGCTGGGGCAGCTGGCCCACCAGGGTGAGTGGGACCTGATCGTGGTCGACACCCCGCCTTCGCGCAATGCTCTCGACTTCTTGGACGCGCCCAAGCGGCTGAACAACTTCCTCAACGGCCGGATGATCCGGGTGATCATGGCGCCGGGCCGCGGTGTCACCCGCCTGGTGACCGGCGCGATGAGTCTGGCGGTGCGCGCGGTGTCCACCATCGTCGGCGGGCAGATGCTCAAGGACGCGTCGAACTTCCTGCAGTCACTGGATTCGCTGTTCGGCGGATTCCAGGACCGAGCCGACCGTACCTTCGCGATGCTGTCGAAGCCGGGGACGCACTTCCTGGTGGTCGCGGCCGCGGAACCGGACGCGTTACGAGAAGCCTCGTTCTTCGTCGACCGCCTCTCCAGCGACCGTATGCCGCTGGCCGGGCTGGTCCTGAACCGGACGCACCCGGCGCTCAGTCCCGTGCCGGCCGACCACGCGCTCACCGCCGCCGACCAGCTCGTCGAGTCCGATCCGCTCGCTGCGGCGGTGTTGCGCGTCCATGCGCACCGGATGGCCACCGACCGACGGGAACAGCACCTACTACACCGCTTCACCAGCGCGCACCCGCGAGTGCCGATCGTCACGGTGACCGCGCTTCCGTTCGAGGTGTCCGATCTCGACGCACTGCGGGTCGTCGGCGATCAGCTCACCCGCACCGTTCGGGCCGCCGTCTGACACACGCGCGCTGCCGCCTTGGGTGCGACCCAAGAGCTGACCCCCGAACGAAACCGAGCCCGCTTGCGCGGGCTCGGTTTTCGTTGTTCTGGGACTGTCGCTTACTGGACTGGGTTGCTCGCAGGGATTACATCGCTACCTGATGCTGCCGCTGGGCCTGGAAGAAATCGGCCCAGGACGTCACCTCCGGATGCTGCTTGAGCAGTGCGCGGCGCTGCCGCTCGGTCATGCCGCCCCACACACCGAACTCGACGCGATTGTCGAGGGCGTCGGCACCACACTGCATGAGCACCGGGCAGTGCCGGCAGATCGTCGCCGCCTTGCGCTGAGCCGCGCCACGGACGAACAACTGATCGGGATCTACTTCCTTGCATCGAGCCTGGGCTACCCAGGCGATCCTTGCTTCGGCCTGCTCTACGTCCAATCGAGCGATGGGGGTTGTCATTTGCATTTGGTGTGCCCCTTTGCAGTCCGAACACCGGGTCAACGGCGCTCCAGAATCGCGTGTCACCGCCGCAGCAACCCAAACCCCGCTACGAAGTGCACCACATTCCACTTTGAGTGTTAGCTCTATCACACTGGGTTCTCAATCTAGGTAAAGGTATAGCGCTTGCGCAAGACCGTCCCGAGATTTACTGGTACGCCCGTCCCTGCATTGGCGAGTGCACACAGGAAGGTCAGGCAGATTCCGATCAGGCCGTTCCCCGACACGCCAGAGACAAATCCGCGACACGCCCATTTCGGTTCGCGAACCACCAGCTCTTGGCATAGGACAAATGCCGCCACGAACACCCGGAGCGCAACCCGTAGTCTTGGGGTCGTGCCGATCACACATACGCTCGCGAGGCTGGCCGGCAGCTGCGCGCTGGCCGCCGTGCTCGTCGCCGGGTTGTTGTTCCCGCTCGCAGGCGGATTCGGATTCGTCTCCAACCGCGCCGCCGACACCGTCGACAACGTCTCCTCCGAGCTGGTGGAGGGAACGGTGCCCGCGGTCTCGACCATGGTCGACGCGGCAGGCAATCCGATCGCCTGGCTGTACGAGCAACGCCGGTTCGAGGTCCCCAGCGACAAGATCTCCAACAACATGAAGCTTGCGATCGTGTCCATCGAGGACCGACGCTTCGCCGAACACGAGGGCGTGGACTGGCAGGGCACACTGCGCGCGTTCCTCACCAACACGACCAGCGGCGAGGTCCAGCAGGGCGCATCGACGCTGGATCAGCAGTACGTGAAGAACTTCCAGCTGCTCGTGGTCGCCAAGACCGACGCCGAGCGACGCGCCGCCATCGAGACCACCCCGGCCCGCAAGATCCGGGAGATCCGGATGGCGCTCACGCTCGACCGCGAGCTGACCAAGGATGAGATCCTTACCCGATACCTGAACCTCGTCCCCTTCGGTAACTCGTCCTACGGCATCCAGGACGCGGCGAAGACCTACTTCGGTGTCGATGCCGCCGAGCTGAACGTGTCGCAGGCCGCAATGCTCGCCGGCATGGTGCAAAGCTCCTCGAAGCTCAATCCCTACACCAACCCCGAGGGCGTAGTGGCCCGGCGCAACACGGTGCTGGACACCATGATCCAGAACATCCCCAGCCGTGCCGAGGAGTTCCGCGAGGCCAAGACCAAGTCGCTGGGTGTGCTGCCCGAGCCCAAGGGTTTGCCACGCGGCTGCATCGCGGCCAACGACCGCGGTTTCTTCTGTGACTACGCGCTGCAGTACCTCGCCAACGCCGGGATCAGCCGCGAGCAGATCGACAAAGGCGGCTACCTGATCAAGACCACCCTCGATCCGGCGGTGCAGGACTCGGTGAAGCGGTCGGTGAGCGAGGCGGCCAACCCGAGCCTCGACGACATCGCACAGGTCATGTCGGTCGTGGGGCCGGGGCACGACTCGCACCCGGTGATCGCGATGGCGAGCAGCCGCACCTACGGCCTGGACCGGAACGCGAACGAGACCGTACAGCCGCAGCCGTACTCGCTGGTCGGTGACGGCGCGGGCTCGATCTTCAAGCTCTTCACGACCGCGGCCGCCATGGAGAAGGGCCTCGGCATCGACGCCCAACTCGACGTACCCGGCCGGTTCGAAGCCAAAGGCATGGGTAACGGTGGCGCCCGTGGCTGCCCGCCCGCCACCTACTGCGTCGAGAACGCGGGCAAATACAATTCGCCGATGTCGGTGACCGAGGCGTTGGCCACCTCGCCGAACACCGCGTTCGTCAAACTGATCCAGGCCGTCGGGGTCACTCCGACCGTCGATATGGCGATCCGACTGGGAATGCGCACCTACACCGAGGCGGGGACGTCCGGCCACGGCAATCAGAGCCTGGCCGACATGATCAAGGACCAGAACCTCGGCTCCTTCACTCTGGGACCGGTGGCGATCAACCCGCTCGAGTTGTCCAACGTCGCCGCTACGCTGGCCTCGGGTGGCCGATGGTGCGCGCCGAACCCGATCAAGGAGGTCGTCGATCGCGAGGGCAGGCAGGTACCGCTGACGCAGCAGGCCTGCGAGCAGGTCGTCGAACCCGGCTTGGCGAACACCCTTGCCAACGCGATGAGCAAGGACGACATCAGCGGCACCGCCGCGGGCGCGGCTCGCTCGGCGGGCTGGAACTTTCCGCTGTCCGGCAAGACCGGAACTACCGAGAGCCACCGCTCGTCGGCCTTCCTCGGCTTCACCAATTCGCTGGCCGCCGCGGCTTACATCTACGGCGACAGCCCGACACCCGGCGAGATCTGCTCGTTCCCGCTGCACAGCTGCGGCGATGGCAACCTGTTCGGCGGTAACGAACCCGCGCGCACCTGGTTCAACGCGATCAAGCCGGTGATCCCGCTGTTCCCGTCGCCTGGGCTGCCGCCGCTCGATGAGAAGTACGTGCGTGGCGCGAACAACGCTCAGGTGCCCGACGTCGTCGGCAAGAACCAAGGCGAGGCCACCTCCGCACTGGTCGCCGCCGGCTTCCAGGTGTCGCCGGTGACCGGCGCCGGGTCACAACCCAAGGGCACGGTGATGGGCACCGCACCGAACGGCTCAGCGATCCCCGGTTCGGTGATCACGCTCTACATCAGTGACGGCACCGTGCGTGAGGCGCCGCCGCCGGGGCCGCCCCCGCCGCCGCCCGGGGTGCCCGGGCTGCCGCCCCCGCCGCGGCTGCCCCCGATCCCCATCCCTATCCCGTTCCCTCGCTGAGCACCGAAAGGGGCCGCGAACCACACCGGTTCGCGGCCCCTTTCGCGGTGTTCGTCCCGCTACAGTCGCGCCTTCACGGCGGCAGAGATCCGCGAGCCATCGGCCTTGCCGGCCGCGAGGCTGGTGGCGATCTTCATGACCTGGCCCATCTGGCGCATGCCGGGCCGCTCGCCGGATTCCTCGGCTACCTGAGCTATCGCGGTGTCGGCGACATCAGCAACCTCGGCGTCGGTCAACTGGGTCGGTAGGTACTCGTCGATGACGCGGGCCTCGGCGTGTTCGTTTGCCGCCAATTCGCCGCGCCCGGCCTGGGTATAAACCTCGGCGGACTCGTTGCGCTTCTTCGACTCCTTCTGCAGCACGGCGACGACCTCGGCGTCGGAGAGTTCCCGCGCCTGCGCGCCCGCGACCTCGGCGGTCTGGATCGCCGCGAGCAACATCCGCAAGGTAGAAAGGCGCAGCGTGTCCTTGGCTTTCATCGCGGCGGTCATGTCCGTCCGCAGCTGCGATTTGAGTTCCGACATGCAGCTCACGGTAGCCGGTCCGTCGCGGCGGGCCCACCACATTCGCATTGCCGCACGATTTCCCCGGGCTTCCCCCGTCACAGCGAGTGCTTGTGCGGAAACACACTCGGCACCTTCGCACGGGGTCACCTATGCTGGGCAAATGCCCGTGATCTCGACCTCTGCTGTCCGCACGACCGCGCTGGGTGCCGCCGGCGCCGCGGTGGCCGGAATCGGCTACGCCGCGCTGGTCGAACGCAACGCCTTCGTGCTGCGGGAGGCGACCATGCCCGTGCTGGCGCCGGGGTCGTCCTCGTTGCGTGTGCTGCATATCAGCGATCTGCACATGATGCCGAGCCAGAAACTCAAGCAGCAGTGGCTGCGCGAGCTGGACCGACTGGAGCCCGATCTGGTGGTCAACACCGGCGACAACCTCTCGCACCAGAAGTCGGTGCCCGCGGTAGTCCAGGCCCTGGGCGGATTGCTCTCCCGCCCGGGCCTTTTCGTTTTCGGCAGCAACGACTACTTCGCGCCGGTTGCGAAGAACCCGCTGAAGTACTTCAACAAGAACCACCGCCGCACCTTCGGCGCTCCGCTGCCGTGGAAAGACCTGCGAGCTGCTTTCACCGAACGCGGCTGGCTCGATCTGACCCATGTCCGCCGCGACCTCGAAGTGGCGGGTATCCGGATCGCCACCGCCGGTGTGGACGACCCACACCTGCAACGCGACCGCTACGACACCGTCGCGGGCGCCCCGAACCCCTTGGCCGACCTGCGGATCGGTCTGACCCACTCACCCGAGCCGCGGGTGCTGGATCGCTTCGCCGAGGACGGCTACGACTTGGTGATGGCTGGGCACACGCATGGCGGCCAGTTGTGCCTGCCCGGATATGGCGCGCTCGTCACCAACTGCGGCATCGACCGGTCCCGGGTGAAGGGTCCGTCCAAGTGGGGCGAGCACACCCAGCTGCACGTCTCCGCGGGCATCGGCACTTCGCCGTGGGCACCGTACCGATTCTGCTGCCGACCGGAGGCGACCCTGTTGACGCTGGTGGCCGCGCCGCCGAAGCGGCCGGGTGCCACCACTGGCCATGGGGTATCGGCATCGGAGGCCGTCGCCCGCTAAGGTCGCCTGCCGAGACGTGTGTCAGGTAGGGGATAACGGTGAGTGGATTCGACGACCGGCGCGACGACCCGACGGTTCAAGGGCGGCCCGATGCGCCTCGGCCGCGCCAAGCACCGCCCGAGCAACCATATCGGGGCGCCTCGAGCTGGTCGGACAGTAACCGCGCCGACGAACAGGCGCCGCCGACTGTGCAGTGGGGACACGGCGCAGCCGAGCCCCCGGCATTCCACGACCCTGGCAGACCCGCCGCCACACCATGGCGGCGCATAGACGACCAGGCGAGCGAGCGCGATCCGGGTCAACCAGCGCCACTACCGCCACCAGGCACAATGGGCGACCACCAGGCCCAACCGCGCTACGACCGATTCGCCCCGACGTCGCAGTGGCCGGGAGCCGGTGCGCTCGAGCCGACGCGCGAAGGGCATGCCGAGTCCGATCCACGGCAGCCGAGCGCGGGTGCCGTGGGACAGACACCCGGCGCGCAACAACCCGGTCACCTGAACCAATCGGCGTCGGGACCGATGGCGAATCCCGACCCCACCCTGCAATGGCGGCCCGGCGCGGACGGATGGCCCACACCTCAGTGGCCACCACACTCCGCCTCGCCTTCCTGGGCTCCAGGTGGCGGTTTCGCGCCGGACCCTGCCGCACAGGCCGACCCCACGCTCCTTGCCCCGTCGGTCAGGGGGCAGGAGCCGCCCGCGTACTGGACATCGAGCCCACAATCCGCACCTGGCGAAGCCGACCCGACCATGCTGGCGCAGTCATTGGGCGGCTGGCCGCCGAGCGGAGACCAGCAGCCTGGTCAGGATTGGACCGGTCGAAACGACCCGACGGTATCCGCCCCATCCTTCGGCGCGCAGCAATCACCTCCGCCCGGCCCATGGCAGTACGGTCTCGGCTCGTCCACGACGGGCCATGGCCCAGACGATCCGACCATGCTCGGACAACCGCTCGGTGTGTTCAACCACCCTGCGTCGGGCGCGGACTGGTCGAACGCGGGCACTCGGTCGGGGAAAGGTGGGCCGGAGGGGCAGTACGCAGAGGTGATCCCGCTGGAGCGATACCGTTCCGGCTACGACACCGGCCCGTACGGCCAGTTCGGTGGACCGCCACCGGTTCCCGAGATGGCGCCGCACCCCGGCATCGCGCCGAATGGGGGCTCCAGCGGCCGCGGCAAGACATTGCTGGTGGTCGGGGGCGGGCTGGCCGTACTGCTTGTGGTCGTTGCCGCGGTGACGGCGGTAGCACTGACCACTCGTAAGTCGGACGACTCCGCACAGCGGAACGCGCCCTCCATGGTGAGCGCGCTCACCACCACCGCGGGCTCGCAGTCCGCCGCACCGACAACGAGCAAGTCCACGCCGACGACCACCGCGAAAACAGGAAACGAGAGTCCGCTCATCCCGGGCTACCAGGCGGTTGTCGCACCGGACCGCGGCGCGGCCTACGACGTTCCCGCCGACTGGACCATCGCTCCCCGAGGCACCGTGGGCGGCTTCGGCGAACCACCCAACGCAGTGGTGGGCAAAGGCTATGCCAGCGAGGGCAAGGGCTACTGTCCCGGCTCCACCCGCACCGTCGCCTTCCTCACCGGCTCGAACAGCAACGATTCAGCAACCGCGGCAACCGAACTCGGCACGAAGACCGCCACACTCGCTTACAAGAACACACCAGGTACCCCGAGCGCCCCCGTGCCGCTGGCGTCGCTGGACGGGTCGCAGCACGGCATGTTCGTGGAAACCAAAGGCACCGTCGCCCATGCCAAACCCGGCTGCGCTACGACGTACACGATATACACGGTCGCATTCCCGAGCGAGAATGGAAACTTCGTCATGGTGATCGCCGCCGACACCGGAGTCCCCCATGCCCTCGACGCCGAGACGGCCAAACGCATCTTCGCCAGCATCCGGCCCATCGGGGGCTGACTGACCTGCCGGTTTAACGACTCGCCACACCCTGTTGTAAGCTACTGCAGGTTCGCTTCACGGGGTGTGGCGCAGCTTGGTAGCGCGCTTCGTTCGGGACGAAGAGGTCGCAGGTTCAAATCCTGTCACCCCGACTCGTGGTTGAGACGACAAGAAGGCCCCCGACCATGTCACATGGTCGGGGGCCTTTTTTGTTGCCGAGAACAGAGACGTCGCTGAGAACAGAGACGTCGCTGAGAACAGAGACGTCGCTGAGAACAGAGAGACGGTAGCGCCGACAGTCACGAAGATGCTCCCGCATGGGGGAACCGCCGGATGTGCGCCTACAGCTGACCCGTTCCACAAGAAGTTGCGGAAGCTCGGCGTCGCCGGCGAACCGGAACGATGATCGTCGAGCGCCGGTCATTGCGGCGATGCGGCACACCGGACCGAATACCATCCTGAGGCGATACGTTTGCACTCGGCGAAAGGTCCGCACATGAGCAAGCCCGTCGATGGGGCCCTGTCCGGGAAGGTCGCGCTGGTCACTCAGGCTTACACCGGGGTCGGGCGATCGATCGCGAAAGCGCTTGCCGCGCAGGGGGCGCGGGTGGTGATCCATCATCCGCACATCCCTGAGGCAGCTGCGGACGTGCTCGAGGAGATCACCTCCGCCGGCGGTGACGCGGTCGGGCTTGCGGCGGATATCGGTGACCGCACGGAGTACGAAGAGCTGGTACAGGCGCTACTCGAGGACTGCGGCCGGTGGGACGTGCTGGTCACTACCGCGACGGTGCCGGATGCCGAACCGTTCGCACAGATCAGCGGCGAATCGTTCGATAGCTTCGTTGTGGCGGTGCGGGGCGTGTTCCACGGTTTGCAACTCGCCTTGCGGCATCTGGCCGACGGCGGCCGCATCATCACAGTGTGCGACGCCGTCAGTCCGAACGGCGCGATCTACGGCGCGACCCTGGGCGCCGTCGAGCGGCTCGGTCGTGCCGTGTCCGCGGACTTCGCGACGCGGCAGATCACCGTCAACGCGGTCGGTCGTGGCATCACCGAGGCCGCCGACCCGGAACTCGCGGCCGGCGTCGCAGCGCTGAGACAACCCGCCGAGGTGGTCACCTACCTGGTGGGCGAGGCAGGGAAAACTGTGACCGGGCAGGTCGTCCGGCTCGACGGTGCGGCCGAGCCGGTGCAATAGACCAGAGGCCGACGCCGGTCCGCGCCGGCCTCACCTATCCGCTCAGCGCTGCCGCTTGGGCAGCCGCGCGGGTCAGACGGTCAGCACACTGATGGTGTCGAAGCCGATGCGTCCGTTCATGCTGAAGATGCTCGCCAAGACCGAGGCCTACGACCTGCCCGACTACTCGGCACTGATCATCCGACGCTGAGCCGAGGGCCCGACCGGTGCGCCCCACGGTCTCGACCTCCGGATCGTCAGTCGATCGCGGTCCGGTCGTCGAGCAGGAACGGCAACACGAAGTTTCGCAGCATGGCGCGCTCGTCGTCTTCGCCGGCGCCCGGCAGCGTCAACAGTGACACCATCGCCCGGACCATCCACCGGCCGACACGCTGGGCGTGTGGCAGCGGCAGGGTGGGACGGAATCCGGCGACGAAGTTCGCGGCGAGCGCGTCGACCACACCCGGCGAATTCGACAGCTGGGCCACGATTCCGGCGTTGGACGGCTCGAACCACACGGCCAGGTACGGCGTTTTGCGCACCTCGGCGAGCAACGCGGTCAGCAGGTCGAGTAATCGCTCCGCCGGTTCGGCACTCGTCGAGATCGTGCGGTCGCGCCACACTCGCTCAACCACGCGGCGTGCCTCTCTGCTCGCGAAGGCCGCGTAGAGCGTCTGCCGATTCTCGAAGTAGCGGTACAGCGTCGCCCTGGAACAGCCTGCGGCATCGGCGACCTCGGCCATCCCGATTCCGCTGACCCCCTTGTCGATGAACAGCATGCGGACCGCGTCGAGAATGCGCTCGCTCGCCAGCTCGAGGCGACCGCCGGCCAACCAGTCGCCGCTCATGCGACGCACCGAAACGGGACGGTGATCGGCCTGCGAACGTAGGGGCCGTTCGCGTACTCGACCGCGTCGATATCCACTACGTAGTCGGGAAACCGATCAAGCAACTCCTCCAGCGCGACGCGGGCTTGCATCCGCGCGGCGGCCGCGCCGAGGCAATGGTGCGGTCCGTGTCCGAAGGTGAGTATCCGCTGCGGATCCCGATCAATGTCGAGGTCGGCGGCGTCGGCGCCGAACACCCGCTCGTCCAGATTCGCCGAACCGAACACCAGCAGCACCTTTCGTTTCGCCGGCACCGTCACGCCGTCCAACTCGACATCGCGCGTCGTGGTCCGCGCCAAGCACTGCACCGGCGAGGTGAGTCTGGCGAATTCCTCCACGGCTATCCGGATCCGGTCTTTGTCGGCGACGAGGGCGGCGCGCTGCTGCGGGTACTGCTGCAGCAGTTGCACCGCGCCGCCGAGCAGGCCCGTCGTCGTATCGTTTCCGCCCGCGACCATGGTCCAGGCGTAGGCGAGAATCTGCACCAGGCCACGGGTATCCACGTCATCGGCGGCCATCCCCGCCTGAACGAGTAGCGACACCGTGTCCGCACCGGGTTCGCCCCGCCGCCGCCTGACCAACTCGGCGAAGTACCCCATCATCGCCATCGAGGCCGCCTGCGCCAGAGGGTTCGTACGGTCGATGCTGCCCGCGACCACCGCGTCGGTCCACCCGTCGAACCGATCCCGGTCCTGCGCGGGCACCCCCAGGTAGTAGCCCACCACCATGCTCGGCAGCGGCTTGAACAGCTGTTTCACGATGTCGCCCCCGCCATCATGGGCAATCTGGTCCAGGCGTTCGCGGACGAACCGGCGGACCACCGGTTCGACCTCCGCGACCTGACGCGGCGTGAATCCTCGGGCGACCAACTTGCGGAAATCGGTGTGCTGCGGCGGATCCTGCATCACCAGCGGTGGATTGTCAGCCAAGCCGAGTTCGTCGAGTTCGCCGTACTCCACGGTCAGTCCGTCGCGCGAGGAGTACGTCTTGCTGTCACGTGTCGCCGCGTACACGGTGTCGTGGCAGGTGAGCACCCAGTAGTCGCTCTCGGGGCGCCCGGCCGGAACGACGTGGTGCACCGGATCGTACGCGCGGAGTGCGGCGTACATCCCCCACGGCGACCGCCATGTCGGGCCGGAGCACAGCTGGAAAAGTGGCCGATACGGATCGATCAGCATGTAGCGAACGTAAGACAAAATACTTACATTGTCTAGAACATGTTTCAACTCAGTGGGTCGACCGCACCGAAGCATCCCGAAAAACTCTGCCCCCTCCATGGGACGGTCCAGTGTCGATTCAGGAATGCGAAGTCAGGCCTGGCACGCACTCGAGAATTTCTCACACCAGAGAAAGCGCAGGTAGGCGAGCTTTCCGCGGGCGGGACCAGCGGAGTGCGCACCATGCGCGCCCAGATCGCGGGATGATGGAGGCGAGTGCACTGCGAAGAGTGGGAGCGACGATGGAAACCGCGGTGGTCTGGTTGCTGGCCTGCCTCGTCTATTGGTGGGGCCTGCTGTAGATAGTCGGAACCCGGCCGGATCGAACCGGGCTTACTACAATCGGTCGTAGGATTGCCTCCGCCTCGCCGATCGGGGGAGTAGCCATGGCTCGGACCGCCTTCGCGCCACCGATCACCCGGTCCGGTCCCCCTGCTCGGATGAGGCTGGGCCGTTCGTCGTAGCCCTTGGGAAGCGAGCAACTCTGGTCTACACCCGGACCATCGAACGTCTGAGACCAGCCGAATCACCGGAGGGCATCTACGACCACCTTTGTCGTCTCGACGAGCAGGTCGTTGTTCGCCTCCGCGTGCACATCCGACTTGCGGGTCTGGATCGCGATCACGATCGGAGCTCCTCCGCCGGCGGGCCAGGTGACCGCGATGTCGTTGGCGCAACCGTAGGAGCCGGTGCCGGTCTTGTCGCCGGTAGTCCAGGTCGCGGGCAGCCCAGCGCGAATCCGCGAGCCGCCGGTGGTGTTCGACTTCAGCCAGGTGGTCAGCTGGTCGCGCTCTCGTTCGCCGAGCACGTCGCCGAGGATCACGGCCCGGTAGTCCGCGGCCAGCGCCGTCGGCGTGCTGGTGTCGCGCTCGTCGCCGGGAACCGCGCTGTTCAGATCCGTTTCCCAGCGGTCGAGCCGGCCAGACTGGTCACCGAGCGTACGCAGAAACGCGGTGAGCGCCTCCGGGCCGCCGAGCTCGCGCAGCAACAAGTTACCCGCGGTGTTGTCACTCAGGGTGATCGCGGCCTCGGCCAGCTGCGCAACGGTCATACCCTGGTCCAGTTTCGCGCTGGTGGACGGCGAATTGTCGACCAGGTCGGCCGCGGCGATGGGAACAACCTTGTCGAAATATCCGGTATCGAGCGGATGCGCCTTCAGCAGCGCCGCGACCGCGAGCGTCTTGAAGGTGGACAGCAGCGGAAAGCTTTCGTCAGCACGGTTGGTCACGATCTTGTCGGTGCCGGTGTCGACCGCGTAGAGCCCTATCCGGGCACCGTATCGGTTCTCCAGTTCCGCCAGCCGGAAACTCGCCGCGGGATTCGCCTGAGCGCTCGCGACCACTGGATCAGGTTGCGGCGCATCGGGATTCGCGCCACACGCGGTGAGTAGCGGCAGGGCCGAGGCGGCCAGCGCCACCCGTGCTTTACGCGTCAGCCGGAGCATCCCCACACTCTGACAGCTGAGCAGCCGCCGAGCAAACACGTTGCGCCGGACACACCGAAGTCGAGCCCTCACCACCTCGATCCCCGAGCCATGGCCGCACCGGGCGTCGGCAGGACCCGCGGTTTCTGTCGAGCGGCCGTGATCGAACCCGATGTCCGAAGGCGGGTGAGCGGCGAAACAAGAAGCGAAGGGCGGACCAGACTTGCCCACGAACGCGGATGCAGTGGCGCACATCACAAATTTGGTGTGGAATAGCCCGGCGCGACGAGTCGTTGAAACCGACTGTCGACGTCCGGACAGCCCCGGGCCGCACCCCTTTCGTCGCTTCGAGCGACCACTCGCCGAGAGGCGCTTGTGGGACGTCGACTTCGGCCGCTGCGCTGACGTGACGTCCAGCGGCTCCGCGCCGTCAGGTTACGCAAACCTGACGGCGTTTCGTCATTGTCCGGTCGATACATCTGGCGATGGCGTCGAACCGCACGCTGATTCAGCGTTTAACGTTTCTCGCAATTGCACCCCATCGAAATTATTTCGAGACAGCGACTTTCGCGATCGACACCATGTCCACCGATCCATCGTGTCGCGACGACTGCGACCGATAGCCCGTTGGGACACGGCCCGGTCGGATAGATTGGGCGCATCCGCCAGCGTAAGGGGGCTCCGGCGTGTGGTCATTACCGCAGAGGGATGAGGCGTGGCTCTCCGAAGCACCGTTGCTGGCGTGCGCTCTCGTCGGCAGTCACCCGACCTACCTCAACGGGAGTCTCCAACTACTCGAGCAGTACGCCGAGACCGCACAACGAGACCTCGAAGCCGTAGCCGAAGATCCTCAGCGGGGTATCTCGGGTATGTCGGCACGGATCCGGCAGCACCAGGACGACGAAGTCGTTCGAGAGGGATGGGCGGAAGTCCGGCCGGACCGGTCCGGCCGGCTACACCGAGTCGCGCCGCCGAGCGCGATCGAGTGGCGCACCATCGATGTCGATCTCGCGCGAACCCCTGCTCGTGACCGACTGATGGCGTTGACCCATCGCGGGTGGCGGATCCCCTGCGCCGACGAACAAAGCGCCTACCTGCTGCAGTTCATGCGGAATGCGATCGCGATCACGGCCGCTGATGCGGTGGCGCCGATTCGGCGTGGCCTACTCGCCATCACGAAGGAACTGCAGTTGGGCAGTATCGCGCAACCCGGAATGGCGCCGCTGGATCTCGTGAATGCACAGGAACAACGGCTGTTGGGGGTGTTGTGGGCTGAGCGGGAGGTGGGCTCGGTCGACGGCGCGACCGCCGCAGACGTGTTGATCGGAGTCCTACTGGCCAGTGGAATAGCACAGGGCGCGGGATCGGACGGCCTGTTGCTCTGGGCAACGTATCTGATGCATGCCGACCGGCAGATCGTCACGTCGCAACCGATCGAACCAGTGATCGCACGCGCTGTTCGAGAGGGATTCTCCGAGGTGGTGGCGAGCCTGGCAGGCGGGCTTCTCGACTGTGGCGAGCAACTACAGCGCGCGGCACGGGATCTGGAAACCTTCGACCGAGGCCGGTTCGCCAAGCTGCTCTATGACGGGTATCCGTATCTGCACGCCGCTCGAACACTGGCCGGCTGCCTGATGGAGTCGATCGAACCGCGCGGTGTGGATCCGCCGGAGGCGCGGATCTTTCGGGTCGCGGACGAATTAGCCGTCCGCTTCGTGGACGGGATGTTCCACCAGTGGTTCGATTTCGATGATTATTGGCTGGATGTGGACCGAGAGCTGATCGCGCAGGCGCTCGGCGCCGGCGACGATCGCGCCATACGAAGAATTCTTGTCGGAGATGAGACCGCATTGCATCGGCCGAGGTCGGCGCGTGGATATCTGCTGCGAGGAAAGAAGGGCGGCACATGAGCGACATCGAGGCAGCGGCTGCGGTGGTTGCGGACGAACTGGCCATCGATCTTCCGCATCTGCAACCGCCGGGCGAGGTTCGGTTCGACACCCCGCCACGCTGGCGGTCGTGGTGGGCCTCTGGCTGTTACAGAACGTCGCCGACGGAATAGCCGAAGCCATCAAGGAAGAATCGAAGACCGGCACCCAGACCGTGCTGCAGCGGATCGGCACGGCGATCGGCCGCCGCGTGCGCAGGGATGTGCCGAAGGCCATGGCGTCGCCCAGTGGCGATGCCGAGCTGGACGAGGCCGCGTCCACAGCCGAATCGGCCTGGACGGAAACGGATTCCATCCTTGCGCAGAAATCCGATCTGACGGCCGACGAGATCGCATGGACGGCCTCGGATAGTGTTTCTGCCGCGTTGATCGAGGCCGGCCTACCCGCCGCATCCGCAGAACGCGTCCGCGCCGCATTGCGCGCGGAGATTCTGCGGCTGCTCGACGAACGGTGACCGCGGAGTCTGTAGCGTCACCAGTTTCGGCCGGACATCAGGTCGAGTAGGCGCACTCGAACGCCGTGCCGCCCATCCCGCCGAGGTCGCGATATGTCAATCACCTTGCGCGGCAGCGGCGATCGGCTGCCACCTGCGCCACAGTTCCAGACGGGATTCGTAGTCCGCGGTGGCGATGGCGAGCGGGAACTCGCCGAGGAACATGCGCAGCGGCGGCTGCTCGGCGTCGACCACGGCCAGGATCGCGGCGCGGGTGGCGGCAGGATCGCCGCTGGGCACCGCGGAACGTTGGACGGCCCTGGCCTCTCGGACCGCGGTGTAGGCCGAGTTCGGCGTGGCGTGCCGGGCCGAGGGACCAGCCCACTCGGTGCCGAACGTGCCGGGCTCGAGCAGAGTCACATGGAGACCGAAGGGGGCGATTTCCTGCGCCAGGGACTGCGAGAACCCTTCCAGTGCCCACTTCGACGCGTGGTACGCGCCAAGGTTCTGGAACGCGGTGATGCCACCGATGCTGGAGACTTGAATAATGTGACCGCTGCCCTGTGCCCGCAGGATCGGCAACGCCGCCTGGGTGACCCACAGCGCCCCGAACACACTGGTCTCGAACTGCGCCCGCACCTGCTCCTCGCTGAGTTCTTCGATCATGCCGAACTGCCCGTAGCCGGCGTTGTTGATGACGACGTCGAGCCGCCCGAACCGATCGGCGGCCTGCCGCACCGCGGCGATGTCCCCCGCTCGATCGGTGACATCCAACCGCAGCGGCAGGAAGGTGTCGGGGTATTCGACGACCAGATCGTCGAGCGTGCTCAGATCGCGCGCGGTGCCGGCAACGCTGTCACCTCGCTCCAGCGCGGCGAGTGCCCATTCCCGGCCGAATCCGCGGGAGACGCCGGTGATGAACCACACTTTGCTCATATGATCACGGTAGCCATCCGGAGTGCACTCCTGGCCAGGTTTGGACCTGGCTGATCAGGCAACTTGTGCCGATCGTGGCTGTACTCGAGCGACTGCTGGCAGAACGCCGGCGCGGGTCCACCTCCTGGCGCGATGTTCCGGATGCCGCCGCCACGGCTGGCAGCCGGTGCCTACCTCACGCTCCACCATCCCTGATCAACACCCGATCCGGATCGACGCGCACACCGAGTTCACGGAGGCGGTCTACGACCTGCAGCATGTGGCGCCGTTCGGGTAGATAGTGGCCGCTGTCGTCGCTGAGCATCCGCAGTTCGCCGTTCACGACCTCGATCACGCCGGCCCCCGCCACCGGCTCGCCTGCGAAAAAACTGGAGTGCTGGAAGACATGTCGTTTCCCGAAAAGCGAAGCATAGAAGTTTCCGTCGGCATCCATCACAAAGATCGCTCGGCGTTGCCGACGGCCCAAAACGTCGATCAACTTCCCCTCCCTGGTATCGAACAACCTTCCGTTCGCGTCGTAGATGAGGTTGTCGTCGCGCACGTGGAGACGGAACGGTTGTCGATCGAAGTCGTTGCGGCAGTAGTAGACGCCGGAAGCCGACACTCGCCCTGGGACGTCCTCTCCGATGTATCCATCCCCCATCTCGAGCATGTCGAATCGCCGTGTGCTGTGCTCACTCCAGTCCTGAGCACCGGGCTCCCAGTATTCGACCCCTTCAGCATCGTGCCCTTCCCCCATCCGGCCGAACTGGAGCGTGGGAGTGTCGACGAAGGCAGCGCCATCCCCATCGGCGGCGACAGTTCTCCTGGCACCGAGATCGAGTGTCTCGCTGATATCCCGCAATGGGCGGACCGTTGTCTGAGCCACTCCGTCGACGACGCGGACGGCAATCCCGGCGACTTCCTCCATAACGCGCGCCAACGGCCGACCCGCGAAGTCTTCTGGGCCCACCTGCCACGCACCTCATCGGCCGAGAATCGACGAATCCTCCCGCTCATCCGCCATTCAGCGGCTCATGGCAAAGATATGACAATCATCTGGTTACGATGGCGCGAATCTTCCCCAGCAGTGGGAGTAACCAGGATTTTGCCTGTGGCCGACTCAGCTGGAAGTAGACCAGAGACAGCCCGCCCTTCCGGCAGGCTTCGAAATCGGCGATAGAACTCTGAACAGCTGATTCAGCCAGATATGTAGCATCGCTACCGGTGCATCCCGAACCGGTCTAGCGTGATAACCGGGCTGCTGGCACAACCGAGTTGGCAGCCGAAAACACTGCCAAACATCAGAGACACGCAGAGATGCTTCATTCGCCTGCGACATTTGGGCAGATGCAGAGTGACCCCACGGCACGCGTAGAGACCGGACCGGGCCAGATCAGCAATCACCGGCGAAACGCGACGACGGTTCTGCTCGACCAGCCGCGCAGCCCCGCAACCCCCGCAACCCCCGCAACCGAGGAGGCAGATCATGGCAACCAAGGCATTGCTTGTTCGTCTCGAAGCAAAATCCGGTAAAGAAGACGCGGTCGAGGAGTTCCTGCTTTCCGCCCTTCCGCTCGTGGAGCGGGAGCCCGGCACCGAACCTTGGTTCGCCGTTCGTTTCGGCCCGTCCACCTACGGCATCATCGACGCCTTCCCGGACGACGCCGCGCGCACAGCGCATCTGCACGGAGCGGTCGGGCAGGCGCTGGGCGCCCGCGCCGACGAATTGTTCGCCTCGCCGCCGGAGATCAGCGAACTCGACGTGCTCGCCGCCAAGCTGTGAGCGTTCAATCCTGGACGGTTGCCACGGTTTGCAGGCGCGCTGCGTCCCGACCAGGTGGGGCGCCGAACATGCGCCGGTACTCGCGGCTGAACTGCGAAGGACTGTCATACCCGACGGCGTAGCCGATCGCGGCCACGTCGTGCGGCGCCGCGATAAGTCGAATGCGGGCCTTCTGCAGTCGGAGCTGTTTCTGGTATTGCAGCGGACTCATAGCGGTCACGGCGCGGAAGTGCCGATTGAGCGAGGAGACACTCACACCGACGTCGTCAGCGAGGTCATCGATCCGGATCACCTGGTCGTAGTAGGTCTTGATCCACCCGATCGCGCGGGCGACGAGGGCAAGGCGGCTGTCGGCCAGGCCGATCTGCCTGACCATGGCCGCCTGGGGTCCGTTCAACAGTCGCCAATGGATTTCCCGGCGCACATCGGGCCCCAGCACCGCGACGTCACGTGGCTCGTCGAGCAGGCGCAGCAACCGGACGACGGCGTCGAGTAGTTTGTCGTCGGCGTCGCTGATCGCGATACCCGGCCCGTCGTGTGGCGGCACGGCGGTGGGGCCGGCTTCGATCAGCAGTTGCGCGATGAGTTCGGGTCGCAGCGGCAGCCCGAACGCCAGGAACGGCTCGGTGGGTGTGGCGTGGGTGATCTGCGAGGTCAGCGGAAGATCGACGGTCACAACGAGGTACTGGCCGGTGTGGTAATCGAAGATGTGGTCACCGAGAGCAGACCGTTTCGCTCCCTGGACGACCAGGGCGAGCACGGGCTCGGTGACGAAACCGAGCGGTTCGGTCACGCGCTCGGAGGAGAACACCGTCATTCCCTCCAGCCATGACGGGCTCGGGCTGCCCGCGGCGAGTCGGGCGATCCGGCTTCGCAGTTCTTCCAGGTGGCGCATCCTGCCAGTGAACCACGGATCCGCCACGGCGTTCGGCGTGATCCGGACAATCATGATCCGGACAATGTTGAGCGGATCGTGCAACGATCTGCCGACATCGGTCTAGGCGAACACAGCGCGGCGGGCTTGACTGGAGGAATACAGCGGGGCGGCCCGATGGCGCCTCGAACAGCAACGAAAGGAGCTCGGCGATGCCGCTCGATTCCTATGTCACGCTCGGCCACTCGGGACTGCGAGTCAGTCCGTTCACGCTGGGCACGATGACATTCGGCGAGGATCACGGCTGGGGCAGCAGCGTGGCGGAGTCCACCAGCATCCTCGCCGCATACCTGGACCGCGGCGGAAACTCGATCGACACGGCGAACATCTACACCAACGGCCACTCCGAGAAGATCATCGGGGACTACTTCGCCGGGCAGCACGCGCTACGGGATCGGGTGGTGATCGGCACGAAGTTCTTTTGCAACCTCTACGAGAACGATCCCAACGGCGGTGGACCCAGCCGTAAAGCGATTGTGCAACAGCTCGAGAATTCGCTGCGGCGTCTACGGACCGACTATGTCGACGTCTACTGGCTGCACAATTTCGACCCGAACACGCCGGTCGAGGAGACCCTCCGCGCGCTGGATGACCTGGTCAGCGGCGGAAAGGTTCGCTACATCGGATTCTCCGACGTGCCGGCGTGGGCGACGGCCGAGGCGGCTACCCTCGCGCGCTTACGCGGGTGGGCGCCGATCATCGCGCTGCAGCTGGAGTACTCGCTGCTCGAGCGGACCTCGGAAGGAGAGTTGATCCCGATGGCCCAGGCCATGGGCATGGGCGTTCTGCCGTGGGGGCCGCTCAAGAGTGGATTCCTCTCGGGGAAGTACTCCAGCACCAGCACCGGCCGGATCGACACCACCCGCGCGCAGCTGGTCGGCGCCCCGACCGAGGCCGACTACGTCGTGATAGACGCCCTCAACGCCGTCGCCCGCGAGGTGGGCGCCAGTCCCGCCGCGGTCGCCTTGGCCTGGGTGCAGGGTCGTCCCGGGATCACCTCGACGCTGGTCGGGGCGCGTCGGATGGACCAGTTCGAGGCCAACCTGCATGCTCTGGACACGACGCTCACCGATGCCCAGCGCACCACGCTCGATGAGGTGTCGACTCCCACGCTGAACTTCCCGGCCCAGAACAACAGAATGTTGGCCCCGATGCTCCAGTTCGCCGGAGCGACCGTGGACGGACGTCCGTCGAACGTGTCCCCGCTGTTGCAGGCCAACAACGCTCGCTACTGATCGAGACGTAACGCCTTCTCCTCTATCGGTCTCCGTACACGTGACATCCCCGCGGTCACTCGAACTCGCTCGACGTCGAGCGCGACACTGTCGACGAACCGACGCAGGAGGTCCCGAACGCAGGTCGCGCCTCGGGCAAAGTTTCGGTCGCCGCACCAGCCTGTTGGCCGCTGATCAGCGGCCGAGCGCGATAGCCTCGTGCGCATGCGGCGTTTCGGTGGATTCCTGGTAGGGATTGCGGCGGTATCGCTGGTAGCGGGAGACGTGTTCGCCGTGGGCGCGAACGCGGCGACCGACGGTGCACCGGGCCAGGTGCAATGCGCGGTCACCTCGGGCCGCGACCTGGAGCGTGCCGCACCGGAACAGGTCGGGTTGAACTCCGAGCGACTCCACGAGGCGCTCGCCTTCGCGGCCGGGCGAAACCGGCTCAATGTGCAGGTATTCCGGCATAACTGCCTGATCGGCGAGGGGCTGACGAACGACCAGACCGGCAATGTCGCATGGAACATCTGGAGTGCGACCAAGAGCATCGTCTCGCTGCTCGCCGGAATCGCCTGGGACCAAGGCAAGCTCGATCTCACGACGCCGATCGACCGCTATCTGCCCGCCGGGCTCGGCGACCCGGTGCACAGGTCGATCACGGTGGAGCACTTGCTCACCGAGACATCGGGCATGCAGGTCGGAGTGCTGACCGAGGGCGCGACCGGCGTGATCCCGATCGATCCGAACAGCGCGGTACAGGCGCTGGGCGTGCCGCTGGACAATTCGCCCGGCACCGCGTTCTCTTACAGCCAGCGCAATGTCGACCTGTTGGCCTATGTGCTCGAACTGGCGGTCGGGGAACCGCTGCAGCAGTTCGCGCAGCGTGAATTGTTCGATCCGCTCGGCGTTCCCCGCAGCGACTACTACTGGGCCCGCGACCGCTCCGGACACACCTACGGCTACGCGCATCTGATGATCCCACCGAACGACTTCGCCAAGCTCGGCCTGCTGGTGAGCAACAATGGGCAGTGGGGTGCGCGCCAGGTCGTCTCCGGCGACTACCTGAAGAAAGCACGGCAGCCCTCGCCCGCGAACCCGTGCTATGGGTATCTGTTCTGGCTCGGGGCCGGCTGTATAGAGAACCCCGCCTTTTTGCCGGCCGATGTGTACACAATGTCGGGGCTCGGCATGCAGAACGTTTTCATCATTCCCAGCCTCGATCTCACGGTGGTGTGGACGGGTGCCTTCGGAAACGTCAGCAACCAGGGCTTCACTGGGGTTCTGCAGAACATCGCGGAACTGCCATACGAGTTCTTCCGCAAGGTGTTCGCGGCGTTCGACGAACGGCCGGTGCCCGACCCCGGACCCTATGTCGAGCCGCCGCTGCAGCTGGACCCGAGGCGGTTCATCGATGTGAACCTTCTGATCGCGGTCTTCGGTATCGGACCCGCCGCTTACCCGGGCTGCACTGTTTTCGCGTGCCTGAACAACGCGCTGGCGCCGCCGTTCACCGATATCCCGCCGGGCTGTGCCATCCTGGTCTGCGTCGGCCCCGATCCGCGAACACCGGGCATTCGCTGAGCGGATGCCGCACGCCGGGCGCGGGATTCGGACATACGCGACGACATGAACTGCCCGCATAAGGCCGCAGTGCCGGATACCGGACCTGCGCCCATAGCCTCGGCCGGGCTCATTTCTACTATGTCGCAGGCAGTTGTGTAACCCACCCGTGCATATCGTCGGAACGCAACGCGGCATGGTGGCGTTTACGCAATGACTGGGCGACCGGCCCCGGGGCGCCGTCAGCGATCAGGCGGCCGTCGACTTCGATGACCGGGGCAGCGCCGGACGAGGTCCCGGTGACGAACGCTTCGTCGGCGATATACAACTCGGTGAGGTCGACGGTGCGCTCGACGATCGGGATGCCGTCTTCGGCCGCGAGGGTCAGGACGGTCCTGCGGTTGATGCCGTCGAGGATGTCGCAGGAGACGTCGGGGGTGATCAGGGTGCCATTGCGGACAAGGAAGATGTTGGCCGCGCTCAGCTCACAGACATGGCCGTTGCCGTCGAGAAAGACACAGTCGTCGTAACCGCTGTCGATCGCGTCTTGCTTGGCGAGCACCGAATTCACGTAGGCGCCATTCACTTTGGCGCGCGACGGTATCGCATTGTCCGGAATGCGCCGCCACGGACTCGATTTCAGACGCATGCCGTTCTGTGGAACGATCGGCACCGCGTCGTAGACGAACATGCTGACCTGGATCGCGCAGCCGCGCACCCGGGTCCCGGGAATGGACTCGACCACGTGCACTGTGGCACGAACGAATACATCCTCGACCGGCGCGTTCCTACCGACCAATTCCACCACGGCCGCGCGGAACCGGGCGAAGTCCCACTCCGCGGCGAACCGATCGATCCCGATGATCTTGCAGGACTCCTCGAGTCGCCGGAAGTGGTCTTCCAGGCGGAATGCGGTGCGCGCCGTCCCATCCACATGCACGGGGAAGACGGTGTAGACGCTCAGGCCGTACAGCACCGCGGAGGAAGCGACGCCGACCGTGGCCGCTTCGGCCGCGACGATCCGGTCGCCGAGATACACATGAGGATGAGGATTCGCCATCGGCGCAGGTTAACAGCGGCGGACCGAGCGAAGCGAGGGCATTTCCGCGTTCGTCAGCTCATGGCGCGGCGAGCAAACCGGGCCGTGTCCATGTAGTCGCGGAATAGGACAATCTTGCCGCCGCGGACCCGAACCACGTTGACGGACGTCCGGACACGCGCCCGCTCGGCGCCGGGAAGTGTCATGTCGACCTCGTTCTCGACAAGCAGTACCTCCGGATCGCCGGTGTCGTACACCTGGGGATAGCTGCCGTGCACCTCGATTCCGGACAACCCCGACCACCGCTGCGCCAAGTGCTCCCGAATTGCTTCCCTGCCTTCCAGCCGGGTGGGAAGACCGGGAATGGTGAATGGGATCTCGAAGACCGCGTCGGGAGCGAATAACGCGACGAAAGCATCGGGATCACGGGCCGGTAGGTCGTTGAACATCCGTTCAACCAGCTCACGCGGGCTTTCCACTGATTGCAACGCTGCCATTGAACACCTCCAGATAAGCGGAACGCAGCACCCGTTTATCATTCGGAACGTGCGCCCCGATTGTCAAGAGGCGAAGTAGACTCCTGTCGTGGCCGAATCCGAGCTTCGAACCCTGCGCTCCGACGCCCGCCGCAATCGCGCGCGGGTACTCGCCGCCGCACAGGAAGCCTTCGCCGCCGAGGGACTTTCGGTGCCACTGGACGAGATCGCGCGACGCGCCGGCGTCGGAGCGGGCACCGTCTACCGACATTTCCCCACCAAGGAGGCGTTATTCCAGGCGGCGATCGTGGACCGGGTGGACCGGATCATCGCGATCGCCCGCGAACTGGCCGCCGCGCCGGATCCCGGCACCGCCTTCTTCGACTTCCTCGACCAACTCGCGGCGGAAGGCACCGTCAAACGCGACCTCGCCCACGCCGTCGGCGGCACCGCCACCCCCGAATACCTCAAGCCGGTCCACGAACTGAACACGGCGATCGGCGCATTGCTCACTCGTGCGCAGCGGGCAGGGGCCGTTCGCACCGATATCGCGATCGACGACCTCATGCGAATCATCAAGGGCGCCTTCCTCGCCACCCACAGCACCGCCACCACCCCTGCCCAGCGCGACCGCACCTTCTCCGTCGTCTTCGACGGCCTGCGCGCACGTTGAACGGCCAACCGAACAAGCAAGCCCAGATCATCGGACCCCCCTCCGACCCACTACGGGCACCGCAGCGCAGCCGACAACCCTAGAAAATCTCGTCCGCGCCGAGTTCGCAGACCTGGCAGTCGACTCAACGCACGCGCCTAGTGCCGCGTCCGGCCACATCCGCGTGCTGACGCCCCCGTTGCTCGCTGAGCGCAGCGTTGCTGAACGCAGTGTTATGGCTGCTGTTCTGCCCCCTGATAACCACCATTCGACTGCGCTCAATGGAAAAAATCTTCGCACCGGGCGCCGGGCACTTGGTCAGCTGCACGCCAACCTATTTCGGACCCATAGTTCCACTTATTCCAACTGTCGAACTGGAAGCAACACCATGCGCGTCACTATCGACGGGACACAGATCCGGACCCATGCGGATCTACACCGCGCTCTGTGGGGACCTCTGGACTTCGGCCCGTACTACGGGCACAATCTGGCCGCCCTGTGGGACCGCCTGACCACAGACGTCGAACGCCCGGTCGAGATCGTCTGGGAGAACTCCGGGGTCAGCAGAGAAATGATGGGCGTCGAAGCGTTCGAAGCGATCGCCTCCGTGCTGATCGAAGCCGCTGAGCGGGATGAGTCGAACTCGGTGGACAACAGGCTCACGGTGCGTTTCGCCTGACAGGCGAGGGGGCGGCGAACCAAGGTTGGCTCACGTCTAGAACTCGCGGGGAACCACGCAACCCCAGTCTGGTGACAGACCTCTGAGCACAGTCCGACCTCGGCCGTTCTCAAGCGCAGTCCGCGCCACACCGCGATCACCCCTGCGAATTACTCATCTAGGACCTTGGCTATACGGGTTGCCCCGGGTGTCGGTGTCGGGTGTCGGGTTGATCATGGACCCGGGGCCGGGGCCCGTGAAGTTGGTTCCGGTGCACCCGGAAACCGGAGTGTTTGTGCAAGCGGAGACCCCGCAAAAAGGCGCCGGTTGTTGAGGATCACCGAGATGAGCGACCAATCCATCAGGACGCTACGGGCGGTCGTGGTGATGGTCTCTGCTCGGCGAAGACCGGTCCCTGCGATCACAAGGTTGATGCAGGTCAGCGCAGCTGAGCAGGTAACCCACGAGTTCACGAACCGGGGTTCGAGACTATGGCCGCGTAATGGAGCGCGGGCAGGGCGAGGAAGTGAATCGAGCGACGCATGATCGCATCGCCCGGTGCTACCCATCGGATAGAGGTTGGCCGTTGTCGGTGTGGAGTCTGCCGAAACTACGAGAAGCGCTCGCCGTCGACATGATCGCCGATATCAGGCGCGAGACACTACGCAAGATCCTCAACGCCGAGGGTGTGGTGGCAGGCGACCAAGACCTGAAAGCGGATACCGACCCGGAGGTCCACCGTGAAAATGCGCCGCGACCTGGATCTATACAACCATCCGCCCGTCGACAGGCAGTTGAACTGCGTGGACGACCTCGAGCCGCTCAACCTGCACATGCCGGTCATCGCTGTTTCCTGCGACCAGGTTCCTGCTTCGTCCGGCCACGTCGTGGTGCTGGCGTCCCGGTCTCGCTGAGCGCAGTGTTGTGGCTACTGTTGTGCCCCCTGATGACCACCGTTCGACTGCGCTCAAAGGCAAAGTGCGGGCGACTACCAGCACCACTCAGGTGTGCGGCACCTATTCGGCGCGCTCGACCTGGCGGCTGGCAAGATCCGTTATCGGATCCGCGATCGTTAGCAGCGGCAAGAGTCCCTGTCGCCGTTGAACTCGCTGGCACGGGGAAAGGATCGACGTCATCGCCGATAACTTCTCCCCGCACGACGCGATCGCGCTGAAGCACGCGTGGGTATTCCGCCAACGCGGACTCGGAAAAGACGACCCTCATTCGATGAGGTCACGTTCGGTACCGCCCTCGAGTTCCTGAACCGATCGACGTACGCGCGCCCTCACACCCGCTCAACAACTCGACGGTCGTGACCAGTGAGGTGAGTCGTAGTCTTCCTCGGAAACCCGCACAGCGTTCCCCTTCGACACGATGTCCACCGTGTCGAAGGGGACAGCCTGTTCGCGTGCCTCGCTCGCAGTAATCTCCGCGGCAATCGCTGGTGATTCAGCGGTCGCTGAGCAGGACCTCGGCGATCTGGATGGTGTTGAGGGCAGCGCCTTTTCGCAGGTTGTCGCCGGAGATGAACAGCGCGAGGCCGCGGCCGTCCGGGACGCCTTGATCCTGGCGGATCCGGCCGACGAGGGAATCATCGATGCCCGCCGCCGCGAGTGGGGTGGGGACGTCGACCAGTCGCACGCCGGGGGCCTTGGCCAGGATCTCCTTGGCTTGCTCGACCGAGAGCGGCTCGGCGAATTCAGCGTTCACCGACAGCGAATGGCCGGTGAAGACCGGAACGCGCACGCACGTACCGCTCACCGCGAGATCCGGGATGCCGAGGATCTTGCGGCTCTCGTTGCGCAGTTTCTGGTCTTCGTCGGTCTCGCCGGAGCCGTCGTCGACCAGTGCACCGGCCAGCGGAAGCACATTGAACGCAATCGGCGCCACGTACTTGTTCGGCGCGGGGAAGTCGACGGCGCGACCGTCATGGGTCAGCTTCTCGGCGTCGTCGATCACCGCGCGCGCCTGGCCTGCCAGCTCTTCCACACCGGCCAGACCGCTACCGGATACCGCCTGGTAACTGGAAACGATCAGACGACGCAGTCCCGCGATGTCGTGCAGCGGCTTCAACACCGGCATGGCGGCCATGGTGGTGCAGTTCGGGTTGGCGATGATGCCTTTGACCAGGTTGCGGGCCTGCTCCGGGTTGACTTCGCTGACCACCAGCGGGACCTCGGGGTCTTTGCGCCAGGCCGAGGAATTGTCGATCACCGTGACACCCGCCGCGGCGAAGCGCGGGGCCTGCACCCGGGACATGGTGGCGCCCGCGGAGAACAGCGCGATGTCCAGTCCCGACGGATCAGCGACCTCGGTGTCCTCGACGATGACCTCGCGACCGCGCCACGGCAGCGTTTTACCCGCCGAGCGCGCGGACGCGAAATACCGCACCTCGTCGGCCGGGAAGTTGCGTTCCTCCAGCAGTCTGCGCATGACGGCGCCGACCTGTCCGGTCGCGCCGACGACGCCTACTCGAATTCCCATGACTACCGTCCTGTCCCCGCGTGGACCACCGCGACCTCGTCGCCGCCCAGGCTGAATGCGTTGTGCAGCACCTTGACCGCCTCGTCCAGTTCGGTGTCCTTGACCAGCACGGAGATCCGGATCTCCGAGGTCGAGATGAGGTCGATGTTCACGCCCGCATCGGCCAGCGCCTCACAGAAGGTGGCGGTGACGCCGGGGTGGCTCTTCATCCCCGCGCCGACCAGCGACACCTTCCCGATGTGGTCGTCGTAGAGCACCTGGGAGAAGCCGATCTCGCCCTGGCGTTTGGTCAGCAATTCGACCGCACGCGCGCCATCGGCCTTCGGCAGCGTGAAGGTGATGTCGGTCTTGCCGGTCTCGATCTTCGAGATGTTCTGCAGAACCATGTCGATGTTGATCTCGGCGTCGGCGATGGCGCGGAACACCTTGGCGGCGTAACCCGGTTCATCCGACAGTCCGACGACCGTCACCTTGGCTTCGCTGCGGTCGTGCGCGACGCCGGTGAGGAGTGCTTGCTCCACGGGGATGTCCTCCATCGATCCGTAAACTAGGGTGCCCTGCTTGTCGGTGTAGGACGAGCGCACATGCACAGGCACGTTGTAGCGGCGGGCGTATTCGACGCAGCGCAGCATCAGCACCTTGGCGCCGCAGGCCGCGAGTTCCAGCATCTCCTCGTAGGAAACCTGCTCAAGCCGCTGCGCGTCGGACACGATGCGCGGGTCGGCGGTGTAGACACCGTCCACGTCGGTGTAGATCTCGCAGACGTCCGCCTCCAGCGCCGCGGCCAGCGCGACAGCGGTGGTGTCGGAGCCGCCGCGACCCAGCGTGGTGACATCCCTGCTGTCCTGGCTGACCCCTTGGAAGCCCGCGACCAGCACGACCAGGCCCTCGTCGAGCGCGGCGCGGACGCGGCCCGGGGTCACGTCGATGATCTTGGCGTTGCCGTGCGCTCGGGTGGTGATCACGCCGGCCTGCGAGCCGGTGAACGAGCGGGCCTCGGCGCCGAGGGAGTGGATGGCCATCGCGACCAGCGCGTTCGAGATGCGTTCACCCGAGGTGAGCAGCATGTCCATCTCACGGGCGGGCGGCGTGGGCGCCACTTGCTGTGCGAGATCGAGTAACTCGTCGGTGGTGTCGCCCATGGCGGAGCAGACCACCACCACGTCGTGCCCCTGCTTCTTGGTCTCCACGATCCGTTCAGCGACACGCCGGATACGCTCGGCCGTCGCGACCGAGGATCCCCCGTACTTCTGAACAACGAGAGCCACGACAGGGTCCTCCCAGATCGACAACAAGCTGGTAACGGTGATTCAGAGTACCGGCCTCGGCCCAGCGATTTATTGCTACCTGCCTGGTCTGTGCAAAAACTTACAGTCGCCTCCGATTCGGATGACACCCTCCGCGCCGCGCGAAATGAGGGACGATGTGGGCGTGAAGACCACAGTGCTCGAGGTGCGGACCGGCAATCACGAGGTGGTGCAGGACATCACGCCACAATGCGCGACGTTCGTCCGCGAGGTGGGCGGCGACGGGGTGTTGCACATCTTCGTACCGCATGCCACCGCCGGCGTCGCCGTACTGGAATTGGGTGCGCACAGCGACGACGATCTGCTGACCGCCCTGGGTGACCTACTGCCCGTCGACGACCGATGGCGGCACGCGCACGGCTCGCGCGGACACGGGCGTTCGCATGTGATGCCCGCGCTGATCGCGCCCTACGCGACGATTCCGGTGCTCGGGGGCGCGCTCGCGCTCGGCACCTGGCAGTCGATCGCGGTGGTCGATCTCAACATCGACAATCCGGACCGCCAGGTGCGACTGTCGTTTCTCGCCGACGCGGGCTGAGCGCACCGGCCGACCGGCGCGCGGGCCCGCGGAACCGTTAAGCCCTGGTGAACCAGGTGACCAGTGCGCCATTGCCGAACTCCTTGCGCTCGGTCGGGGTGAACAGTGTCGGCCGGAACGCACCGGAGAAGGCGGGTACGCCGCCACCGGCGACGACCGGATAGCTCTTGATGATCATCTCGTCGATTTCGCCGAGCAATGCGGCCGCGAGTTTGCCTCCGCCCGCCAGCCAGATGTCACCGCCCGTTTCCTGCTCGAGCCGGCGCACGAACCCGACCGGGTCCCGCTCGACCAACTCGACGGCCGGGTCATCGATCCGGCCGAGAGTGCTGGACACGACGTACTGCTTCATATGGGCGTACGGACTGGTCACGTCGATCGACAGTGCCGGCTCATAGGTGCCGCGGCCCATCACCACGGCGTCGCACCGTTTGTTCGGCTCGTCCACCGCCATTCCGACGTGCGGGCGTATGTGCGTGGGGACGAACTCCGGATAGTCGGCTTTGGTCCAGGCCACCATCTCGGCATCGAACGGATAGAAGTCGAACTCCCCAGCTGGACCCGCGATGTAGCCGTCCAGGGATACACCGACGTAGTAGACAAGCTTTCGCAACGCGGAACCGCCTCATTCGAAGTACTCTATTTGCAGTGGTTTGAAGATAGTACTACAGATGGAGTGGTGTCTAGTGCGGACGAACCCCGAACGGCGGCAAGCTCTCGTGGACGCGGCGATCGAAGTCCTCGCGCGCGAGGGCGCGCGAGGGCTGACTTTCCGCGCGGTGGACAAGGAAGCGGCGGTGCCCCCCGGTACCGCGTCCAACTACTTCGCCAATCGCGACGACCTGCTCACCCAGGCGGGCAGCCGATTCTACGAGCGCTTACAGCCGAGCGAGGCCACCATGCTGAAGCTGAGCGAAGGGCCGAAGAACCGCGCGAACATCACCGAGCTGATGAACGAGACAGTCGGGCGCATCGAGGCGTTTCGCACCGGCTACCTGGCGCTGCTCGAATTGCGTCTGGAGGCGACTCGACGCCCGGAACTGCGCGCGGTGCTCACCGAGCGCGTGCGCACCGACATCGAGTTCAACGTGCGCAATCACTTGGCGGCGGGCCTGCCCGGCGACGAGAAGTCGGTGCTGCTGCTGTACCTGGCGCTGAACTGGCTGATCGTGGACCGGCTGACGCTGCCGGACGTATTCACCGAAAAACAGAGCCGAGAACTGATCGAGACCGCCGTCGAGCGCTTTGCCGGCCCGGACTGCTGAGCCGCGTAGTCGCCCATTTGCCGCCGGGTGGTTGTGACACGCCTCACCCCGTTCGATAATTGGACGATGATGGCGAATGTGGGAGACCGACTCTGCGTGCACGGACACGTTGTGGGAGAAGTTGATCACGAGGCCGAGATCATCGAGGTCCGTGGGCCGGACGGGACGCCACCCTACGTGGTGCGCTTCACGGACGGGCACGAGTCACTCGTATATCCCGGCCCGGACGCGATCATCGAGCACGCCTTGTCGGACTGAGCGCTAGGCGCGCCGCCTGCCGCGGCGCGTCACAGCGAAGGCAAGAATTCCGGCGATCAGCACCATGCCGACCGTCGCAATGATGGCGTTGACATCCACGGCCGGATGCCAGGTGAACTTTCCGTCGCGCAGCACGAAGACGCCGGCGGGCTTGGCGCCGAAGCCGAAGGCTGCCCCTTCGCCCTCGCCTTGGCCATCGGTATTGTTGCCGACTCCGCCACCCCCGCCACCGCCGCCACCGACCGACGCGGCGGTGATGAGCACAGCTCCATCGGATTCGTACGGCTCGCCGAAAACTCGGCGGACGGTGACCGCGTCCCGCGCCTGAACCAGCAAGTCGGAATATTTCATGGCAACCCTCCCCACCCCGGCGGCCGGGGTCGTGTGGTGTTCATCGAACCTATCGATAGTAGGTGGACTCCACCGGTGCGACGATGTGGACCATGATCGGTTCCAAACGAGTCCGGTTCCAATCGGTGGCCGAAGACGCCTCGGTGACCCAACTCGAACTGTTCTTCGACCTGGTGCTCGTTTTCGCGTTCACCATGGTCACCAACTTGGCCGCGGGAGAGACCAGCGCGCAGAACATGCTGCGCGCACTGCTGGTACTGGCCCTGATGTGGTGGTTGTGGATCGCCTATTCCTGGCTCGGCAATGTGGTCCGCGCCGACGAAGGCATCGCACGGGTCGCGATGTTCGCCGCGATGGGTGGCGGTTTTCTCGCCGCGCTCACCATCCCCGAGGCGTTCGAGGACCTGCCCGGCGGCTGGTTCGGTCCGCTGGTATTCGCGATCGCCTACCTGGTCGTGCGACTGGTGCACGTCACAATGTTCTGGCTGGCCAGCTCCGAGGACTCGCAATTGCGCAACCAGGTGCTGCGCTGGTCCATCGGCTCGATCACCATCGGCACCACGCTGCTGGTCATCGCGGCGATGACCTCGGGCGTCGTCCAAGTCGCACTGTGGATCGCCGCCGTCGCGGGCGACTACCTGTGGACATTGTTCGCGGGCACCGACTGGCGGTTGAAATCCGCGAAACATTTCAGCGAGCGATACGGGTTGATCATCATCGTCGCCCTCGGCGAATCCATTGTTTCGATCGGCATCGGGGTGGCCGGGCTGCCGATCTCCTGGCCGATCGCGCTCGGCTCGATGCTGGGCCTCGCCATTTCCGGACTGCTCTGGTGGGCGTATTTCGACGTGTCCGCCCTGTCGGTGGAACACGAACTGGAACATGCCGACGGCGCGCGGCAGATCAAGATCGCGCGAGGTTCCTATACCTTTTGGCATTTCCCGATGATCGTCGGAATCATCGCGCTGTCGCTCGGACTGAAAAAGGTTCTCTACTATGTCGGCGACTCGTCGCATCACACTCTGCAGGACGCGCTGTACGGAATCCCGCTGTACGCGCTCTACGGCGGCGTCGTGCTCTATCTGATCGCACTGGTCGGTTCCAAGCACTACGCCACAGGCTCGGTCACCATGCCCCGTGTGGTGGCCATCGTCGTGTTGCTCGCGCTCATCCCGCTGGCCTGCGCGCTGCCCGCACTGGCGGCATTGTCGCTGCTATGCGCCGTGCTCATCGCGCTGATCGGCTGGGAGACAATCCGATTCGCGCAGTCGAGGGATGCGATCAGGCACGCGGGACACGATTGAGCTGATGCCGGACGCCGTACTCGACGGGACTCGGACCGAACGCGGACGGCGCTACTCGGACGCCGTCGCGGACCGCGTCCCGAATCTGATCGATGTTCTCGCGCAACATGTCTGACACCAGCTCGTCGGTGCGCGGGTCATCCAGCACCTGGAACACGATCCGGAAGGTCGTATCGGCGATCAGGCGGATGATCTCGTCGTGGAACGGGACGTAGCGCACTCGGCCCGCCTGCGGATCCTTCTTGATCAGCTCGAGGATCATCTCGTCCAACTCGGCGCGGTTCTCCTCCAGCGCGGCGGCGATATTGCGGGTGTAATGACCGGTGCGCAGCACGTCGGCGACCTCATCCATCACCGCGATCGTCATCGGACGGCGGATGGTGTCGACGATGGTCGACACGAACCGATTCACCACCGCCGCGGTTACTCGGTCGCCGAAGGCGCGATCGGCGACCCTGGCCAACCGGACGGCGATGACCACGATCCGCAGCAACCGGAAGCCGCGGAAGAATGGGCTGGTCACCGGGATCATGCCGAGGACCTCATACCAGTAGACGAACGGGAAGGTCCACGGCCAGCCCGCGCGGCGCCAGCGCCACAGGAACTCCACGGCGAACACCGCGCACACTGTCGAGTCCACCAGCACGATCACGCGATGGGTATGGCCGGAGACCGGGAAGAAGGTGATCCAGGCGACCAGCACCACGGAAACCACGGCCAGCGTCAGCATCAGGAAATCGGTCCACAGCGCGGGCGGCTTGCGCGGATAATCCTGCGACTCCTGCGCCTGATCGATACGACGACTACCCGAGCTGGTGGATGGAGCGGACACGGAGAATCCCTTCGACGCCGAACGGTGTCGCCGACAGTAGTACGCGGGATCCCGCTCGGCGGGACTGGCAATATCAGGCCCTCGGCCTCGAGTTCCGCGGCGCGCCCGCTCCTGCCGACTCAGCTCCCCGCGCGGACGATCGCCGCGATATTGCGTTCCGCCAGTGCGGCGATGGTGAGCGACGGGTTGATCGTTCCGGTACTGCCGGGCACCGCGGCACCATCCATCACGTAGAGGCCGGGATGGCCGTGCACGCGCCCGTAATTGTCGGTGGCGCGCCCCAACACCGCTCCGCCGAGCGGATGTGCGGTGAACTGCGCGTTCGCGTCGTATCCGAGTTGGGCGTACTCGCTGAGCGCCCCCGCGCGCTCGGCGATCCGGTGGTCGACCGCGCGGGCCGCGGCCACGATGTCGTCCCGGTTCTTCGTCGACCAGCTGAGCCCGACCCGGTTGGTGGCCCTGTCGTAGCCGAACCTGGCGCGAGTCGAATCGAGGACCATGCCGAGGGAGGCGAGCGCGCCGGTCTCGAACGGGATACCGGGGATATACCAGCTCTCCAGGGTCAATGGCACTTCGGATTCATCGAAGATCCGGCTCGCACTCGCCACACCCTGGCCATTGCCGGCGACGTCACTCGCGCCGCGGGCTAGCGCGACATCACCGTTGGTGCCCCACCCGTCGCCGACGTGTTCGTTCAGGTTCGGCAACGTCCGGGTGGCCTGAGCACGAACCAGCAGCTCCGAGGTGCCGATCGAACCGGCGCCGAGGAAAAGCCGATCACAGGTCAACGTGCGAGTGCCGAGCACGTCGCCGGTGGGGGCCAGTTTCGTCACGGTGACCGAGTAGCGGCCACCGGGCTCCTGCGCGATGACGTCTACTCGGTGACCCGGGTAGACCTGGGATCGGCCGGTGTTCTGCGCGTACTTCAAATAGTTCTGGTTGAGGTCGAACTTGGCGCCGTTGGAGTTGCCCAGATTGCTCCGAGCCGCCGTGGCCGATGGCCTGCTGGCGCCGGCAAGCTCGGCACGCAGGACATCCCAGGAGAAGTTCGAATCGCTCGCCTGTGGTTGGTAACCGGCCTTGCGGACCTGCTCGTCCCAGGCCCGGGAATGCGCGAAAGGCGGGGAGTTGTAGATGTCGGCGGGCATCGGGCTCAGCCGCAGCATCCCCCGCACCCGCGGGTAATAGACGCGGTCCATCTCGCCGTAGTCGACTGTGCCACCGAAGAGGTGGTCGAAGAAGCGGCGTTCCGGGGCGATCATGGCCCCGGTGAAGATCACCGAACCGCCTCCGACCGCGGCGGCTCGCCAGACATCGATGCCCGGGTACTCGGTGCAGTCCAGTACGCCACCGAACGGGGCGACTCGCATCGGCACCTTGGTGACGCCGGTGAACTCGGTGCGATGCCAGAAGCCGCGGCCGTCGGGCAGATCATCGCCGGTGAAAATCTCCCGCCACGGATCGTTGGGCCAGCGCGAGCCCCGCTCCAGGACGGTATTGGCGACGCCTGCCTCGGCCAGCCGCAGTGCGGTCACCGCGGCACCGAAGCCGGAGCCGATAACAATCGCGGGCGAGTGCGCGGGCGGGTCGGGAAGTGGCGCGAAGATCTCCGGCACCAGCGTGCGGAACAGAGCATTCCACGCTGGATCCGCGGAAGCGATATTCCTGCCGAATGTCGTTGCCGCAGTACCGAGCAGCGCGGCTGCGCCCGCTGCCTTGAACAAGGCGCGTCTACGCAACCATGCCTCCTCCGAAATCACCCATAGCGGTGCGCAAGATTACCGGTATTCCCGTGTGGTGAACAGTCTCCCGGATACGGGTCCTACGCGCCGAACGGCGGCGCACCGGCTCGACAGGTCGCGCCGGGAGCGGGAAGTTGTCGATCGATCAGGTAGCGCTCCCGCAGGAGACGGGTACAATCGCCGCGCGTGGCGTGCCCATATCCGCCGTCCACGACAACCAGCCTCGCGTTCACCAGCTCCTGCTGAGCGCGCCGTGCCGCGGTCAACGGGGTCACCGGATCGAAACGGTTGTTCACCAGCACCGCCGGGGTATCCGACCGCAGGATCCACGGACCCGGGTAGCGCTGCGGATATCCCTCGGGCGGGATGGGCCACGAGGCGCACGCTTGGCGCAGATAGAGCCAGAAGGCAGCGTACGTCGGACTCGAATTCGCGAGTCCGGTTGCGAGCATTGGCCATTGGTCTGGTTCACGCGGAAAGCTGTTGTCCGCGCAAGAAATTGCGGTGAACGAGTCGAGGAAGTCGTACGGCTGCGCGGTGGCCGTCAAGATCTCACCGACGACCCTCGGATTGCCTGCGGGGCCGCGTTCCAGTTCGGCGAGCAGTTCGGCGAGAGCGGGCCAGCCCTCCTCGGGGTCGTACAGCAGAAGCGCGTGCGACGGCAGCACCTCCGAGTAGCCGACCGCCCGCGCCTGCGCACCCTCCCCGACTACGATCGGCCCCTGCCGTAAGTGTTGCAGCACAGCGTCATTGCGGGCAGGTAGCCCACCGGAAAGGTCCGATTCGACGGCACCACCCAGCACCGCACTGTCGCTCGGCCCACGTTCGGTGGCGAAGGCACAGCGCGAGTGGCCTGCGGCTGCGCACAATCGCAGGAATTCGCCGAGCACCTCCTCGGCGCCTTTCGCGGTGACCTCGATGGCGCTGCGCGTGTCATTGGTGTACGTGTCCGGATCCATCATCGAGCCGAGGTACAACGCGCGCACCCGGTCGCCGAACAGCGCACCGTACACCTCACCCAGATAGCTTGCGTAGGAACTACCTTCGTAACTCAGCTGCGGATCGCCGACCGCGCGACGGAGGAGGTCGAGATCACGCGCGACGTCGACGGTGGTCAGGTGCCCGAGTAACGCTCCGCTGTGCGTGGCGCATCCCGCGGCCAGCTCACGGCTGGCCCGTGCGGAGTCGCGCTGGTGCTCCGGATTCGCCGGCGGAAGCCGCACCCCGGACCAGAATCGCTGTTGCTGTTCGGCATTCGCGAAACAGCGGACCTGCGCGCTGCGCCCGACACCGCGCTGGTCGAAGGTGACCACGTCGAATCTGCGCGCGATCTCGCCGCCCGACAGTTCGCCGTGCGCGGCCCTGCGAAATCCCGACCCACCGGGACCGCCGGCCGCGGTGAACAGCGTGCCGATACGTCGCTCGGGGTCGGCGGCCTGCTGACGCAGAACCGCCAGCGCGAGTGTCGGCCCGTCCGGGTTCGCGTAATCCAGCGGCACCGCCGCGGTCGCGCACTGGAACTTGCTCAGCTCCGGCTCCGCGCACTCCCCCCAGTCCAACCGTGGCGTCGGCACGGCATCGGCCTGGGCGACCAGGTTCGCGACGGTGGAATCACCCCTGCCCGATGTCGCGGCACAGCCGGTCAGTGCGGGGAGCAGTCCAACTAGCGCGGTGACGACGACGACCCTCCAGCTATGCACGGAATCATCCTGTGCCGCGCCGATGGCTGCCGTCGTCCTCCTCAGGAGTGACATCGCACCCTGAGATCGCGCCATTGATGCGGATACCGGGCACGGCGCCGGACCCTTCTCCGGTTCGAACACGTGCCGCTGCACCGAATGCGCACCCGGACCGGCGGAGGTCGGCCCGACCACTCGGCGCGGGGCAGGTCACGCGGCGCGCTCGGCCTGTCCACCACCTGCCAAGGCATCACCCACTAGGACGTCAACAGCCGGACCACCGCGATGACACCGACCACGACGATGACCGCGCGCAACACGGTCGGCGGCATCCGCCTGCCCATTCGCGCCCCGAACTGGCCCCCGATGATCGAACCGAGTGCGATCAACACCACCACGCGCCAGTCCACGTCCGCGACCACGATGAAGATCAAGGCGGACACGCCGTTGACGATCAGCGCCAGGGTGTTCTTCACCCCGTTGAGGCGCTGGATGTCCTCGTGCACGAAGATGCCGAGCAGCCCGATCAGCAGCACGCCCTGGGCGGCGCCGAAGTAACCGCCGTAGACACCGGTCGCGAAAATCGCGGCGAGCAGGATCGCGCCGCCGTGCGTCGGGGCAGCCGTGCCGTCGTTCTCCCGCCGCCGCTTCACCCAGCCCGCCAGCCGCGGCTGCACCACGACCAGCACCAAAGCCACGGTGATCAGGACGGGCACGATAGCCTTGAACGCGCCCGCGGGCAGCACGAGCAGCAGTACCGCCCCGGTGCTACCCCCCAGCAGCGACGCCGTGCCCATGCGGATCAGCCGGTCGCGCTGACCAGCGAGTTCGCGGCGGTAACCGTGTACGCCACTGAGTGTGCCGGGAACCAGACCGATGGTGTTCGAGACATTCGCGGTAACCGGTGGCACACCGAACGCGAGCAGGATGGGAAAGGTGATCAAAGTGCCCGAGCCGACGATCGTGTTGATACCGCCCGCCGCGATACCGGCACCGAAGATGGCCAGTTGCTGCAGCCAGGTCATTGCACAATCCTCCGACGTCCTGCCGGACCCCGGGTCCGTACAAGCGCTTCCACTATCAAACCGAACGGTAGCTGGGTCATCGGATGATCCGACGACGGGACCGCCCGTTCCGCCGAAATCGCGGCACGGTACGCTCGCGGACATCATGCAGCGGGCACTCCTTCTCGGCCGCCGCGACGGGGTCTGATCAGACCGGCTCCCGCCGCGGGGTATTGCTGCGCCGGTCGACCCCACCCTTTGGGAAACACCACACCCTCGGAGAAATCGCCCATGTCCCCCGCTGACGCTTTCGTATCCGGCACGCGCACCATCACCGTGCCGAGCAAACCCGCTCCCGCCGACCAGCCCGGTTGGAACAAGCAGAAGAACTCCTCGATGCCGAGCTTCCGCTATCGCCCCTTCGCCGAGGAGGTCGAGCCGATCACGCTGCCCGACCGCACCTGGCCGAACAAGGTCATCGACCGAGCCCCCGGCTGGTGCGCCGTCGATCTGCGCGACGGCAATCAGGCGCTGATCGATCCGATGAGCCCCGCCCGGAAGCGCCGCATGTTCGATCTGCTGGTGCGGATGGGTTTCAAGGAGATCGAGGTCGGTTTCCCTTCGGCGAGCCAGACCGACTTCGATTTCGTCCGCGAGATCATCGAGGACGGCGCGATCCCTCATGACGTGACCATCCAGGTGCTGACCCAGTGCCGGGCGGAACTGATCGAACGCACCTTCGAAGCGTGCGCGGGCGCGCACAACGTCATCGTGCACTTCTACAACTCCACCTCGATCCTGCAGCGGAAAGTGGTGTTCCGCGCCGATCGGGCGGCGGTCAGGAAGATCGCCACCGACGCCGCCACGCTGTGCCTGGAGGTCGAGAAGCGTTACCCCGACACCCACTGGCGCTACGAATACAGCCCGGAGTCCTATACCGGTACCGAGCTGGTGTACGCCAAGGAGGTCTGCGACGCGGTCTCCGAGATCATCGCCCCGACGCCGGACAAACCGTTGATCATCAACCTGCCCGCCACCGTCGAGATGGCGACACCGAACGTCTACGCCGACTCGATCGAGTGGATGAGCCGCAACCTGGCCCGCCGCGACGCCATCGTGCTGTCGCTGCACCCGCACAACGACCGCGGCACCGCGGTGGCCGCGGCCGAGCTGGGCTACCAGGCCGGCGCCGACCGTATCGAGGGCTGCCTGTTCGGCAATGGTGAGCGCACCGGCAATGTCTGCCTGGTCACCCTGGGCATGAACCTCTTCTCCCGCGGCGTGGACCCGCAGATCAATTTCTCCGACATCGACGAGATCCGCCGCACGGTCGAGTACTGCAACCAGCTGCCCGTGCACGAGCGCCACCCGTACGGCGGCGACCTGGTCTACACCGCGTTCTCCGGCAGCCACCAGGACGCGATCAACAAGGGCTTGGACGCGATGAAAACCGCCGCCGACGCCGCCGGAGCGGACGTCGACGACATCGTCTGGGAAGTGCCCTACCTGCCGATCGACCCGAAGGACGTAGGCCGCACCTACGAGGCCGTCATCCGGGTCAACTCGCAGTCCGGCAAGGGCGGAGTCGCCTACATCATGAAGACCGACCACGGACTGGTCCTGCCGCGCCGGCTGCAGATCGAGTTCTCCCAGGCGATCCAGCGGATCACCGACGGTGAGGGCGGCGAGGTCACGCCTAAGGAGATGTGGGACGTCTTCCACCAGGAGTATCTGAGCCCGATCCATCCGCTGGAGCGGATGCGACAGAAGGTCACCGCGTCGGAGACCGACGGCGGGGTCGACTCGATCGTGGCGGTGGTCAAGGTCGACGGCGTCGAGCACGAGGTCACCGGCAACGGCAACGGACCGCTCGCGGCATTCGTCGACGCGATCGCCACCGTCGGCTTCCATGTCCAGGTGTTGGACTACTCCGAGCACGCCATGTCCGCGGGCGACGACGCTCAGGCCGCCGCTTACGTCGAATGCGCGATCGGCGACAAAGTAGCGTGGGGCGTCGGCATCGCGACCTCGATCACCACCGCGTCACTGCGCGCAGTGGTGTCCGCGGTCAACCGCGCACACTGATCCCGATACCCCGCAGCGGCGAGAGCCGGGCGCCACGGCAGGTCTGCTGCCACGCGCCCGGCTCTCGATTTTGCTGTCGGAGACCGCTTGTCGGTCACGTGTCGCCCGTCGCGTCCGCCGTGTACACCGCAAGGCCACGTGGTGAACCCCGTGCTAGCGTTGGTTGCACTCAAGCGCCGAGCTCTCTGCTCGAACTCCCGAGCAGATGGGGGAACCGTGACAACAAACGACGACAACCCGACCTCTCCGCCCTGGCTGCAGAGTCATTCGGTGGACACGGCCGATGTCACCGAGGCGGATTCATCGATGGTGGACCCGTCGACCGAGCGTATCGGCGGCGTGGAACCGAAGGACACCGACGTGGCGGATGCGCCCGACCAACCGGACGCCGACCAGGGACTCGAGCCGCACGGTTCGATGGACCAGACCCAGGCGTACCCACAGGCCGCCGGGCCCGCACAGAGTTACCCGCCGCCAGGCCCCGAGCCGTATAGTCCCTACGCCCAACCGAGTCCCGGTTCGTACCCGCAGCCGGCGCAGATCCCCTCGGAGCAGTATCCGGCCAATGGCTTCCAGCCGCCGCCCGGCCACAACGGTGGCTACCCCACTCCCCCGCCGCCGGAACCGAACCCACATTACAACGAGTACCGCCAAGAGATCGGCGCCGACGGTATGGTCCGGCGGGTTCCGCTGGATGGCCCGCATCCGGAAGCCGGTGCGCCCCAGCTCGATCAGCCGAACGGTCCGATCTACAGCTGGGCGCCGCCGCCACCACCGGTGACCCATCAGCCGCCACCGCCGCTCGCCTATCAGCCGCCACCGCCGCCGGTCGGGCAGCCGCCGGGGCCGAGTTGGCAAGGCGAACACGGCGGTCCGAATCCGCACCAACCCGCACAACCGTTCCAGCCCCAGCATGTGCCGCCGCCCGGGCAGCCGGGGCATTCCTTGAACGATCTGAATTTGCTGAAGCGGGCGCGCAGAGCGCCGCGCAGCGGATGGCGCCGCGCCATGCACAAGGCATCCGGCGGCATGATCAATCCGGGTGAGTCGGCGGCCGACATCGTCTATCGCGACCTCGTGGATCGGGTGAACCAGCCGGTTCGCGGCGACTACCGGATCGCGATCCTCTCGTTGAAGGGCGGCGTCGGCAAGACCACCACCACCGTCGGTCTCGGCTCCACCTTCGCGTCGGAACGCGGTGACCGGGTCATCGCGATCGACGCCAACCCCGACCTCGGCACGCTCGCCCACCGGGTGCCGCGGCAGACTCGGTCCACCGTGCGCAACCTGCTCGAAGACGAGCACATCACCAGGTACTCGGACGTGCGCGCGCATACCTCACAGGCGCCGAGCCGCCTGGAAGTGCTTGCCAGCGAGCAGGATCCGGCCGTCTCCGAGGCGTTCAGCGAGGCGGACTACCGCAAGGCGATCAGCATCCTGCAGTCGTTCTACAACATCATCCTCACCGACTGCGGCACCGGCCTGATGCACTCGGCGATGGCAGGCGTGCTGGATATGGCGAGTTCGCTGGTGCTGGTCACATCGCCGGCCATCGACGGCGCGCGCAGCGCCTCGGCAACGCTGGACTGGCTCGACCACCACGGGTACGGCAAGTTGGTCGAGCGCACGGTCGTTGTGGTGAACGCCTCGCGACGCGGCGCGTCCACCGTGGATCTCGACCAGCTACGCAAACTGTTCCTCGACCGCACCCGCGCGGTGCAGGTGGTGCCGTTCGACGACCACCTCGCCGAGGGCGCGGAGATCGATCTCGAACTGGTGAGCAAGCCGACCCGGCGGGCACTGCTGGAGTTGGCTGCGATGGTCGCCGACGACTTCGGGTATATCGGCACGCAGACGCGGAATCCCTATCAGTACCCTGGACCGCCCGGGATGTGATCCGGAGGCATATTCTTTCAGGTCAGCCCGCTATGCCTCCGCTGTCACGATCGCTGCCGCGGACTCGAAGGCAGCCAGCACCGCGGCGATGGCCGGACGGCTGTCGGCGCGCGGGCGGGTGGCCAGTTCGTACCTGCGGGCGGCGCGGACGCCGGAGAGGCGCAGCACCGAGAGATTCGGATCACCCACCGCATAACGCGGCATGAGCGCTACGCCGTAGCCAGCGGCAACAAGGGTCTCGATGACACGAAAGTCATTGAGGCGCTGCGCGATTCGGGGTTGCACTCCGGTGATTGTCGCGATCGAGCGCAGCACGTCATCGACCGGGAAGCCGCCGCGCACACCCAGCCAGGTCTCGTCGGCCAATTCTTCCGGGGCGACGGCCGAGCGACCCGCCAGCCGATGCGTCGGCGCCGCGACGACATCGATCGGTTCGCGCATGAGCATGCGGATTTCGACGCGTGGATCGGCGATCGGCGTAGCGCGTTCGTCGCGATGGGTCAGCACCACGTCGTAGTCGGCCAGCAGCCGCGACACCTCGGCCGGTCGCACATCCTCGTCCCGGGCGACCACGTCGACACCGCTGTCCACCATCCCGGGCAGCACATGCGGCAGCAGCAACGCGCCACCCGAGGGGAACACGGCGACCCGCACCCGGCCGCGCGGGGAACCGCGATAATGCGCCATTTCGGCGACCGCGCGATCCATCGCCGCGAGCACCTCGTCGGCGCGTACCACCAACGCCCGGCCCGCGTCAGTGAGCCGGATACGTCTGCCATCGGGTTCGAGCAGAGCGACGCCCGCCTCCTTGGCCAGGACCTTGAGCTGCTGGGATACCGCTGAAGGAGTCATCGACAACGCGGTGGCGACAGCCGCGACGGTTCCGCGATCAGCGAATTCCCGTAGCACGCGCAGCCGCTCCAGCGCCATGGATGGGCCGGGTGCAGCGAATTCACGAGCCGAAACCATTAAGCGACGTTACATCGATGGTGCAAATTTATTCGATTGTTCTGATTATTTGCTGGCCCCACGATGGAGGCGTGACCACTCGCGACCGCCTGCTCGGCCTCACTGTCGTCCTGCTCTGGGGACTCAATTTCCTCGCCATCCGCGTGGGGCTCGACCACTTCCCGCCGTTCTTCTTCGCGGGGCTGCGTTTCGCGGTGCTCGCCGTACCCGCACTGCTGTTCATTCCGCGTCCTCCGGTACGGATGCGCTGGATCCTGTTGTACGGCACGGGTTTCGGGATCCTGCAGTTCGCTTTTCTGTTCACCGCGATGCGGGTGGGGATGCCAACCGGGCTCGCCTCGCTCGTGCTGCAGTCCTCGGCGCCGTTCACCGTGGCGCTGGGTACGCTGTTGCTGCGCGAGCGGATGCGGCCCGTGCAGGTCGCGGGGCTCGTCGTCGCGGTCGCGGGCATGGCGGTCATCGGCTGGGACCGGTTGGAACACGCCACCCTGCTGCCAGTGGTCCTGACGTTGGCGGGCGGACTCGGCTGGGCGTTCGGCAATATCGGCGCACGTCTGGCCGGTACCGAATCGCCGGGCGTCAACCCACTGCACCTCATGCTATGGACTACCGCGATTCCGCCATTACCCTTTTTCGCGCTGTCAGCGTTCGCGGAAGGGCCGATCACCGGTCCGCGCGCACTGGCCGATTCGTTCTCGCTCGCGGGCCTGCCCGCCTTGGCGGCGCTGGCCTATATCGCCGTCCTGGCCACCGTCGTCGGCACCGGACTGTGGACCGCCCTGATGGGCCGCTATCCCGCCGGTATGGTCGCGCCGTTCTCCCTGCTCGTTCCGGTCGTCGGGATCGCCGCCGCCTGGACTTTCCTCCGCGAGACGCCGACGTTGATATCACTGGTCGGCGGCGGCGTCGTCATCGCGGGCGCCTTCGCCGCCACCGCGAGCAAGCCGCGCGCGGCCCGGGCGGCCGTCGCTGCCCCTGCCGCGACGGCCGCCCTGGTCGGCGTAAGCCGACCGGGCCAGCCCGAGCACTGATTCGATGTCTTGCCACGGATCACTGCCCGGGTCGGTGCGCGCGAGGGCACGTGCCGCTTTACAGTAGTGGCCGGCGTGGAAGTTGGTCCCAAGGCTAGGCAGCAAAGTAGCGCATGGCAGAAAAACGATGGGCCGTCTCGCGGAGGGCTCTGCTTCGTGGCACGGTCGCAGCGGGGGTGGCAACAGCGGGGGCATTGTCGACAGGCACCTTCCGACCGACGCCTGCCACGGCGAGCCCGGACGGCAGGCGGGTCGCGGTACTCGGCGGCGGTGTCGCAGGACTGACCGCGGCACACGAACTGGTCGAACGCGGATTCCAGGTCACGATCTACGAACGGCGTGCATGGGGTGGCAAAGCGCGCAGTATTCCGGTGCCGGGTACCGGGTCGCAGGGAAGGCCGGATCTGACCGGCGAGCACGGTTTTCGCTTCTTCCCCGGCTTCTACCAGCACGTGCCGGATACCATGCGCCGAATCCCGTTCCAGGACAACCCGAATGGCGTCTGGGACAATCTCGTCGCGGTGCCTGAAGCACGATTCGCCCGCAGCGGCGGCGACGACTTCCGCGTTCCGCTCGGTCTACGCGCCCGCTCCGGGTTCACTCCCGAAAGCTTCCGGGAGACACTCGGCGCCGCATTCGCCACCGCCCTGAAAATGCCCACCACCGAGGGGATCTATTTCGCCGAACGCCTGCTGGTCTTCAACACCAGCTGCGATGCGCGCCGCTACCAGCAGTGGGAGCACACCTCCTGGCGCGAGTTCGTCGGCGGCCACGCGCGCTCGCACGAGTTCCGCGCGTTGCTCTCCCGCACGCTCACCAGCATCATGGTCGCCGCGAAGGAGGAGATCGCGAGCGTCCGCACTATCGGCACCATGGGCGAGCAGTTTCTCGGCAATCCGTTCGAGATCGGCAACGACGGCGGCCTGGACCGGGTGCTGAACGGACCGACCAACGCCGTCTGGATCGACCCGTGGATTCAGCGAATCCGTGCTCTCGGCGGACAATTCGTGCTCGGCGCGGAAGTACGCGGGTTGGAGGTGCGCGACCGCAGGATCACCGCTGCCCGCGTCGTGGACGAGTCCGGCGCCGAGCGCGCTGTCGACGCCGACTACTTCGTCGTCGCGCTGCCCGCCGAACAGGCCCGCGCGCTGTGGTCACCGCAGATACTGGCGGTGCGGCCGGAATTGGCGGCGATGGAGCAGCTGTTCACCGACTGGATGAACGGCATCCAGTTCTACTTGCGTAGACCGACCGACATCTCCCGCGGCCATACCGCCTACATCGACGCACCGTGGTCGCTCACCTCGATCGCGCAAAATCAGCTGTGGAATCGCAAGTTCACCGAATTCGGTGACGGCACCGTGCAGGACTGTCTGTCGGTCGACATCTCCGACTGGAACACCCCAGGCGTACTGTTCGGCAAGCCGGCCAAGGAGTGCACGCACGAGGAGATCGCGCGCGAGGCCTGGGCCCAGGTACGGGCCCACCTCGACGATCGCGGCGAGGTGCTGCGTGACGACGATCTGCATTCCTGGTTCCTCGACCCGGGAATCACCTGGCAGCAGGGCCAGCAACGCAACACCAACGCCGACCCGCTGCTGATCAACACGGCCGGATCGTGGGAGCACCGTCCGCAGCCGCACGGCGCGCTGGAAAACCTGTTCCTGGCAGGCGATTACGTGCGCACCAACATCGATCTGGCGACCATGGAGGGCGCCAACGAATCCGCACGCGCCGCGGTGAACGCGCTGCTGGACGTGTCGGGGTCGAACGCGGAACGCTGCCGGATGTTCACGCTCTATCGGGCGCCCGAACTGGAACCGTTGCGCCGAATCGACGCCGAGCGCTACACGGCCGGCCAGCCGAACCTCTTCGACGTCCCGATCTGATCCGCAGGCGGGTCATCGGTCTGCGCGGAGGGGACGAGAATTCGTCGCCACCTCGACGGCGAGGGGTGCTCGAAACGAGGAATTGCGCCAGAACACCCGAGTAGCCGCGGGACATCCGGACCAATCATGCCTGCCTGATCAGGGCGGTACAGACAAACGTCACCGAGACCACAGCGGAACTGGGGTACTACGACGCGCCGGAAGAATACGAGCGGGGGCTGCCGCGACCGGCCCGCTGTGGCCGCGACCACTGGGCCGCGACGCACCGGGATCGCGGGTCGAACATAGACTCGCGAGGTGGCAGAGATATCGGTGCGCGGACGGCTCGCGCTGGCGGCGGCGGCCGCGGCGTCATGGGCCTCCCAGAAGGCGGGTCGCGGCAAGGGCTCGATGATCGGCGGCCTGATCGCGTTGAAGATCGATCCGACGGTCATGGACCAACTCGGGCGGCAGCGGCGCACTGTGCTGGTGACCGGCACGAACGGCAAGTCCACCACCACCAGGATGACCACCGCCGCGCTCAGCACGGTCGGCGAGGTCGCGACCCAAGCCGACGGCGCCAACATGGACGCCGGCATCGTCGCCGCGCTCAACGCGCACCGCCGCGCGCCGTTGGCCGCCATCGAGGTGGACGAGCTGCATCTGCCGCACGTCACCGACGCGCTGAACCCCTCGGCGGTGGTGCTGCTGAACCTCAGCCGCGACCAGCTCGACCGGGTCGGCGAGATCAACATGATCGAACGCAGGCTGCGCGCCGGCCTGGCGAAGCACCCGGCCACTGTCGTGATCGCGAACTGCGACGACGTACTGGTCACCTCGATCGCCTACGACCACCCCAACGTGGTGTGGGTCGCGGCGGGCAGCGGCTGGGCGATGGACGCGACCAGCTGCCCACGCAGCGGTGAGCCGATTATCTGGGAGGGCCCGCACTGGCGCAGTACCGGCACGGATTTCGAACGCCCCGAACCGCATTGGTGGTTGGACGGAGATGACCTGGTCGGCCCGCGGGGTGTGCGCTTCCCACTGAAGCTCGCCTTGCCCGGCCGGGCCAACCGCGGCAACGCGGCGCAGGCGGTGGCCGCGGCGGTCGCACTCGGCGCCGAACCCGGGCAAGCCGTCGCGGCCGCGGGCACCGTGCGTGAGATCGCGGGGCGCTATCGCACCGTCCAGGTCGGCGAGCACGATGCTCGCCTGCTGTTGGCGAAGAACCCGGCGGGCTGGCAAGAGGCGCTGTCGATGATCGAACCGACCTCGGCGGGCCTGGTGATCGCGGTGAACGGGCAGGTTCCCGATGGCGAGGATCTGTCCTGGCTGTGGGACGTGCGTTTCGAGCACTTCGAAGGCGTTCAGGTGGTGGCCGCCGGCGAACGGGCCACCGACCTCGCTGTCCGGCTCACCTACGCGGGCGTCGAACACACCACCGTGCCGGATCCGTTGCGCGCCATTGCCTCCTGCCCTGCCGGCCATGTCGAGGTGCTGGCGAATTACACCGCGTTCCGTGATCTCAACCGTGGCCTCGAGGAGCGGACGGCATGAGCGAACGATCATCGACACAGCACCCCTCGCGCGTGCTGGAACCGACCGACGGAGAGGCGCAGTCATGAGCGAGTCGACCATCCGCATCGGTCTGGTGCTCCCGGACGTGATGGGTACCTACGGCGACGGCGGGAACGCGCTCGTCCTGCGCCAGCGGCTGCGCATGCGCGGCTACGACGCGGAGATCGTCGAAATCACCCTGCCTGCACCGGTTCCGGAGTCACTGGACATCTACACCCTCGGCGGTGCGGAGGATTCCGCGCAACGTCTGGCGACTCGGCATCTGCAGCGCTTCCCCGGGTTGCAGCAGGCGGCCGCGAAAGGCGCTCCGGTGCTGGCGATCTGCGCGGCCATCCAGGTGCTCGGTCAGTGGTACGAGACCTCCACGGGCGAGCGCGTGGACGGCGTCGGCCTGATCGACGTCACCACCTCGCCCCAGCACAAGCGCGCCATCGGCGAAGTGACGACCGCACCGCTGGTGCCCGGGCTGACCGCGTCGCTCACCGGTTTCGAAAACCACCGTGGTGGAACAAAACTCGGCGGCGAGGCGAGCGCCCTCGCGCGGGTCACCCGCGGCATCGGCAATGGCGTAGGCGACGGACTCGAGGGCGTGGTGCAGGGTTCGGTGATCGGCACCTACATGCACGGTCCCGCGCTGGCCCGCAACCCCGAACTCGCCGACCTGCTGCTGATGCGCGCGCTCGGCCTCACCGAACTGGCGCCGCTGGAGCTCGCCGAGGTCGACCAGCTGCGCCGCGAGCGCCTGCGCGCCTGAGTTCCCCAGCGCACGCCTGACCGCGTCCACGTGAGCGGATCACTGTGGGTTCACGGCGGCGCAGAGGTCGTGGACCAGGCGCATCTTGTCCAGAACCGGCTCGGGAAGCACGAAGGGGTAGAGGTCGGGGTGCCCCATCGAGCGGTTGATCATGTTCAGTGACCAGGCGAGCGGCAACCACAGGTCGATGATTTTGTCGAAGCCCGCGCGCCCGACCTGGGGGCGATCGAGCGTGGCGCCCGCAGGGGCGAACCCGAAAGCCGCGGCCGTGTCCAGGGTGTCGCGGATGTGCAGGTAGTGGGCGAACGTCTCGGCCCAGTCTTCGGATGGGTGCATGGCGGCGTAGGAAGAGACGTGCGTCTGCGCCCAGCCGACTGGAGCGCCCTCGGAATAGTGTCGGTCCAGAGCTGTCTGGTAGTCGGTGTCCGGATCGCCGAACAGCTCACGGAAGCGGCGCATCGCGCCGTCCTCTCCGAGGTCCGGTGTGACCAGGACGGTGTAGTAGTAATGCCCGATCTCGTGGCGGAAGTGGCCGAGCAGGGTGCGATACGGCTCGGCCATCGCCACCCGCAGCTGTTCTCGATGCGGGTCGTCGGCCTCGGCCAGGTCCAGCGTGATCACGCCGTTCTGGTGTCCGGTGACGACCTCGGCGGTGGCGCTGGAGAGCAGATCGAAGGCCAAGCCGAAGTTCGGGTCGCGCTCACGGTCGACGATCGGCAGTCCCAGCCCGACCAGCTCGACGATCAACCGGCGCTTGGCGGCCTCGGCCTCGGCGAAGGCCGCGAGACCCGCGGCGTCCAGGTTGTTCGGGCGGGTACGGGTCAGTCGGCAGGATTCGCACAGTAACGGCCCCCCGGCATCGTCCGGCCCGAGCGCGACGCCCTGATCCGATCCCGTTGCGGCAGTGGAGTCGACCAACCAATTGCATTGCGCCACATGAAGGTTGTCGCAGAGCCGGAAGCGGGTGCGGTCGACGAGTCCGCTGCCGCGGTCGACGGTGGCCTCGCCTGCTGGATCGCCGATCACCAGCATGGTCTGCTCGCTGAGACCGAATCCGACCGAACTCGCACAGGACAGGCACACCGAATTCTCGAATGCCAGCTGCTGGCCGCAGTTGGGGCAGGCGAAATCGCGCACGCTATACCTCCACCCGAGAGACATCGACCGAGACGGTGATCGTGCTCTGCTTCGCATCGGTGTAGATGATGCCCCGCAGCGGAGGCACATCGGCGTAATCGCGTCCCCATGCGACGGTGATGTATCGCTCGTCGCCGAACTGGTCGTTGGTGGGGTCGATATCAATCCAGCGCCCGGTGCGATCGTACTGGTCGATGCCGGGCACCCACACGGCCAACCATGCGTGCGTAGCGTCGACTCCGACCATGCGCTCCTTCCCCGGCGGCGGGTCCGTGGCGAGATAGCCGGAAACGTACCTGGCGGCGAGGCCGTGCGACCGCAGGCAGGCGACGCCGATCCGGGCGAAATCCTGACAGACGCCCGAGCGGGCCTCGAATACGTCCGCGACCCCGGTCGACACCGTGGTGGAACCGGACTCGTAGGTGAAATCGGCGGATATGCGGGAGTTCAACTCGGCGACCGCGTCGAGCAGCGGTCGGCCGGCAGTGAGGGATTCGGCCGCATAGGCGACGACCTCGGAGGTGATCTCCGGCGGATACAGATCGAGCGCGAACTCGACCGCGAGCGGTCCGTTCGCACGGGTCGGCCGAGCTTGCTCCCACGGCTCGGCGGCAGGGCCGCTCGGGACGCGATCGGGCGCGTCGACCTCGACCAGCGACTCGCCGGTGATGACGAGGCTCCGATGCTCGGCGGTCACGTGGAAGTACGAGGTGATATTGCCGTACACATCCGAGCCGACCGACCGATCCGACGGCACCGGATCGATGTGGATGCCATGCGCCAGCAGCCGTTGACCGGGAAAATCACGCGGCGTGAGATACGCCCGCCCGTAGGAGCTGCTGACTCCGGCGGTATATGAGTACGTGGTGCGATGCTCCAGCCGATAGCGCCGGGCGCATCCGTTACCGCCGATCATCCGACAACCCGGGTGGAACCCCACAGCGGCTGAATATCCACCGGCAGTGACAGTTTCGTGGCCTCGAACGATTCCGAGACCTTGCGCAAGCGCCAGTGCACGCCCGCCAAGAGTTCGGCCAGTTCGGCTCGCCTGCCGTCCCCATCGGTGACGTCGAGGTCGTCGGGGTCGACGCGACGGAGCATCCGTTGCGCGTCCGCGAGCAGTCGCTGCGGGCGCGACGATCTCGACGTGCCGGGCAGCGCTTGGAAATCGGCGTCCAGCCGGTCCAGCTGGTAGGTCAACGACCGCGGGTTGCCGGTATCGAACAGCAGCAGTCCGGCGACGGCCGAGATTCGCACCGAATCCCAGTGCCGCCGGCGATAACTCACCGACGATTCGGTGCTGTGCAGCACCCATTCGGTAACCACATGCTCGGTCTCCTCGGAAAACGTCCGGGTCAGCGCGGCCGACAGCAACCCGGTGAGGGCGAGCCCGCGCTCGATCCGCTTGCCGATGTCCATGACATACCACCCGGTATCGCGCACCAGCGACTCGGAGCTGATCCCGGACAGCGACAGCAGGGCGGCCAACGTCAGCGAATGCACCTCCGACAACTCGGCCTCCTGGTCCCCCGCCGTGCCGCGGTACTCGGCCAGCGCCCGGTCGACCGCGCTGAGGATCATCCAGGTGTCCGCCGACAGCTGGTCGCGCACGGCCCGCGCCGCATTGCCGTACCGATCGATCGCGAACGCCAGTGATCCGGGCATCTCCCGATCGATCGTCAGCGCTACGAGGTACTCGCGGTCCGCGCGCGACGCGGCCAGGGCGGGCCACTCGGCCTGCGACGACTCGTCTTCGCGATCAGTCGGTCCCCCCTCTCCTTGTCGCCCTCCGGCGATCGCCGCTACCCCGGCCGCAATCGGTTGCCCCGCCGTCGCGCCGGCCACAGCTTCGACCCCGGCGGCACTCGCACCGGGGCCGGAGACCTCCGCGCGAACATTCGCCGGCTCCGACCCGGAATCAGCTGAATTCTGCTGCACCGCCTGGGTTGTCGATGCAGACATCGACTGCGGACCCGGCACCTCGGCCGGTCCGACAGTAGCGGTGACTCGGGCGACAGCGGCCAGGAGAACCGGCAGCGCGTCGGCGCCTTCCAGCCGGCGACGGTAGCGGAAGTCCTGATAGCGGCTGTGGGTGGCGATCAAAAGGCGGGCGGCGACTTCAGCGCGTTCGCTGTAGCGGCCCATCCAGAACAAGTCGTTGAGAACACGCGGCGAACTGACCGCTTCCACGGTCGGCGCGGTGCGCCGTTCCCGAGCCTCGCGCGGCGGCTCGGTGCTGATCGCGGCAGCGGGCATCGGCGCGGAGCGGACCCAGACGTCCTTGGCCGCCACCTTCAGGACCGCGCGATCGGGAGCGGCGCGTTGACGCGACTGGCCGAGCCCACCGGACATCGCGGTGTAGCCGCCGCGCAGGGCCAGCGAGAACAGTCGCATTCCGACCGGCGCCGCGGCGAGTTCGCCGTACCCCTGGACGGCAGGCGAAACGGAGAACTGCGCCGGCTCCTGGCCGACCCACTGCCACCCGCACGCGTCGATCCTGGCCTTCAGCTCCTCGCGCTGATCCCGGCTCAGGCTTGGACCGAACAACGTGGCGCCGTCCACCGCCGAACGAATGATCAACTCGTCCAGGTGTGCGACCAGGTAGTCGCGCGCGCTGTCGTCGCCAGCCCAGTACGACGGCGCGCTCTCCAGCAGCAGGTCCTCGCCGAGCAGCGCGCGCGAGACTCCGGGAAGAAACCCGGCCAATGCCGGATTCTCCAGCAGCCCGCTGCCGAGCGTGTTCACCACGGTCACCGCGCCACGCCGCAGCACCTCGACCAGCCCTACCACGCCGAGCCGCGAATCCGGCCGAAGGTCGAGTGGATCGGAGAACTCGGCGTCCACGCGGCGCAGCACCACGTCGACCCGCTTCAACGTGCCCAGCGAACGCATCCACAGCGAGCCGTCGCGCACTACCAGATCCGCACTCTCCACCAGCGGAAAGCCCAGCGTCGATGCGAGATAGGCCTGGTCGAAAGCCGTTTCGGAATGTACGCCGGGGCTGAGCACCACGACTACCGGATCGTCATCGTCGGACTGCGCCGATTCGATCAGCGTCAACCGCAGCGCCCTGGCGAAGGGAGTCAGCGGGCGCGGATTGGAATGTTCGAACGCCTCCGGGATCGCCGTCGACACCACCCGGCGATCAGCCAGCGCGTATCCGGCGCCCGACGGCGCCTGCGCCCAATCGGCGATCGCGCGGTACTGACCGTCGCTCCAGCGGCTGACATCACACGCGTGCAGGAACAGCTGACGTCGCCCCGGCACCGTGATGCCGTGCGCGGCCCGCAAGTACCCACGGTTGCCGAACACCACTTCCGGGGGAAGCAGCCCCGAGGTGAGTGTCCTGCGCGGGCCGTAGATATCGGTGAGCACCTCGTCGAGCACTCGGGAGCGTTGCACCAACCCGGCTTCCATTCGGGCCCAGTCGTCCGCGGCGACCAGCATCGGGATCGGATCCAGCCGCCACGGCATCGGCGTCGCGGTATCCGTCGTTGCGCCTACCTCGGTGTAGCTGATGCCGTCGTCGTCGATCAGCCTGCGCACTCTGCTGTCCAGCCTGCCCAGGCCGACACTGCCGAGCTCAACGAAATCGGCGGACAGCTCCGCCCACTTGGTGCGCACCTTGCCGCCGGAATCGATCAGTTCGTCGTAGTAGCCGTCGGTGGGCCGACCGCACTCGTCGTATGCGGCGGTGTCGAGACCGTGCGCGCGGTAGCGCGCCAACTCCGCTTGCACACTCTGGCCGGTTTCCGTCTCGAGCGGCGTCTGCTCGCGCATCGTCATCGCGCCGACCTCACTTCCGCTGCCAGAGGTGTGCCTAATAGTCGCCGTGGACTCCCCAGACGGTCCGCGCCCGACGCAGATCGAGGATGCCCGGTGCACCGATGTCGAGCGACTGCGCTGCCATTTTCGCACGTAGATCCGCCAGGTCCAGACGTTCGGTGGTGTGTCCCGCCGCCTCGAAGCGGCGGTTGCGGCGTGATTGCGCTTCTGCCGCGTTCACCGGGGGCACGTCATAAGCGCGGCCGCCCGGGTGCGCGACGTGATAGGTGCAGCCGCCATGGGACAGGCCCGTCTGCGCGTCGATCAGGTCGAAGACCAGTGGCGCGTCCACCGTGATCGACGGGTGCAGGGCGTTCGGCGGCTGCCATGCGCGATAGCGGACCCCCGCCACCTGTACGTCGGCCTTGTCGGTGGCGAGTAGTGGCACCGGCATGCCGTTGCAGGTGACCACATGGCGGCCACGGTCGGCGCCCACCACGCGTACTTGCAATCGTTCCACCGATGAGTCGACATAGCGTGCCGTTCCGGTGGCGACTGTCTGCTCGCCGAGCGTGCGCCACGGCTCGATCGCGCCGCGAAGTTCCAGTTCGACGTCGCCGAGTAGCACCGTACCGATCCGGGGAAAACGGAACTCGGTGAACGGATCCAGCCAACTGGTGTCGAAATCGACACCGTGCGCGCGCAGGTCGGTGGCTACCTCGGCGATGTCGGACATCAGGAAATGCGGCAGCAGATACCGGCCGTGCAGGTTCGCGCCGTGTCGGATCAGCGGCGCGCGGTACGGCTCGGCCCAGAACCGGGCGACGAGTCCACGCACCAGCAACGACTGCACCATGGCCATCTGGACGTGCGGCGGCATCTCGAAGCCGCGCAGCTCCACCAAGCCCAACCTGCCACGCGCCGAATCGGGGCTGTACAACTTGTCGATACAGAACTCGGCGCGATGCGTATTGCCGGTCAGATCCGTCAGCAGGTGGCGCAGCGCACGATCGACGTGCCAGGGCGCGGCGAGTACGTCCGAGGGGGGGTCATCCCTGGACGCCGACGGACGCACCGGCTGCGCGGCGTGTGACGGATCGGTGGCGCGGCCGTTCGACTGTGCGCTCAACCTGGCAATTTCGGCGAAGGCGATCTCCAACTCGTCCAGCGCCGATTCCCGCCCCTCATCCGCCCGCGGCGCCTGCGAGGTCGGACCGACGAACCGACCCGCGAACAGATACGACAGGGCCGGATGCCGCTGCCAATAGGTGAGCATCGACACCAAGAGGTCCGGCCGGCGCAGCAGCGGCGACCGCGCGGGGGTCACTCCGCCGAGCGTGATGTGATTGCCACCGCCTGTCCCGCCGTGCGTCCCGTCCACCTCGAAGGATTCGGTGCTCAACCGGGCCAGCCTGGCCTGCTCGTAGAGCGTGGACAGCAGTTCGGCTTGCTCGGCGAACGACACCGTGGGCTGGATGTTCACCTCGATCACCCCGGGGTCGGGAGTGACCGACAGTGCCGTCAACCGTGCGTCGCCGGGCGGTGCGTACCCCTCCAGCACGACGGGCTGCCCGTGGCGGCCGAGTGCCGAGGCCGCCGCCTCGACCCGCGTCACCAGGTCGACGAAATCGTCCAGCTGCGCGACGGGAGGCAAAAATACGTGCAACTTGCCGCCACGCACCTCGGCGACCAGCGCGGTCGGCAACGCGTCATCGGCGGGCTCGACCACGGCCTGGGGTTCGGGCCGGGATAGCGACAGCGCGCCGCTCGCCAGGAACGGGTCGACGTCCGGGCGCACCGACGGTTCACGCCAGGAGATGGACTCCAGCGGCAGGCGGAGGCCCGCCGGGGAATCCCCTTCGGTCAACACGATTCGCCCGGCATCGGCGGCCGTGGTGCGGCCGCGGCGCAGCCGCCATTCGGGGCTGGCCCAGCCGATGCCGTCATCCCTGCGGGTCAACGGCAACACATACGCCGCGGGTTCGGTGACGCTCTCGTCCAGCCGCGCGAGCAGCGCCATTCTGGTCTGTATCGAATCGTCGTCCGGGCCGATATCTTCGCCAGCGGCGATCGGATCTCCCTCCGGTGCGCGGACTTTCGCGGCGAGCCGGACCAGCGGGTCCTCGAAGGCCGGACGCACCTGGGTTTCCGGCAGGCCGAGCCCGACCGCGATATGGGCGACCAAGGCACGCGCCGAATCGGGATGGGCGGGCATGGGCTTGCGCTGCCCGCGACGTTTCTCGTCGGCCCGTTCGTCCGGCGGTGACCACGGGTCGGTCAGCAGATCCTGGCGATGCCAGAGGGGTTCGCCGTCCGCCCGCCACGCCACCGCGATCTCCCAGCGCGGCAGGGGTTCTTCGGGATACCACTTGCCCTGCCGATACTGCACGACACCGCTTGGAGCGTAGATCGTCCGCAATCGGTGCGCGAGGTCGACAGCGCGTTCGCGCTTGTGTGGGCCGTCGGCGTCGGTGGTCCACTGCGGACTCGTCTGGTCATCGACAGCGACGAACGTCGGTTCACCACCGATGGTCAGGCCCACGTCGGCCGCGGCCGTCGCGGCATCGAGCGCCGCGCCCGCCGCCATGATCCGTTCCCATTGGGAGGTGGTGTAGGGCAAAGTGACTCGCGGATCTTCCTGCACGCGCCGGACCGTGTTCGCGAAATCCATGGTGGCATCGGTACGACCGGTCGCACCGGTGATCGGCGCCGACGACGACGGGTGCGGCGTCGCCGCCAGCGGGATGTGTCCTTCGCCCGCGAACAGTCCGGACGTGGGATCGAGTCCGATCCAGCCCGCGCCGGGGATGTAGACCTCGGCCCAGGCATGCAGGTCGGTGAAGTCGGCGGACGGGCCGGAGGGCCCGTCCAGCGCCGGAACATCCTGCGCCAACTGCACCAGGTAGCCGGACACGAACCGCGCGGCAAGTCCCAGCTCACGCAAGATGGACACCAGCAGCCACGCCGAATCGCGGCAGGAGCCGAGCGCGGCGCGCAGCGTGTGACCCGGTGACTGCACCCCCGGCTCCAGCCGAACGGTGTAATCGACGTCCTGGCGCAGTGCCCGGTTGAGCGTCACCAAGAAATCGATCGTGCGCGGCGATCCGGACGGCGCGTGCGCCCGTACCCACCGCTGGACCAGATCATTCGCGTCCGACCCCGGTGGCTTCTCATCGATCGGACGCAGATACGGCTCCAGGTCGGCCGCCAACTCCCGGCTGTAGCGGAATGGGAAATGCTCGGCGTAGTCCTCGACGAAGAAATCGAACGGGTCGACGACCTCCAGGTCCGCGATCAACCCGACGGTGATCGACAGTTCCGTGGCCGGGTCGGGAAAGACCAGTCGCGCGAGGAAGTTGCCGAATGCGTCCTGCTGCCAGTTGACGAAGTGTTCGCCCGGAGTCACCCGCATCGAGTAGGCCTCGATCTTTGTCCGCGAGTGCGGCGCGGGGCGCAGTCGCACCACGTGCGGATGCACCTCCACCGGCCGGCCGAAGGTGTAGGTGGTCCGGTGTTCGAGCGACACCTTGATACCCATGCGGCAAGTTCACCACACCTGCGCGAACCGGCGGCGGTCCCGGATCGGCGTTTCCGACCCCGCAAGATCATCTCGCCGCGGTGGCGACACACGGAACGCAGGTCCCACTGCCCGCACCGGAACGGTGGTATCACCGAAGGACGAACCGATCTCATCAGGAGGTCACATGGCTATGCCAGGTTGTTCATCCTGCGAGTCCGCTCTCGACCACTGCCACGGAACCCTGATCGTGCACGCGGGCCGAATCACCGAATGCACCGACCAGGAGTGCAGCGATCGCGACAAAGCCAGGCACGCGTTCGTCGTCGATTGCGGGGACCTTGCGGGCGGCTGTCGGTGCACCGGATCCGACGTGGGCCGCCGACGTGCCTGAGCGCAGTTCCGTACCCTGGCCGGGTGAGTTATGACCACGTGTTGCTGCCGTCCGGTGTTGCCTCGTCGATCGCCGAGGTCGACGCCTACCTGAGCATCCAGCAGGGCGTCCCCGAGTCAGGGATGGTTGCCCAGATCGCGGCCGAGCTGAACAGACGCAATGCCGAGCTGCCCGCGGCGGACGGCTTTCTCGGCACCGCCCCGGTCGGCGACGCCGCCACCGGTACCACGCTGCACGTGTCCTGCCCCTACGACGCGATCGGCTTCGTCCGCGACCTGCTGTTCGATCTCGCGACACCGCTGACCTACGCCGTCTACGACCCGCAGCTCGCCTGGCTGATGGATCCGGCCGGCCACGTGCCCGCCCTCGTCACCCACGGCGGCGCGGGCGAGTTCCCCTATCTGACCAAAGCGCTTGCCGACCAGTGGGTTTCCGAATTGAACCCACCGAACCCGTACCTCGTCGTCGAACGCGGCGAGCAGTTCTACATTCAGACCTATCGGGAGCAGTCCGGCGCCTACACCCTCGAGTACCGCGACGGTTCGCCCGAAAAGCACTTCGGTACCATCGTCCCCGACGCCGCCACCGTCGCCACCCTCATCTGGGATTGGGCCACCGACGACCGCACCCGCCTGCAATTGCTTCCATGGTCTCGGGTCGACCTCTGATCCGCTGCCAGCCCGCCCGCCCGTACCATGCCCGATATGGTCGGCGGGCGGACGAAAGTTCTTGTGGACGCAAACATTCTGTACTCGCGCACGCTGTAACGGCCCCGCTGGGCGGGCTTACAGCGCCCGGCGCCCGGACAGGGCGCGGCCGAGCGTCAGTTCGTCGGCGAACTCCAGATCACCGCCCATCGGCAAGCCCGAGGCCAGCCTGGTCACGCTCAGGCCGGGGAAATCGCGCAGCATCCGCACCAGGTAGGTGGCGGTCGCCTCACCCTCGGTGTTCGGGTCGGTCGCGATGATCACCTCGGTGACGTCGACGCCGTCCTCCTGATTTCCGATGCGCGCCAACAATTCCCGGATACGCAGCTGATCGGGCCCGACGCCGCTGAGCGGATCGAGTGCGCCGCCGAGCACGTGGTAGCGACCACGGAACTCCCGGGTGCGCTCGATCGCCTGGACGTCCTTCGGCTCCTCGACCACGCAGATCATGGTGCGGTCGCGACGCGGATCGGCGCAGATGCGACACAGCTCGCCGTCGGAGACCGTGCCGCACACCACACAGAACCGCACACCGTCGCGCACCTTCTGTAGTGCGACCTGCAATCGATCGATCTCCGGCGGCTCCACCTGGAGGAGATGGAAAGCGATGCGCTGCGCGCTTTTCGGACCGACGCCGGGCAGCTTGCCCAATTCATCGATCAGATCCTGAACCGGACCCTCGTACAACTGTCGCGTCCGCTCAGAGACCGGGCAGCGAACCGCCGCCGAGGCCGCCCGACAGTGGCCCGAGCCGTTCGGAGGCGAGTTTCTGCGCCTTCGCCATCGCGTCGTTGATCGCGCCGATCACAAGATCCTGCAGGGTGTCCACGTCCTCGGGATCGACGGCTTTCGGGTCGATGGCCAGCGATACGACCTCACCGGTCGCCTTGATGGTGACCTCGACCAGGCCGCCGCCCGCCGAGCCGTTCACCTCGGCCGCCGCGATCTCGGCCTGGGCTTCCAGCACCGCCTGCTGCATCTGCTGCGCCTGGGCAAGTAACTGTTGCATGTCGAACTGACCACCGGGCTGCACGGAAGGTTCCTCTCTGCGGAAGGGCTACCGGCCAGCCTAGTCCTGCAGGTTCCGGCACCCGGAGCAGCCTCGATTCTCTAGCCGTGAGCCGAAGGACCGGCCCAGCGGCGACTCCCCTCATTGCCGCTCGCGTTACCGGTCGAACATCAGGTAACAGATCGCGTGTCACCGGTCGAGTATCGGGGTTACAGATCGGGTATCGGGTTACAGGTTGGATAGATCCGGTCATAACAGACCAAGATCGCCTTAACATCAGCGGGTGTATCGACGATTGACGCGGCAGATTCGGAGACCGCGATGAGTGCTTACCGAATGCGTTTGCTGAACACCCTGGTGCTCACACTGGGCCTGCCCAGTGTTTTCCTGGGCGTCACCAGCCCCACCGCCGCCGCCGACTCGGGTGTCACCGAGACCACCAGAGACTATGGCGACGGCTGCGTGCTCTATTCGGACGACAAAGCTGCGACCATCGATTCGCTGCGGTTCCGTTGCTCGGCCGAGCAGCAGGACGCGATTTTCCACGACGCGCCTCTCGGCGCGGTTCCCATGGGCCCGACCGACGGCTGGGTGACCCGCCCGCCGGTCATGCAGACGATCGCGCCCGCGCTATGGATCGGCAAGACGTTCTATACCGGCCCGGAAGGCGGGTACCTGCTGAACCGACTTACCCGTGCGGGCATCGAGAGTTGGCCCGCCGATGTCTACGCCGCACCCGCCCTGACCGACGGCCAACCGACCTGGGTGCTCGACTACACCCCCTCGCCGACGCCGCCGGTCTACGACGAAATCCGTGAGGTCACTCCCGGAGTCTGGTTCGGATACTCGTGGTGGCGTGGGGCGTTCCAGACCACCCTGCTGTTGACTTTCGCGCTCGCCTAGCAGCCCCGGCTCACGACCCTCCCGGCACGGGAGGGTATTGGGTAAGTCCAGGACAGCGACCGTCCCGATCTGGGAGTTCTCCAGGCTCGGTCACCGCAGCGTGCAGACGTTGCGGTACTACCACGAGATCGAGTTGCTCGCGCCGGTCGACATCGCGGCGAGTTCGGGCTACCGGCGGTACGCGACAGCGCAGGTCACGCCGGTGCAGCTGATCCGGCGGCTGCGGGAGAAGGGATTTCGACTGTAGTCGACTGCACGGAGCCGCCGCCCTCGCGGAATTCTGGGCACGCCTGCTGGACCGCCCGGTCGACTCGGACGCCACCGTGCAATTCGCCACCATCGACCGAGAGACCGGTGCAGATGTTTCTCCGGGTGCCCGACAAGAACCCGGACAAGAATGTGATCCACCTGGACCTGCTCGCCGCCGATCAGCCCGGGCAGGCGCACCGCGCGATCGGCCTCGACACTCGCCGCGTCGCCGATGTCGATGAGTACGGGGGATGACCTGGACAACACTGGCCGACCCGGAGCGAAACCTCTTCGATATCGGCGCCGCATAGCCGCGGGCGCGACAGCCCGGCGCCACCGGGGCGCCGGGCAGCACAGCCCTCGGCGGATCAGACCAGTTCGCGCTGCAGGTTTCCGAGCACTTCGGCCTGGATCTTCTTCAGGCCGAGCGGCGCGAAGATCCCCTCGAAGATGCCCGCGACACCGCCCGCCCCTTTCCAGGTGGTGCGCAAGGTGACCTGGGCGCCGGAACCGTCCGGGGTGACGGTCCAGGTGTTCACCAGCGTCGAATTCGAATCACGCTCGGTGACATCGGAATCCGATACCGAAACCACCGCGTGCACGTTGCGCGAGCGCTTCTCGGTGGCCTGCAACGTCCACTCCGCGACCGTGCCCGCACCCTTGCCACCCTCGACCACCTTGTAGTCGCGGTAATGCGCGGACAGAATGCGCGGACGCACCGTGTCGTAGTCGGCGATGGCTGCCAGTACGCGCTGCGGATCCGCCGCCACGGCGATCGAACTGCTGGCGCTGACCTGTCCCACAATGAGCTCCTTGTCCGAGTGTGGTGTCTCAACCGCCTCCATCCTGCACTGTCCACACCGAAGGAAAACGCGCAGGGCACGCCGTGTTGCGAACTACTCCAGACAATTCGGTATTCCATTAGCAACATATGCGTGACATTTCTCCCGCGACTGTGCCCTCGCGGTAGCCCCGCAGAATCGTCCGTACTAGCGTCGAGGCGTGGCAGTGAGTCTGTTGGGGAAGGCCGGACTGGCACCGGCCGCACGCGAATCAGGATTTGCCGCGCATCGAGCGGGCGTGAACCGCCTTTTGGCGAGTTACCGCGCGATACCGGAGCATGCCAACGTTCGGTTGGCGAAAAAGACCTCGAACCTCTTTCGAGCCAGAACAAAGAACTCCGCACCCGGGCTTGATGTCTCAGGGCTGACCAAGGTCATCGCGGTGGACCCGGTCGCGCGGACCGCCGACGTGGCCGGTATGACCACCTATGAGGAGTTGGTGGCCGCGACACTCCCGTACGGACTTGCGCCGCTGGTCGTACCACAACTCAAGACGATCACGCTGGGTGGCGCGGTTACGGGACTCGGCATCGAGTCCACGTCGTTCCGCAGCGGCCTACCACACGAATCGGTGCTGGAGATGGATGTTCTCACCGGCGCCGGCGAGATACTCACCGTGACGCCGGACAACGAGCACGCCGATTTGTTCCGTGGTTTTCCGAACTCCTACGGCACGCTGGGCTACACCGTCCGACTGAAAATCGAATTGGAAGCGGTACGGCCGTACGTCGAGCTACGACACGTGCGGTTTCACAGTTTGCGTGCCATGGAGGCGACCCTCGCGCGGATCGTCGCGGAACGGTCCTACGACGGGGAGCAGGTCGACTATCTCGACGGCGTCGTGTTCACCGCCGACGAGAGTTACCTGACCCTGGGCCGTCAGACCGACGAACCGGGCCCGGTCAGCGACTACACCGGGATGGACATTTTCTACACGTCGATACGGCACGACGGCGCCGGTTCCACGGCCGCCGCGGCGGTCCCCCGGCGCGACCGACTGACCATTCACGACTACCTGTGGCGCTGGGACACCGATTGGTTCTGGTGCTCTCGCGCCTTCGGCGCGCAGAACCCGAAGATCCGCCGATTCTGGCCGAAGCGCTACCGGCGTAGCAGCTTCTACTGGAAGCTATTGGCCCTGGACCACAAATACAACATCGGCGACAAGCTGGAGGCGCGCAAGGGCAATCCGCCGCGTGAGCGGGTGGTGCAGGATGTCGAGGTGCCGGTGGATCGCACCGCGGACTTCGTCGAATGGTTTCTGCGCGAGATTCCGATCGAGCCGATCTGGCTGTGCCCGCTGCGATTGCGCGACGCCGAGAAACCGGCCGACGACGGCGCCGCGTCCGAGGCGGCCGCCGATCGGACGTGGCCGCTGTATCCGTTGGCGCCGAACCGGACCTATGTGAATGTCGGGTTCTGGTCGACCGTCCCCACGGTCCCCGGACAGCCCGAAGGGGCAGCCAACCGCGCAATCGAGCGCACGGTGACCGACTTCGACGGACATAAGTCGCTGTATTCGGATTCCTTCTACGACGAGGCCGAGTTCGCAGCACTATACGGCGGAAACACCTACACCGAACTCAAGAAACGCTACGACCCAGACCACCGGTTACTGGATTTGTATTCGAAGGCGGTGCAACGCAGATGACGACATTCAAGGACCGTTCCGATGCCGCGGCGGATCTCGGAACCAAACTGAGCATTGCCGAGGTCTTCGAGACCCTGATCGAGGGCAAAGTCCCGATCCGGCTGACGGCCTATGACGGCAGTGCGACCGGACCGGAAGATTCGCCGTTCACGCTGGAGATCAAGACACCGCGTGGCATCAACTACCTGGCGACCGCCCCCGGTGATCTCGGCATGGCTCGCGCCTACATCTCGGGCGATATGACCGCCACCGGCGTGCATCCGGGCGATCCGTACGAGATCCTGAAGGCGATCGACGGGCTGAAGTTTCACCGCCCGTCCGCGCTGACACTCGTGACCATCGCGCGCTCACTCGGCTGGGAACGGCTCAAGCCGATCGCCCCGCCCCCGCAGGAGACACTGCCGCGCTGGCGCCGCATCGCCTTCGAGGGCCTGCGCCACTCCAAGACTCGTGACGCCGAGGCCATCCACCACCATTACGATGTCTCGAACGCCTTCTACGAGAAGGTCCTCGGACCGTCCATGACCTACACCTGCGCGGCCTACGGCGACGAGAACTGGTCACTGGAGCAGGCGCAGGAGAACAAGTATCGCCTGGTCTTCGAGAAGTTGCGGCTGAAAGAGGGTGACCGGCTGCTCGATATCGGCTGCGGCTGGGGCGGCATGGTGCGGTACGCGGCCAAGCGCGGCGTCAAGGTCATCGGTGCGACGCTGTCGGCCGAGCAGGCGGACTGGGCGCAGAAGAAAATCGCCGAGGAGGGACTTTCCGACCTGGCGCAGGTGCGCCACTCGGATTACCGCGACGTGCCGGAGGGCGACTTCGACGCGGTGTCCTCGATCGGACTCACCGAGCACATCGGCGTGCACAACTACCCGTTCTACTTCGGCTACATCAAGAGCAAGCTGCGCGATGGCGGCCTGTTCCTGAATCACTGCATCACCCGCCCGGACAACACCCGCACCACCAAAGCCGGTGACTTCATCGATCGCTACGTGTTCCCGGACGGTGAGCTGATCGGTTCCGGCCGGATCATCTCCGAGATCCAGAATGTCGGACTCGAAGTGCTGCACGAAGAGAACCTGCGCGAGCACTATGCGTTGACCCTGCACGAATGGTGCAAGAATCTGGTCACCCATTGGGATGCGTGCGTCGACGAGGTCGGTGAGGGAACCGCCAAAGTGTGGGGCCTGTACATGGCGGGCTGTCGGCTCGGCTTCCAGCGCAACGTGATTCAGCTGCACCAGGTGCTCGGCGTCAAACTGCCCGGGGACGGCGACTGGACCGTGCCGCTGCGTCCGTGGTGGCAGCCGTAGGTCAGAAGATCTCGCTGCCCGCCCCGTTCAGAAGCTCATCCAGGAACTGGGCGGGCAGTTCGGTGTCACCGACGTGGGTGGCCGCGGTCGGCTCATCGCCGCGCAGCACCCGCAGGATCCCCACCACGCCCGGCCCCGCGTCCAGCAACGGCCGCGTCCAGCCGAGGTCGGCGCAGGTCGCCACGGCGGGGAGCAGCAGGTTGGTGGCCTCGCCGACCCAGCCGGACGCGGCCAGACATTCGGCGAGCAGCAGGGCGGCATCCAATTGCGCTCGCGGACGGCGCCTTTCGAGCATGTGCCCGTGCAGAGCGCGGGCACGACGCACCGCCCGGTCGTCGGAGCCCAGCTGCGCGGCGAGCAGCGCGCGGATCGCGGCGATCTCCTCGGCCTCGGCGGCGAGCACGGCCACACCGTTCCTCCGATAACTCGCTCGCGGCTGCGGCGACTCCGCGGGGTCGAGGTACGGCCGGTCCGCGGCGTCCAGCGGCAGGCCGAGCCGCAACCGTTCGGCGCGGATGTGCGAACCGAGCCGGGTCAGCCGATTGTCGACGGCGATGCGGGCGCCCTCATCCAGCCGGGCAGCCGCGGTATACAGGTCTCCGCGCGCCGCCTTCACCCTGGCGCCGACGACGAACGTCGAGATGAGAAAATCCACCGTGCCCACCCGGGTTACCAGCTCGTGGCTCTCGTCGAGCAGGTGGTCGGCGAGGTCGAGGTCGCCACGGCGGTAGTTCAGCTCGCCGTACAAGGCCGCGGCGACGCGCACCGCGCGCGACCGAGAGCCCGAACGCGCCCGCGCGGCGTCCCTGGCCTGCTGGAAGCACCGCGTGGCCATCGGGATGTCGAGCTGCTCGACGGCGGCATAGCCCTGGCTGCAGCGTCCGAAGACCATGCCGAGCGGATCTTTCGACCGCGCGTGGTATTCCTCGGCCCATTCCTGTATCTGCCTGGCGCCCTCGAAGTCGAACTCGCACAGCCGTACGAACGTGGTCAGGTTCGCTGCGGTCGAGACCGTCCAGGCCGGCAGCTCCTCCGGGTGTCGCAGGCAGTCGGCGACCCGTTCGAGCACGCCGTCGGTATGGTCATGGGCGATCTGGTCCGCGGCGGAAAGCACCACGGCCTGGCAGCGCTGCACGCGCACATCGGCATCGGTGGCCGAACCGCGGGCCAGGATGTTCGACAGTCTGCCCAACGCGGTGCGCGCGGGCCCGGACTGCTGCAGATCGACGTTGGCCCTGGCCACCGCCATCAACAATTTGGAGCGCGAGGCCACCTGCTGCATCGGCAGTTTCGACACGCTACCCAGCAGCGTGGCCAGGCGAGAGCCGTCGATCAGGTCCATTCCGCCGCCCTCCAGCAGATCGAGCGCCAGTTTCAGATCACCCGCGGCCAGTGCGTGGTCGACCGACTTGCGCAGCATCTGCTGTTCGGCATACCAACGGGACGCTGTGCAATGCAGAACCTTCAGCTTCCCGGGGTGGACGAGTTCCAGCCGAGCACGCAGATGCTCGGCGAACAGCGGCTGCATCCGGAACCACTCGGGGTCGTGCTCGATCCGGCGCAGGAACAGCTCGCGCTGTTCGGCCTGCTCCAGCAGCTGTTCGGCGTCCGCCTCGCCAGACAGCGCCGCGGCGAGCGGGCCGGAAACCCGCTCGGTCACGGCGATGGACATCAAGAACTCCAGCATCTTCGGTTCCAGCGCATCGAGGACGTTCTCGGCGAGGTACTCGCGGATGCCATGGCTGCCCTCGGAAAGAGTCGCGATCAGCTGCGCGGCGTCGGCGTTCCCGCGCAACGACAGGCTCACCAACTGGATCGCGGCCGGCCAGCCGTCGGTGGTCGTGTGGATCGCGGCCACCTGCGCGGTGCTGAGCGCGAACCCGTTGCGTTCCACCAGGATCTGTCTGGTCTCGGCCTCGGTCAGGCGCAGCGCGGCCGAGCCGATCTCCACCAACTCGTCGTGTACCCGCATCCGTCCGGTCGGCAATCCCGACTGCTCCCGGCTGGTCACCACGAAGCGCAGATGGTGGCAGCCGTTGTCCAGCAGGGAGTCCATCGCGCGGTGCGCGCCCTCGTCGGTGACTCGATGCCAATCGTCGACGATCACCACGGTTGTTCTGCCACTCGCATGGATCTCGTCGATGAGCGTGGAGATCACGAACGCGGCGGCGTCGGCGGGTCGCTCCTCGAGCACCTCGTCGAGACCGACGCCGATATCCGGCCGGACGCGGCGAATCGTCTCGATGAGGTGAGCGAGAAACCAGATCGCGTTGTCGTCGTCGCTGGCGATGCTGAGCCAGGCAACCGCTACATCCTGCTCGGCGAGTTCGGCCCGCCACTGCGCGGCCACCGTGCTCTTGCCGAATCCGGCGGGAGCATGGATCACCGCGAGTCTGCGGCGGCCGCCCGCACGCAGGATGTCGAGCAGCCGCGGCCGCGGCACCGGCTCTCGGGTCGGCGTCGGCGGACGGAATTTGGTTTCCGGTATCGGCGGCATCGTGATCGCGGACACAGTCGTGCCGCCGGAATGCTGCGACACCGCGGGCCGCAGTGTCAGTGGCCAACTACGCCGCGCTATGACCGCGGGATGAGAGCTGGTCGACGCTCTCGTCGGTTCGCCGAGGGGGGCGGCAGGATACTTGTCGTCGGGCGCGGTATCGGGCAGCGCCATCTCGTCGGGCAGCTGGTCGTGATCGCCCTGCACGGTTCGCAGCAGTTCGCCGAACTCGAGGGCGGTTTCCGGCCGGTCCCGCGGATTCGGTGACATGGCGCGCTCGATCGCGTCGGCCACGTCCGCGGGAATATCCAGCTCGCGCAGGTCGGGCACCGGCTGCGTGGTGATCCGCAGGAACTGCGCGACCACCTTCTCCCCTGCCTGCCGTTCGAACGCCGCGTGGCCGGTGAGCAGCGCGAACAATGTCGAACCGAGGCCGTAGATGTCGGAGCGGACGGTCGGTTCTTCGCCCTTGAGCACTTCGGGCGCGGTGTACGCCGGCGAACCGGTGATCAGACTGCTGGATGTGCGGAACCCGCCGGGAATGCGGGCGATGCCGAAATCCGTGAGCTCCGGCTCGCCGTACCCGCTGATCAGGACGTTGGCCGGTTTGACATCACGATGCAGGATATCGGCGCGATGCGCGCTCTCGATCGCGCCCGCCAGCTTCACCCCGGCCCGCAGCGAGTCGGACCAGGTGAGTGGACCTTGATCGCGAATGAGCTGGTCCAACGAACCCCGGTTGAAGTACGGCATCACGATCAGCGGCAATCCGGTCGCGGTGACGTCCACCTGCAGGATGTCGACGATGTTCGGGTGACCGGACAACCTGCCCATCGCCTGCTCCTCGCGCAGGAAGCGCTCCCTGCTTTCCTGATCGATCTCCGAGGAGAGCACCTTGACCGCCACAACCCGGTCCAGCACAGTCTGGATGCAGCGATACACCACGCCGAACCCGCCTCGGCCGATCTCCTCCGCGCCGGACAGGCCCATCGCCTCGAGCTCGTCACTGAGGTCGATGGGCACTTGTTGCTGAGTATTCGATTCAACCGCGGTCGATTCCGCGCTCACCCTGCCCGAACGCGTCTGTGGCTTCATGTGATCACCTCGAATTCACATCGAATCGGTGTCACCGACCAACTCCGCGCCTACGCCGGACACTGCCGATGACACCGTAGCGTCCGGTATGTCTGCGCATACTCCAACGTAGCGCGGCGCGAGATCACACGGGAGAAGTTCTCCATCAGCACAGTTTCGTGATCGACGATCTCGGATCTCCAGGCCGCTGTACGGTGCGGCAAGGCTCGAGAGTTACCTAGCCTTATTCAAAAAGTTTCTTCTTCGAAGAAGAAATCACCAGCTGGAGGGATTCGCCTTGTCGACGCCAGAGGGCGAACGGGCGCCCGCGACGGCGCCGCCGACGCGATCGAGATCGGGATCGGGATCGGGATCGGGATCGGGCAAGGTCTATCGGCCTATCTGAACGCGGTGATGCTGCGCCAACCAGCCGGGGCGCGGGCCGTTGACCTGGGCGCCACCGATCTCTACACGCTGAATTTCCTCCAGCTGGCCGGTTCGACGAGACCTGGTGAACTCGGCGCACGCAGCGAGCTGACCACCGGCCCGACGACCCGGCTGATCGACCGGCTGGCGGACGCGGGCTACCTACGACGCCGACCAACCGACGCAAGGCGATCGTCGAATGGTCGACACGCCGGCCGACCTCGACGAGGTTTCGCGCCGGCCCGGCGGCGCATCGGCGGCTACTTCCTGGATCAGCGCGCGGTGTTGTTCGACTACTTCACCAAGACCGCCCGCCCACCAGGCAGCCGAAGACCCGCGCCCCGCCGACTAACCGACCGCGAGGGCGAACACCTGAGTGATCTGCTCTTCGGCGAAATTGTTGTCGCTGACCAGCACCAGGGTGCGCGCACCGGAAGGCAGGCGCGGCCCCCAGGTCATGCCTTCGACGATGTCGATACGCGAGAGCCCGACATCGGCGAGGTCGACCAGCAGCCGCTTGGACACCGGACGCGCGCCGCTGATCGGCACGTCGAGGACATTGGTCGCGGTGGCGAGATCGGCCTCGTAGATGCGGATCTTGTTCCCGACGCCAGGGACGTAAGCCCGTTCCAGGACAAGGAGTTTGGTCGGATCCAGCGGATCGACGGCCAGGAGGGAGGCGATCCCGTTCATGCCGAGGCCGGGATCGGGGCGCGACTCGGTGAAGACCGGCTCCATCGGATACACGTACTGGGCAAGCAGCGGCCCGGAGCGTGCCTGGACGGTGATCCGCACGGGCGCGCCACTGGTCGCGGTCGCCGCAGGTCCGTCCTGCAGCAGCGGTCCCTCCATCGAGGTCAGCAACAGCATTCCCCCGGCCGCGAAGGTCGCGCCCTCCAGCACCATGTTCTGCCGCGGTCCGCTATTCGGCTGCATCCGTTCGTTGCCCGGGATCGGCAGGTCTCCCGCGAATGCGCCGTCGGGTCGGGCAATCCGCACCGAAGGGTCCGCGCGGACGGTATCGGTGCGCTCGCCTTCCTGCGTCCAGTAGTAGTCGCCGGTCCACGGATCGACCCGGATCTCCTCGGGATCCACCGAATTCGGCGCGTAGGTGTCTCCGGTCGCCGTCCGTAACGAATGGGTGCCGGTGAACGTCACCGGGCCGACCCCGTGCTCACCGACCCCGATGTGCGCGGTGTAATACCGCGCGGGATTCCGCGTGGACCGATCATCGCTGATCAACACGTATTCGCCGGTGCGCTCCTGATAGTCGATCCCGGACAGGCCGCCGACCGTGGTGCCCGCGAAATCCAGGTTGTGCTCGATCACCTGCTCACCCAGCAGCCGCACCGATGTACCCACCACCGGATCCGCGGTAGCCGCCGGCGCCATCGCCACCGGCCCTGACCCGAGCGCGAGAACACAACTGGCGAGCAGAATTCGGCGGCTACGTCGTGGCACGATTCCCAACATATCGAGCAAGGGCACGCGGAGATGACCGGAGCTGGGAACTACGACGGGAATCACGCTCCCTGGAAACGGCAAAGCCCACCACCGTCACAAGCGGTAGCGGACTTCGCCGTCGCCTTCGAAGTGTCGACTATGTGCGCAGCGAGGCCGGGACCTCGAAACGCTCGCCGTACGTCTTGGCGAGGTAGTCCGCGCGCTCCACGAAGGCCGCCTGACCACCCGGGTAGCCGACGATGAATTGGTGCACACCACCGGTCCAGGCGGGGAAGCCGATACCGAAGATCGAGCCGATGTTGGCGTCGGCGGTCGACTCCAACACGCCCTCGTCGAAGCACTTCTGAGTCTCGATCGCCTCCGCGAACAGCATACGGTCGATCAGATCCTGCAGCGGGACACCGAAATTCGCCGTCGTCTTGAAATGCTCGCGCAGGCCGGGCCAGATGCCGGTGCGCTTACCGTTCTCGTCGTACTCGTAGAAGCCCGCCTTCTCCAGGCGGCCGGGACGACCTTCGGACACCATGTAATCGATGACGTCCTGCGCCGGGTGACGCTTGACGCCCAGCGTGGTGTCACCCGACTGGGCGGCCTCCAGGCTCTCCTTGGCGATCTTCTGCATGAGCTTCATGTTCAGCTCGTCCGACAGCTGCAACGGCGCGGCCGGATAGCCCGCCTGCAGGCCGGCCTGCTCGATAGTCGCGGGCTCGATACCCTCCTGAAGCATCGCGATCGCCTCGTTGACAAAGGTTCCGATCACCCGCGAGGTGAAGAAGCCACGGCTGTCGTTGACCACGATCGGGGTCTTCTTGATCGCGAGGGTGTAGTCGAATACCCGGGCCAGCGCCTCGTCCGAGGTCTTCTCCCCCTTGATGATCTCCACCAGCGGCATCTTGTCGACCGGCGAGAAGAAGTGGATGCCGATGAAGTCCTCTTGACGCTGCACGCCGGTCGCGAGACCGGTGATCGGCAAGGTGGAGGTGTTCGAGCCGAGCAGCGCGTCCGCGGTCACGATGCCCTCGATCTCCTGGAACACCTTGTGCTTCAGTTCGGTGTTCTCGAAGACGGCCTCGATGACGAAGTCGACACCGGCGAAGTCGGCGGCGTCCGCGGTCGTCGTGATCCGGTCCAGCAGCGCCTCGGACTTCTCCTCAGTGGTCTTACCCCGCGACAGCGCCTTGGCTTCGATCTTTTCGGAGTAGCTCTTGCCGCGCTCGGCCGCCTCGATCGTGACGTCCTTCAGCACCACCTGGTAGCCCGCCTTCGCGGACACGTAGGCGATGCCCGCGCCCATCATGCCCGCACCGAGCACGCCGACCTTCGTGATCTCTTTCTTCGGCACGTCCTTCGGCCGCGAACCACCATTGTTGATGGTCTGCAGGTCGAAGAAGAACGCCTGGATCATGTTCTTCGCGACCGGGCCGGTGAGCAGGTGCACGAAGTAGCGGGACTCGATCAGCGACGCGTTGTCGATATCGACCTGCGAGCCCTCGACCGCGGCCGACATGATGGCGCGCGGGGCGGGCATGTTCGCCCCCTTGAGTTGCTTGCGCAGGTTGGCCGGGAACGCGGGCAGATTCGCCGCGAACGCCGGCGAGGACGGGGTGCCGCCCGGGATCTTGAAGCCCTTGACGTCCCAGGGCTGCACACCCTTGTCCGGGTTGGCCTTGATCCACGCCTTGGCTGCGGGAACCAGTTCGTCGACGGAACCGACGAGCTCGTTGATCAGGCCGATCTCCTTGGCCTTCGCCGGCTTGTTGCGCTGGCCTTGCAGCAGCACCTGCATCAGCGCGTTCTGCAGGCCGAGCATCCGCACAGTGCGGATGACACCGCCGCCCGCGGGCAGCAGGCCGAGGGTGGCCTCTGGCAAACCGATCTGCGAACCCGGCACATCGGCCGCGATGCGGTAGTGCGTGGCCAGCGCGATCTCCAAGCCGCCGCCGAGCGCGGCGCCATTGATGGCGGCGACCACCGGCTTGCCCAATTGCTCGAGCCGGCGCAGCGCACCCTTGATCTCGGTGAGTTCGTCCATCAGCGCCTGCGCGTCGTCCGGACCGACCTTCATCATGTTCTTCAGGTCACCGCCCGCGAAAAAGGTCTTCTTCGCGGAGGTCACGACGACACCGGTGATGGTGTCCTTCTCCGCCTCCAGCCGGTCGACGGTGGCGGTCATCGACTTCTTGTACAGCTCGTTCATCGTGTTGGCGCCCTGGTTCGGGTCGTCCATCGTCAGCACGACGATGCCGTCCGAATCCTGCTCCCAACCGATCATGTTGGTTTCGCTCACAGCTCTGTGTCTCCTGGTTCGATGGCGGCGTTCGCGAGCCCGATGTGCCTACGCAAGCTGTCGCTCCCGGCCGGACGCGTATACCGCATGGTGGAATTCGCGGCGTTCACGGGCCGTACCGCTGGGGGCCGTCGTGGTGGTCCTGCGCAAGGTAGGCGAGCATCGCGCACTCCGCGGGTGGAAGTCGGGGTCGGTGCGGGAATCAGACCCGCTCGATGATGGTCGCCACTCCCATGCCGCCACCGATGCACAGCGTGATCAGCGCGTAGCGGCCGTTGCGGCGCTCCAGCTCGTCGACCATGGTGCCGGTGATCATGGCGCCGGTCGCCCCCAGCGGGTGACCCATCGCGATCGCGCCACCGTTCACGTTCAGCTTCTCGTCCGGGATGTTCAGGTCCTTCTGGAACTTCAGCACCACGGAGGCGAACGCCTCGTTGATCTCGACCAGGTCGATATCGTCGAGGGTCAAGCCTGCCTTGGCCAGCACCTTCTTGGCGGCCGGGGTCGGACCGGTGAGCATGATGGTCGAGTCGGCGCCGCTGGTCGCGGTCGCCACGACGCGCGCACGCGGGGTCAGACCCGACGCCTTGCCCGCCTCCTCCGAACCGACGAGCACGAGCGCGGCGCCGTCGACGATGCCGGAGCTGTTGCCGCCGTGGTGCACGTGGTTGATCTTCTCGACGAAGTAGTACTTCTGCAGCGCCACCGCGTCGAAGCCACCCATCTCACCGATCACGGCGAAGGACGGCTGCAGCTTGGCCAGGTCCTCGGCGGTGGTGCCGGGACGCATGTGCTCGTCTTTGTCCAGTACGACGATGCCGTTCTGGTCCTTGACCGGGACGATCGACTTGGCGAAGTAGCCGCCGGTGGTCGCCCTGGCGGCCAACTCTTGCGAGCGCACCGCGTAGGCGTCGACGTCGTCGCGGCTGAAGCCCTCGATCGTGGCGATGAGGTCGGCGGAAACGCCTTGGGGTACGAAGTAGGTGTCGTAGTTGGTGGACGGGTCGAGCGCCCACGCGCCGCCGTCGGATCCCATGGGTACGCGCGACATGGACTCGACGCCACCGGCGAGCACCAGGTCGTCGAAGCCGGAGCGGACCTTCTGAGCGGCCAGGTTGACGGCCTCGAGGCCGGAAGCACAGAAGCGGTTCAGCTGGAAGCCGCCCACCGTGTCCGGCAGTCCTGCGACGGTGACCGCGGTACGGGCGATGTCGGCGCCTTGGTCACCGACCGGCGCGACCACCCCGAGAATCAGATCGGAGATCCGGTCCTCGTCGAGGTTCGGGAAGCGGCCGCGCAGCTCCTGGACCAGACCGACGGTCAAGTCGATCGGCTTGACCGAGTGCAGGGAGCCGTTCTTCTTGCCGCGGCCGCGCGGAGTGCGGATGGCCTCGTAGATGTAGGCCTCTGTGGTCATATCGGAGTGTTCCTTCCTCAAAAGGGTGCGGCAGCCGGACCTTCGTCCGTCCTGGCGCTGTGTGCGGCAACACTGCGTGCTGCGGCATGGCTGCGGCTGACCTTGCCGACCGGCCCTGCGACCGACCGTCCTAACGCTGTACAAAACAGGATGAGCGACGGCCGACGTACGTTCCGGTCGCCCGTACGTCTGGGCATACCATAGAACCTCGTCGCACCGCAGCTCGCGGCCACCCGCTCATATTACCGCGATGTTGCGAACTCCGGTTAACTTAACGTCGTCGGAGCGGCGCTTGTCAACCGTCCAGTCGTGTGGCACCCAGCTCAGTCTTCAGCAATTCGAGAGCGACCTCGTCCGGGTCACGCCGGTCCCCGGGAGCGACCGGATCCGCGGCGGCGGCCATCATCTCCTGCTCTTCCTCCGGCGTCGAGGCGGGAACGACGCCGTCGTTGTCCCACGCTCTGCTGGTTGCGGCGTCATTTCCACTCGAAGCGGCATCACGAGGCGGGAAGTCGGTCGGACCGGGGTCGTCCGGCAGATCAGGGTAGTCCGGCGGCGGAATATCGTCTTCGCCCCCGTACGGACGCGCGTCGGAACGACCCGGGCGCGATCGGCCGGCACCGGACGCCCGGTCCGCGCCCGCGCCCGCGGCCTGGCTCGGGCGCGAAAAGCGCGGCGGCGTAGCAGCATCCGAAGCCCGTCCGGCTGCGTTGCCCGATTCACGTCCTGCGGCCTGGCTGCCCGCCGATCCGCGCGAACGGTTCGCCGCGCCGCCGGACCGGGGCGCCGGGGCCGGCCGTGGAGCGACGCCACCCGCTTCCCAGCGGACCTCGTGGTCGCGACCGAGGACAGCACGCACCGCCGACCGCACCGCCTCCAGATTCCGCGGATCCGACAAGCGTTGCGCCAGTGGCGCGTGCTGATGCGTGAACACGATGACATCGCCTTCGATGCGCGATACCGAAGCGCCGGCCAGCATCGCCTGCACGGCCGCGCCGAACTCGCGCACCTTGCCGCGAATATCACCCCAGGCGGTTTCCACCTCACGCAGCAGGTCATCGCGCTGCGCCACTGGTTCCGGCGCTGCCGGTCGGTGCGGTGAAACGTCGTCGACCGCTGCGACCCGGGACGACTCCCCGGTCGAGCGCGACGAGACGGCCGGAGCCTCCGGCGCGACCTTCGACTCCGCCGCCCGCGGAGTAACCGACGCGACGATCTGCCCCGGCGGGTCGGCCACGGAAGCTACGGACGCATCTTCCGTGGAAAGCGACTGTGCCGCTGCTGATTTCGGATCGACGACGGCGGGAGAACGGTGGTCCGGGTCCGATACGGACGCGGCGGGGGCCGATCCGGTGGTCCGCTCTCCGACAATCGCAGGGACGGAATCGGGGAGAGCGTCGGGATCATCCGGCGAGCCCGGTCGGCTGGCCGTCGACTCCGTGGACAGGCCCGACGAACCAGACCCGGTCGACCCGACCACGTTTCCGCCGGGAGCTGTGCTCGACTCGTGCGGCCCGGTAGCCGACGAACCCGACTCGAAGGTTGCGCCCGCGGCGTCAGAGCCCGTCTCGCCCCGCGCTCGCGACGCCCTGGATTCGACACCGACCTGCGTGGATCCAGCCTCGTCCCGGTCGAGATCATCCCTTCGCTCAGCGGGCCCATCGCCGACCGGCGCTGCACCGACGAGTGATCCGCCGCCAGCCGAAGGCGCACCGAACGTGGCGCCACCACCGGCGGACACGGCCCCACCGGATTCGGTAGCGCCTGCCGACGCGGCCGGCCCGGATCCGGCAGCGGCGCCCGAATCAGCGGGCGCGGTGTCCTGGTTCTCCCGGCGAATAGCGGCCAACGCCTCCGCGCCGCGGCGACGGGGCGCCGCGGCGAGTTCGTGCGATTCGGCAGGCGCGGCGGTGAGCGAGCCGCTCGCCATCCCGCGTTCCAGGCGTTCCAGGCGTTGCAGCGTGGCGGATTCGGCGTCGGAGACCGACGGCAGGAGCATGCGCGCGCAGACCACCTCGAGCAGCAGTCGAGGCGCGGTGGCGCCGCGCATCTCGCCGAGCCCTTCGTGGAGTAGCTCGGCGTAGCGGGTCAAGGTGGCCGCGCCGAGGCGCCCGGCCTGTCCGCGCATCCGGTCGAGTACATCGCCGGGGCCGGTGACCAGGGCGCGATCGGTGGCGTCGGGCACCGCGCGCAGCAGGATCAGGTCGCGGAAGCGGTCGAGCAGATCGGCGGCGAAGCGGCGCGGATCGTGCCCCGCCGCCATCACCCGGTCCACCGTGCCGAACAGCGCCGCGCCGTCATCGGCGACCAGCGCTTCGACCGCGTCGTCGATCAGTGCCACGTCGGTGACCCCGAGCAGCGACACGGCGCGGGAGTAGGTGACGCCCTCGGCGCCCGCGCCCGCCAACAACTGGTCGAGCACGCTGAGGCTGTCACGTGGCGAACCACCGCCCGCGCGAATCACCAGCGGGTACACCGATTCTTCGACCGAGACGTGCTCCTGCTCGCAGATCCGGCCGAGCAGCCCGCGCATTGTGGCCGGCGGCAACAGCCGGAACGGATAGTGGTGGGTGCGCGAGCGGATGGTGGGCAGCACCTTGTCCGGCTCGGTGGTCGCGAAGATGAAGATCAGATGAGCGGGCGGCTCCTCGACGATCTTCAGCAAGGCGTTGAAGCCGGCGGTGGTCACCATGTGCGCCTCGTCGACGATGAAGACCCGATACCTGGACTCGGCGGGAGCGTAGAAAGCACGGTCACGGAGTTCGCGGGTGTCGTCGACACCGCCGTGGCTCGCGGCGTCGAGTTCTATCACGTCCAGGTTGCCCGGCCCGCCGGGGCCGAGCGCCACACAGGAGGGGCAGACGCCGCACGGCGCCGAGGTCGGGCCCTGCACGCAGTTCAGCGACCTGGCAAGGATGCGCGCCGAGGACGTTTTGCCGCAGCCCCGCGGGCCGGAGAACAGATAGGCATGACTGATCCGTCCCGTGTCGAGCGCGACACTCAGCGGGTCGGTGACGTGCTCCTGACCCACCACCTCAGCGAACGTTGCCGGTCGGTATTTCCGGTACAGAGCCACGGCCAGAGGTTACCGGCGGCGACCGACAAAGAACATTCCCGTCCCGGCGCTAGGGCGCAGGGGCGATTCATCGCCCATCTATGTGACATAGATCACTGCCGACGGAATGGCCGCTTCAGCGTCATTCCACGGCAAGCGACATGGCAATGATCGAGCAATTACTGATGCATGCCGACTGAACCGGGAGATTTACCCCCAGTACCGCCACATGGCGCGAGAAACACGGAGGCAGACCCCGCTTTGTCCTGACTTTGTGGACATAACGAAACCGTCACCATGCATGACACGATGCAATCGTCTGGCTAACGTGGCAATCGGCAACTTCGGTAGCCAAACCTTCATCAGGTTGGTGGCCCCGGCCGGTCCCTCATCCCGACCGGGGCACAACCAACGACGTTCGGCCTGTGGGTGACCAGCGCCAATTCCACACTTCCACCGGAGGAACTTCCACCGTGTCGTGTGACGACATCGCCGCAGCCTGGCTGTCGGGTACCGACTTCGCGGGCGATCACTGCGCCGTGTCCTTGTTGAGTCGCGCGATCAGCCCGGAAGACTTCGCGATCAAGCGCGATTCCCTGCCGGTGACCGCTGCGGCCGATCCGGCCACCGCCGCCGCCATCCTCGAACTCCTCGAACGCGGCCAGGTCCCGACCATGGCCGCTATCCGCACCCTGACCGCGCAGAACGAGATGCGCCGCGAAGCCGAGCGCATCGAGCGGCTCGGGCGGCGCGCTCAACGCAGCATCGACGACTTCGGCCGGGTGCTCGCCAAACTCGCCGACGCGCACTGGACCGCGCACGGCATCGGCCCGACGCGCCGGGACGTCCTGTGCTCCGAACAGATCATGGCACTGATCCACACCCGCATCGGCAGTATCGCGCCGTCGGCGCTCAAGCATCTCTGGCTGATCGAGCGGGCGCAGCGCGCGGGCTGGATCGCCTCCAACGCCAATCCCGGATCGCTGTGTGCCGCACGGCGTTTTCATGCCGCCCAGTACGGCAACAGAGTGTCACTTCGCCCGGTGAACACCATCGGCACCGCCGTCGCGACCTACCTCGGCGACTACCTGGATGAGCACGGCCGCCCGCCCCGCTGGTCGGTCGTCGCACAGGAGTTGCGCGACGATCGTGGCCGCCGGATCTTCCACAACACCGCGGACGCCCGCGCCCAGCAGCTGTGGTTGACTACCGCCGAGTGGGTGGCAATGCGTGACGACCTGCCGATTCCCGGGCGCAGGGGCCTGCGGGCGATTCGCAAGGCGCGTGCTTGACCCTTCATCGCGTACCCCTCGACGCGGCGAACTCCGTAGGTTAACGTCGTTACGATAACGCCGTTAACCTAGCGATCGGAGCACCCGATGCTGACCCGGATTGCCCGATTCGCGACCCGATCGCCCCGCGCCGTGCTCGTGGTCGCGATCGCGATCATGGTGCTGTGCGGCATCTTCGGCGCGACGGCGGCCACGCACCTGAAGTCCGGCGGCTTCACCTCCGCCGACGCCGAGTCCACCCGGGTAGCTCGACTGATGGCCGACCACTTCGGCGGGGCCGCACCCAATTTCGTACTGCTGGTCACCTCGGAGGCCGGCGCGGACGATCCCGCCACCAAAACGGCGGGCATCAGGGTGGCCGACACTCTCAAAGGCCGCTCCGATGTGCAAGGCGTCCAGTCTTACTGGACCGCCCCGTCGGTCCTGGCCTCCGCGTTACGAAGCACCGACGGCAAGAACGCCCTCGTGCTCGCCAACCTCACCGGTGACGAGTCCCATGTCCAGCAGATCGCGGGCGAACTGACCGACCAACTCGCCGTGACCTCCGAGGGCGTGACGGTCCGCCAGGGCGGCATCGCCGCGATCTACCACGACGTGACCGAACAGACCACGCGCGATCTCGCCCTCGCCGAGGGCGTCGCGGTGCCACTGTCGATGATCGTGCTGATCCTGGTGTTCGGCAGCCTGATCGCCGCCGCGCTGACGCTGGCGATCGGTCTGTTCGCCATCGCGGCGACGCTGGCCATTCTGCGCCTGTTCACGCTGTTCACCGACGTCTCGATCTACGCGCTGAACATGACGACCGCCCTGGGGCTGGCGCTGGCCATCGACTACAGCCTGTTCATCGTGAGCCGCTACCGAGAGGAACTCGGCAGCGGCCTCGACCCGACCCGTGCCACTATCCGCGCCGTCCAGACCGCGGGGCGCACCGTATTGTTCTCGGCGCTCACCGTCGCCCTCTCCATGGCTGTGCTGAGCGTGTTCGACCTGTATTTCCTCAAGTCGTTCGCCTATGCGGGCGTCGCCGTCGTCGTCGCGGCGGCGGCCGCCTCGATCCTGATCCTGCCCGCGGCGCTCGTGCTGCTCGGCCCGCGGGTGAACGCGCTCGATCTGCGAGTTCCGTTGCGGCGCATGCTGCGCCGGGACGCCCTCGCGCCGGCGCCGCAGGCACCCGAGCAGACCCGCTGGTACCGGACGGTCCTTGCGGTGATGCGGCACGCGGGGCCGGTCGCGGTCATCATCGTCGTGGTATTGCTCGCGCTCGGCGCCCCGTTCCTCTCGATGAAGTTCGGCTATCCGGACGACCGCGTGCTGCCGACCAGCTCCACCAGTCGTCAGGTCGGTGACACGTTGCGCACCGGGTTCCCGCAGGCCGACCCGGCCGCCAACACGACCATCGTGCTGGACGGTTACCGCGGCGACACCGCGACGATCGGCGGATACGCTGCCGAATTGTCCCGGGTCGACGGGGTGCCCGCGGTGCTGTCCAGTGCTGGAATCTATGTCTCCGGGGCCCGTCTGGCCGTGCCGCCGCCCGGAATGGTCACCGACACGGGGACATACCTCGTCGTCACCACGAAGCTCGACCCGTTCTCTCCCGCGGGTGACCGTCAGCTACAAGCGATCCGGGCGATACCCGCGCCGGGACCTGCGCTCTACGGTGGCGCCGCGGCGGTCAACGCCGACTCGCTGTCCGCGCTGTCCGCCCGGCTCCCGCTCGCGGGTGGGTTGATCGCACTGACCACTTTCGTCGTCCTGTTCCTGTTCACCGGAAGCGTCGTGCTGCCCCTCAAAGCGCTTGTGCTGAACACGCTTTCACTGGCCGCCGCCTTCGGCGCGATGGTGTGGGTGTTCCAGGAAGGTCACCTTTCGGACCTACTCGGGTTCACCGCGGTCGGCTACCTGGTGCCGACCATGCCGATCCTGATGTTCTGCCTGGCCTTCGGACTGTCGATGGATTACGAGGTGTTCCTGCTCTCCCGGGTGCGCGAGGAATGGCTCGTCTGCCACGACAACACCCGCGCGGTCGCCATCGGTGTCGCCCGCACCGGTCGGATTTTCACCGCGGCCGCGGTACTGATGGCTATCGTGCTCGGCGCCCTGATCACCTCGAAGGTGTCGTTCATGCAGATGATGGGTCTCGGTCTCACCCTCACCGTGCTCGTCGACGCGACGATCATCCGTGGGCTGCTCGCACCTGCGCTCATGCGGCTACTCGGCCCGGCCAACTGGTGGGCGCCGAAGCCACTGGCTCGCCTGCACGCCAAGATCGGTATGACCGAAGTCGACCACGATGTCGATACTCGCGATCTCGAAGCCGCGGGACGCCCATGATCGGGTCCAGCCGACCACGATCACCACGCGGTTCCGGATCCCGGCTGCGCGAGGAGATCCTGCGCGCGACGGCCGAACTGCTCACCCGCACCGGTCATGCCGACGCGGTGTCGATCCGCGCGGTGAGCGAGCTGGTCGGGGTGAGCCCGCCATCGATCTACCGGCACTTCGCGGACAAGGACGAGCTCATCGAAGCCGTCGTGGCCCAGGTGTTCGAGGACCTGGCCGACGCCTTGCGGACAGCCACCGATCCCGCGGCCTCGCCGATGACCCAGCTGCGTGATCAGGGCATGGCCTATGTCCGATTCGCACTGGCACATCCCGAGCAATACCGGCTCGCGACCGCGCCCACCGACACCGGGGGTGCGGTCGACCAAGTGCTCACCAGTGGCGCGTTCGAACATTTCGCGAGGACCGTGCGCACATGCATGGACGAGGGAACGATGGCCCCACGCGACCCGTTGCCCATCGTGCTGGAACTCTGGTCCGTCGCCCACGGCATCGCCTCCCTGTTGATCGCCAAGCCCTATCTGCCCTGGGGCGACAGGGAAGCGGTCGCCACCCGGGTGATGGGCGCCGCGTGCATCGGATTCAGCGTGCTCGACTTGATCGGCGAGGACCCGCCGACGCCGGAAACGGTGACCACCTGGCTGGACCGCCTCCGGCGCACCCAACTCCCGTCCTGATCCAAGGTCTGCGCGTTTCGACCGCGCGGCCGGCGGAATTCACTCGAAGTGGTCGATGCACAGTCCCGCACAGGTCACCGAGGCCGCCCGCACGGCGATCAGGAAGCGGGAATGTCGATGACGACTGTGTGCCGGCTCCTGCGGTCCCCTGATTGTGCTGGTCGCGCAGGTGTGCCGCAGGCACGGCTGGCCGGTGGCGGCTTCAGCTGACCGCGCCGGCTGACGCGGTGAACGTATTGCACTGGGCCGCGAGGTTTTCGTCCAGACCGGTCTCGAACCACACGCCGCCGTTCTCGGACGTGCCATGGTCGCGCATGTCGCCCGCCTGATCGCCGCGACCGTATGCGTCCTTGCGGGCCATGGTGAGTTGGGGGTTGGTCAGCGATCCGCCGCCGGCCGAGGACGACAGGTACATGCCGTCGAAACAGTTCGCCTGCAACTCGACTCGGCGGGACAGCTCCAACCCCACGGTGCTGCGCGGTCCCACATCGGCCCGTTCACTGTTCGCTTTGCGCAGAATGCCGGACATCGCCTGCACGTGGTGACCGTACTCATGCGCGAAAACCGACAGGTAGACCACCCAGTTGTCTTTGAAGTAGTCGGTCTGCAGCTGGCTGATCGGCAGGTAGATGGTCTTGTTCGCCGGGCAGTAGAACGCGGCGAAGTTGCTGGTCGAACCGGTGCACGGCGTGGTGATGCCCGCCGTAGTCGCGCTGACATTCAACGCGGGTGGCCGGAACGGCAGATTCGCCTTCCCCAACAGCGGTTTCCACGCCGCTTCCAGGCAGGACGCGGCGCTTTCGAAGAACTTGCGCGCGACGTCCACCTGCGTGCCCCACGCGGAGTAGGCGCACCGTGCCGGGACCAACGTCGCATTCGGATTCGTGAGCAGCGGATTTCGACCGGTCTCGGCGGGACCTGTCGCGCCGTCGGGCTGCGCGTCGAAAGTGAAGGTGGGCTGCGGCCCGGTGGAGCCGCTGTCGTTGCGTCCGGTCGAAATCGCATTGCGCACAAGTCCTCCGGCGACGAGGACCACAATCACGATCAACAGCGTCACCCATGTGCCACTGCCACGATTGCGCGGTGGCGGATAAGGCCGACGACCAGGCGGACCGTAGGGCATCGGCGGCGGTTGTGGGCGAAACCCCGGCGGCGGACCATATCCCGCCGGCGGACCATAACCAGGCGACGGACCATAACCGGCCGACGGAGCGTACCCCGGTGGCGGACCATAACCGGGCGGAGGCGGAACCGGGCGCCCGCCATGCGGAACCGGTCCGTATCCGTACGGTGGTTGTGTCACGCCCCCGTACCCCCTCGTCTCAGTGATCGCCGACAGCCGCTGACGCAGAATAGCAAGCTGTCTAGAGTAGGCAGCCATGCTGACTTTTCGGGGGGGTGCCGTACCCGCGCTGCTTCTCGCCGCCGTGGGAATGCTCGCGAGTGCTCCGGTCGCCCGCGCGGAGCCCGCGCCCGGCGGCGTAACCATCACCGCCGATGTGAAACTCAGCCGCGATGGCGTCCTCGAAGTGGTCGAGCGGGTAGCGGTCCCGCCGGATAGCTCGTTCCGGATGTCGCTCCCGCTGCGGCTGCAGGTGAGTGACGACGCCGAGCAGATCTTCCGAGTCACCGACGTGAGTACCGAAGGAGCCGGCACGGCGACGGTAGCGAACGACCAGTTCACCATGGAGGCACGTCCCGGCGAGTCCACCTTCGAGTATTCGGTGCACAACACCGTCAGCGACGCGCCCGGCACCCAGGTGTTCCATTGGCTCGGTGTGCTCAATACCGACCTCGCCTCGATCAGCGCTTCGCTGATCAGCCCGAGCTTCGAAATGGGCATCGTCGATTGCACACTCGGCCCGCCCGGCAAGACTCGGCCGTGCGCCGACGTCCGGATCGAACCCGACGGCGTGCTCTTCCTCGAGCAGACCGACCTGCACAAGGGCGACGCGATCGATCTGACCCTGCAACTTCCGCCCGGGACCGTGCCGAGCAACGCCGAGGTGCGCGACAGCGGCCACACGGGGGCGTTCGGGGTCACCACACCGGTGCTCGTCGCATTCGGCGCGCTGCTGCTCGCACTGGCGGGCCTGGTTGGTTTCGCATTCTGGGCCCGACGCCAGGACGCCGCCGTGGGTGCTGGTTCGGAAACGATCGACCCGCTGCTACGGGAAGGCGACCGCGTACAGTTCACCTCACCCGAGGGGGTGCTGCCCGGCGAGGCGGGCCTCCTGCTCGATGGGCAAGTCGACCCGGTCGACATCGCCGCCACCGTGGTGGATCTCGCTGTGCGCCGGTATATCCGGGTCACGCCACTCGGCGATACCGACTGGCGGATCAACCGGGTGAACGCACCCGACGACCAACTGCGCGACTACGAGAAGGCCGTTTATCTGGCGCTGCTGCCCGAAGGCAGCAACGCGGTGACTGTCAGCGACCTGCGCAAGCCGGGCCGTGTGCAGTCCGGCCCGGTGCGGTCCGCCCTGCGCGCCGACGCGGTCGCCCGCGGCACCTGCACCGATCGCAGCCGCCCTGGCCTCGCGGTATGGCTGGGCGGCGCGCTGGTCGTCGCGGGCCTCGCCTCGACCCTCGCGCTCGCGCTCACCGCGGGACATGCCCTGGTGGGTATTGCCATCGCGCTCGCCGGCGGCGCTGCCCTGCTGCTGCCGAAGTACCTGCCGGTGCGCACCGCGCGCGGGCTGGCGCTCACCAAACAGATCCGCGCCCTGCAGCGGGGCTTGGAAGCGACTCGGCGCGAACAGATCCCGCCGATCGACCAGGAGACGGTGTTCTCCCGCGCCCTGCCGTTCATGGTGATCGGCGGCCGCGCCGACAACTGGATTCGCGCCTTCCGCGACCTCAATCCGTCCGCCGACGCTCAGCCCGGCCTCTACTGGTTCGGCGGCTTCGACCGCGAGCGGAACCTACAGCGATTCGCGGGACACTTTCCGTTCTTCATCACCGCGCTGGAAGGTCTGTTCACTACCGCCGGAGACCCACGCCGCTAGCTCCGCGAACGCACGGAGAAAGGGCGATCGGCCGCCGTTGGCCAACCGCCCTTGTCGAGTCGATCAGTCGCCCAACGAGGTTCGCCGGATCGCGGCAAGCGGATCGGCATACAGGACGCTCAACGAGGTGACCACGGCGGCGAACTCCTGTACCTTGCCGCCGAATCCGCTGATCCGGATGTCGGTCGGCGGCAGTGTAGAGCCCTGATTGAACGCACGCGCCACATGCGCGATGGCGGGCCGGTAGCCGGTGAAGGCCTGGCCGCCGAGGATTACGCGATCCGGGTTGAGCATGTCACGCACCATCGCCACGGTGTGGCCGAGGATCGTGGCGCGCTCGGCCAGCAGTTCGCGCGCCGGCTCCGAACCCGCCTCCGCGGCGCGGTACAGATCCGCGATGGTCGATCCGGCGGTGCCGTTGTGCGCCGGAATGATTCCGCGACCGACGGCTCTGGAGTGCAGCGACCGATCACCCACGGTCACTTCCAGGCAGCCGCGCCGTCCACAGGAGCATTCGACATTCGACCCGGTGGGCAGGTGCGCGATCGAGCCAGGGCCGTTGCTCGGTGTGTGCACGCGACCATCCAAAGTCACCGCCACGCCGGCTGTTTCGCGGACATAGAAATACAGGCTGCTGCCGTTCTCGCGCCGGTCGGAAGTCGGAAGCAACAGTTCGGAGCCGGCCATCGCCTCGACGTGTGGCGCCACTGAAACCGGCAGCTCGAGCACCTCGCCGAGGACCGAACCGACCTGCGCACCACGCCATTCCAGCTTGGGATGGTCGACGACGCCGGTGAGCGGATCGACGCGGCCACCGATCGCCACGCCCGCCCACAGCGCTTTGCGCCGATGCCAGCGCTGCAAGAACGCCTTGGCGCTGCGGGCGATGGTGGTGGTGGCGAATTCCTGTCCGGTCTGCGGGGTGGCGATGGCGAGGCCGCCGAGAATGCGTCCGCGCAGATCGGCCGCGACGATCTTGGTGACCGCGGCCCCGATGTGAATGCCGATGGTCAGGTAGGCCTCGTGGTCGATGTCGAACGGAACCCGGGGGCGTCCGACCGCACCTGAGGCCGTCAGGTCGGGCCGCTCGCGCAGTAGACCGGCGGCCAGCAGCGCCGACACCTGACGATTGACCGTCGCGATGCTCAAACCCGTTGTGCGCGCGGCATTGTCGCGTGAAACAGGACCGCCGGTGGCGGAGCGCAGGACCGCGGCCGCCGGGTTGTCGGCAATACGCAGTTCGGGGGCGATCACGGGGCGCTGAATACGGGCGCGACCGCTAACCCTGGAGACGGATCGTTCAAGGGTAGGGAGAGACATTGTGCAGATCCTTGCTGAAGTCCCGTATTCGAACGGGACGTGCCTACATGGGCGACGAGGCAGCAAACGAGCGGGAAACCCAGCTCAGCCGCAGCAAGAGGCGCAACACAGCTCGCGTGTCAATGGCAGCCGCAGACCCAGCGCGGCGGTCACATAAGTGACCCGCAGGGTGTTCGATCGCACGGCAGACATGTCAATAAAATTAACACCGATATCCGCGACGCACCAAGCTCCGACTCGCGGTTGTGTGCATACGCACAGTGTTTACCCCGGCGACAACACACGAGAAAGACCCTGCCAGATCGTGGTGACCGCCGTGCGGGATCTCTCTCCGGCGAAGGATTACATCGGCGCGACGAACGGCTGATTGATCGTGGTGAAGTACTGAATCGCCGCACCGATCGCCACCGATGCGGTCACCAGCAACTGACCGACCAGGGTGCCGAGTGCGCCGACCGCGATGACGCCGCCGAAGCAGCCGATCACCGCGGGCAGGAACGCGCCGAACAGGCCGACGATCGCGGCGGCGGACACGGTGGCACCGGCAATGCCACCGAGGACGCAGCCGGCGGCCGCACCGGTAAGGCCGCCGACGAGCGTGCCGATGGTCGCTCCAGCGGCGATCGTGCTGGTCAGCCGGGTCCAGGCGGCGACCTCGCGGTCGTACTCGGTCTTTCACGGCGCCTGTCCTCGAAGGGCAGCGCAACCGGCTGGTAAACGGCGCGCTCCCGGTCGAACACCGGGGTCAGTGTCGCGGTGCGTCCGGAAATCTGTGCGGCGATGGGAAATTGGAAGTCGTCCCATTGAACCGATCTTGCCATCCCTCATCCCAGGTGGAGCCGTTCGAGCAAAGCTTCGAACAGAAACCCCCGGAGAACGAGGAAAAAACGCAGGAGGATTCCAAAGAAGGTAAGCCGCGAATTACCCAGTCGCGCTACTTCGCTTTGGCTGCCGCTTTCGCCTGTTTCTTGAATTCCCGCACTTGCGCAAGGGATTCGGCATCTGTCACATCCGCGACCGACCGGCGTGACCCCTCCTCGCCGTACGCGCCTGCCGCCGCACGCCAGCCGTCCGGCCGCACACCGCGCTGCTTGCCGAGCAGTGCGAGGAAGATCTTTGCCTTCTGCTCGCCGTAGCCGGGTAGGCCCTTCAGGCGGCGCAGCACCTCGGCGCCGTCCGGGGCGCCATGTGTCCAAATGTTCTCGGCCTTGCCGTCGTAGTTCTCGATGACGTATCGGGCCAACTCCTGGGCGCGCCGAGCCATCGACCGACCGTAGCGGTGGATAGCCGGTGGAGTCGCGGCCAAGTCCTCGAACTCCTGCGGGTCGGCCTCGGCGATGCGATGGATATCGAAGCCGCCCATCCGGTCGGCGATCTTCTTCGGACCACGGAAGGCGTGTTCCATCGGATACTGCTGGTCGAGGAGCATCCCGAGCAAGGTGGCGAAGTGGTCCCCGGTCAGTAATTCGTCCGCCTCGACGTCTTGCGCCAGGCACAACTTGCGCGCCATCGCCTACCTTCTACTCCCGTGATCGTGCACTCCGAACGAGTTCGATCATCTCATTGGCGCCGACTACCCGACCACGCCGGCTCTTCATGCGCACCGACCGGGAGTGACTCGAATCACATACCGTACGCGCGAGTAGTCAACTCCCCGCGTAGGCTCCAGGCCATGCCTCAGACGACGGCGACGCCGCCCCTCACGATGGCCGGGAATGGACACGGGCCCATGAATACCTACGCTGCGCGCCCCGATCGGTTCGACCGGGCCGGCCAGGACCAGCTCGTCGACGTGCGCGACCTACAGGCCGCGCTGCCCGGCATCCGCCGATTGCGCACCTGGGCACACGAAGCGCTCGCGCTGCGGCCCGGGGAAAGCGCGGTGGATATCGGCTCAGGCACCGGCTCGGAGGTCATCGCCTTCGCCGAAGCGGTCGGTCCGAACGGCAGCGCGGTCGGCGTCGAGCCGGACCCGAACCTGCTCGGCTCCGCGGTACGCCGCGCCGCCCAGGCGGACTCCACGGCCAAGTTCCACTCCGGCGACGCCTACGGCCTGCCGTTCGGCGCGGACAGCTTCGACGCCGCGCTGTGCGAGCGCGTCTTCCAGCACCTGACCGCCCCCGCCCGCGCGGCCAACGAGATCGCGCGCGTGCTGCGACCCGGCGGACGCGTCGTCGTGGTGGACAGCGATTGGGGTACCGCGATCGTGCACCCCGGCAACCGGCAAGTCGTCCGCGAGGTGGTCGACACCCTCGTGTCGGCGACGACCAATCCGCTGTCCGGGCGTCGCCTGCCCGGCCTGCTCACCCAGGCCGGTCTGGTGGTCGACGATATCGGCTCCCACGCCTTGGTTCAGGATCGCAGCGTCGGCGCGGGATCGCTGGTCACCAGGATCTCGGCGATGGCGGTCGCGCGCGGCGTGATCACCGAGGCACAGCGTGATCGTTTGCTCGCCGACCTCGAGGCGGGCGCGGCCAGCGGCGACATCCACCTCTCGGTCACCATGTTCGGGGTTCTCGCACACAAGCCGCGCTGAATCGGCCGATGGCCGTCGACGTGCTGACGGAGGTCACGATCGACCGATCGCGCGAGTTGGTCGCGGCGTTCGCCGGCAACCCGACGAACGCTCCCGTCTGGTATGCCCGCATCTGCGGCGTCACCTGGCAGACCGAGCCACCGCTGCGCGTCGGCTCCCGGATGGCGTTCGTCGCCCGTTTTCTCGGCAGAAGACTGGCCTATACCTACGAGGTTGTCGACCACAGGCCCGGCGAGCGACTGATTATGCGCACCGTGGCGGGACTGCCTCCGCGGGAAACGACCTACACCTGGTCAGACACTCCGGAGGGCGGCACCAGGATGACGCTGCGCAACCGCGGCGAGCCGGGCGGATTCGGACAGCTCGCCGCGCCGGTACTGGAAGCCGTGATCCGGCGAGCGAACCGCGCCGACTTGACGCGGCTGAAAACGCTGCTGGAGACCGGATAGCGCTGCGCCCCCCCCGCCATAAAGGGGCGGGGGGCCGCGGAAGCCGGGGGCGGTTTATAAGCGAGGTCCGAGGACGCA
>NZ_JBEZDE010000024.1:97999-107440 GCF_040648115.1 Nocardia sp. NPDC049190
CCGCACCCCGTCACCCGGCGCGCCCCCCGCCCCCACTTCACGCGCATCAAACCCCTGGGGCACCCCGTACCCCGCGGCCCCCCCCCCCAAGACCCGGGCCGGGCGCAGCGCTATCCGGTCTCCGATTACTTGCCGAGCAGCTTCTCCGACGCCGCGAGCAGTACACAAGTGGCCAGGCCGTCCATCGCCTTCTCCAACTCAGGCAGCTTCGGGAAGCTCGGCGCGATCCGAATATTCTTGTCTTCCGGATCGTTGCGGTACGGGAAAGCCGAGCCCGCCGCGGTCAGCGCGATGCCGGCATCCTTGGCCAAGGCGATTACCCGCGCCGCCGTGCCCTCCAGCACGTCGAGACTGATGAAGTAGCCGCCTTTCGGTTCGGTCCACGACGCCACCTTCGACGCGCCGAGCCGGTCCTCCAGGATCTTCAGCACCAAGGCGAACTTCGGCGCCAGGATCGCGCGATGCTTCTGCATGTGGGCGCGCACGCCATCGGCATCCCCGAAGAAGCGCAGATGACGCAGCTGGTTGATCTTGTCCGGACCGATGCTCTTCTTCGACGCGTGACCCAGGTACCAGTCGAGGTTTTCCGTGGAGCCGCCGATGAAGCTGACGCCCGCGCCGGCGAAAGTGATCTTCGAAGTGGAGGCGAACACGAAGGGACGGTTCGGGTTACCGGCCGCGGCGGCCAGGCCGAGCACGTCGATCACCGGGGCCGCGGTATCGGTCAGCGGGTGCACCGCGTAGGCATTGTCCCAGAACAGCCGGAAATCAGGCGCCGCGGCGGGCATCGAAACCAATTCCCGAACCACGTCTTCGGAGAAGACGACACCGGTCGGGTTGGAGTAGTTCGGCACCGCCCACAGACCTTTGATCTGCGGGTCGTTCGCCAGCAGTCCGGCGATGGCGTGGGTGTCCGGGCCGTCGTGGCGCATCGGGATCGGGATCATGTCGAAGCCGAGCGCCTCGGTGATCGCGAAATGACGGTCGTATCCGGGGGCAGGACACAGGAACTTCAGCGTGTCCTCCGCGGCCCAGCGACGCTCGGAGTCGTTGGTGCCGTGCAACATCGCGTAGGTGATCACGTCGTGCATCAGTTCGAGGCTGGCGTTGTTGCCGGCGAGGAGGTTGTCCACGGGGATACCCAGCAGTTCGCCGAAGATCGCGCGCAGCTCCGGGAGACCGTGCAGGCCACCGTAATTGCGGCAGTCGGCGCCGGTACCGTCGCGATAGTCGCCGGCGCCGGGCAGCGTCAGCAGCGCGGCGGAGAGGTCGAGTTGTTCCGGTGCGGGTTTCCCCCTCGTCAGATCCAGCGTGAGCTTCTCGGTCTGGAGCGTCGCATAGTTCGCGGACTGGATCTCGTGTTCGGACACGAGCTCCTCGTGGCTCATCAAACCGATCTGCGTTTGCCGGGGCATCCTGGGCAGCCTTTCGAAGCAGCGAAGGGGTTGGGTTGGCCGGACCGATGTGCGGCAGCGGCCGAACAGGTGTCTGTGCGGACGCAGGCGCATCCGCGGACGCTGTTCACGTTACCCGTACGTTGCTCGGAATTGGAGGCGCTATTCGACAGCCGGACATCGGCCGGTGCGAGCCCTCAGGAAAGGGGACCCCGCGCACCCGGCAGAGCCCGTTGACCCTTGCTGCCTTCCGGCCCTGGGGGAGTTCACAGGATGCGCGCCGCGCGGGATCCGTTGGCCAGTGTAGCGGCTCCCGGGCAAAACCCCATCCTCGGGCAGGTCAACCGCACCCGACCTGGCACTTCTCCCTATCGCCCGGGGGCATTTGGCGACCAGAGGGGGGCTACCGGTATGCTGCTGCACGGAGGATTCGCCTAGTGGCCTATGGCGCTCGCCTGGAACGCGGGTTGGGTTAACGCCCTCAGGGGTTCAAATCCCCTATCCTCCGCGCAGAGACCTCTGATCGGGGGCGGTGTTTCCACCGCCCCCGATCGGCGGTGAATGGGCCATCTGAGGGGATGTCGGCGCACCCGGCCGGTGCGGCCTCCGAAGGTGATGACTGCCGAGTATGAAAGATTCGCAACTCCCAGCAAGGGCCGCAAGGGATTCCATCGGATACCCACGCCGATCTTTCCGTGCTCGTCGCGTGCCACCTGCGGTCAGCCCTGGCGAAAACCGCCCTTCGCGTAGCTGATCCGTCATGCCGGCGCATGCCGAAAGCCACCGACGTCCACGGCACGACCGCCCGGATTCGCTACGGAATACCCGCCGCGCCCGGCAGGTCGGATTCCGCGGATCAGCGTCGATGCCCGGCCGATCACCGCGACCGCGGCCCATGTGGTCGTCGCCGGTCGCGGTCCGGCTGTCTGGTCGCCTCTCGCCGCACCGCACCGAGCTGGCCTTCGGGAACACATCCGATGATGTCTTCGCGGGAGGTGATGATCAGTTTGTGGAAGATCCTGGCCATCTGTGCGTCGACGGTCTTGGAGGAATTGCCGCGGTAGGCCGCGATCGCGGTGTTCGTCCATCCCGCCGCGGCCAGGGTCGCGACCTGCTGCTCGGCGGCGGACAGTTCGTCCCAGTGTGATGTCGTGGCCGTCGTGACGGGACGCTCCAGTGGCATCGCGCCGATCGACAGTGTGCCCAGCGCCAGGCTCTGCACCTCATGCAGGTCGCGACGTAAGGAGCAACCCTGCTGATAGGCGGTGGCGAACGCGCCGGGCCGCAGGACCCGCCGGGCGACGTCGATCGCCTTGTGGTTCTCAGCCGCCAAGACCGCGATATCGTCCAAATCGAGACTCAACCCCGCCCGCAGCGTTGTGACCCCACCGGCAAGTTGCGCGATCTCGATGGCCATCGCGTCGAGCCGCCCTGGGGTGGTACTGCCGGCTGCGGTCGAATCGATGATGATCTGCGCCAATGCCCACGTTCGAATATTCACCGCCATTGCGGCGCCCAACACGTCGAGCGCAGCTACCTGGTGGGCCAATGTGGTGCGGCCGAGCGACAATGCCTGCGCGGGATCGCCGTGTTTGGTCAGCGCGATCGCCCTTGCCATCTCCGCCCATGCCTTCGCCCACCATCCGGACGCGCTGGCATGATCGAGATGTCGTCGGGTGATCTCCAGGGCCTGCTGGGTCGATCCGAGCATGCCGGCGCACAATGCCTCATACAGCTCGCTTCTGGCCTCGCTACCAGGCTCACCGAGAAGGCGGAACTTCTCGCGAGCGCGTGCCAATACGGCGAGGGCGCTCGAGTCACGGTGGGTGAACCCCAGAGTCGCTCCCCACAGGAATTCGACGGGCGCCGGGAGGCCGATGTCGGCATTCGGGGACTGCCGCCAGTTCTGTCGGGTGTTCGGGTCACCGATACACGCGGCTACGCATTTATCCAGCATCCGGTCGATATCCGCGGCCCTTCCCTGCAACATGGAAAGCCACCCGAGCAAGGTCATCGCGGAAATGTGAAGTTCGGTCGGCTGTGGCGTCCAGTCACGAATGACCTGCAGTGTGCGCTCGGTCCAGCGGCGTATCTCTCGGGGTGAATCCTTGCGGAGCGGGAACACGATCAGCCCCGCGGCGATCTCCAAACCTAGCGCGGGCTCACCCGAGGTCAGGCTGGTTTCGATCGCTGTCATGATGTTGTCCCACGCCGCGTGGGCCCAGTTCTGATCGGCGGGACCGAACCAATTCAGCTGCAGTTGAACGACTCTGTCTCGATAGTATCGGCGGTGCCGCCGGGCGAGCCGAGCCGGTTCGTCGAGCGCACCGGTGCAGCGTTCCTTCAACCGTTGCTGGGCGAACACTCGAATGCTTTCCAGCAACGAGTACCGCACCTCGGTCGCCGTGATGTGCCGGGTGACCAACGACTGGTCGGCGAGCCGTTCGAGCAGGTCTTCGATCTCCTCGGTTGCCACGCTCACGGCTGGGTTCCGGTCTCCGCGATCGTGTCCAACTGCCGGGTCATCGGCGCAGACCACCTCGATGGCTGCCAGTTCGGCGCCGACATCCAGGGCCGAACTGGTGTCGTCTTCCGGGTTGGTGTCGTATCCGGCGGCGAAGACGGACATGCGCTCCAGCAGCAGCCGTTCCTTGTCCTGGCACAAGTCATAGGACCAGGCGATGGCATCGCGGACCCCCTGGTGTCGTGGTTCGGCGCCCACCCGAGGTCCATGCGACCACTGCATCCGTCTGTCGGTCGCCGCTCCGGACAGTTCCTGCAGGATCATCGCCAACGGCTGCCGCAGCAGCCGCGCCGCGGCCAACCGGATATACAACGGATGGTTGTGCACATGACGGCAGATCAGGTCGGCCATCGCCACGTCATCGGTATCGGTGATCAGATGGTCGGTGAGTACGGCGCGCTGCCGGAACAAGGCCAGAGCTTGCTGCTGTGTCAGCGGTGGGAGCGCGACGACGTGCTCGTCCACCCACCCGATCGGTTCGCGGCTGGTTGCCACGACGGTCAATCCCGGCACCGCCTCGAGCAATTCCGTGATCAGGCGACCGGCGCCGTCGAGAACATGCTCGCAGTTGTCCATCACCAGCACCGTCTGCAGAGCCCGGCCGTCCGAGTCCGTCCTGGTCAACGTATCGACCAACCCCTCCCACCCGGACCGAGCGGAGCGGTCGGCATCGACCACCGAACGCGCTATCTCGCTCTCGATCGCGGCGATATCGCATCCAGCGGCCAGCCGCGCCAATCGCACCCAATACACCGGTGTGCCGCTGGTCTTGTGGAATCGGCCCAGGGTCTCGGTCGCGAGTCGCGTTTTGCCGATCCCGCCCGACCCGATCAACGTGATCACCCGCGCCGAACCGAGCAGCAGGGTAGTGATCTTGTCCAGCTGCGGACCGCGACCAACGAAATCACCCGTTGCCGCCACCGGACCCCCGGCACGTTCTCGGCGCATCGCCGACATGACAACCGAGCCTAGTCGCCTGAAGACACTGCTGATCGCCGCTGGTCGCCCGAGTACGCGGATCGCCGGCCCTGCTCAGATCTCCCTACTCTGAGGCCAGCACTTCGCGCAGCGCCAGGGCTCGCATGCCTTGCCGACGGGTCAGGTCCACAGTCCGCGACAGGGCAGCGGCGGCCGACTATCGCGGAGTTCGTCATCGATCGTGACGTCCGCGCCGACCTTGTGGGCGACCGCAGCGAACCGGTCGGCCACCTCGCGGTCGTCTTGGTAGTCCAACTCCAGCAACGGACGCGCGAACCGCACCCGGATATGGCACAGACCCCGCCGCAATGCGCTCACCCCGCTCATCGGCGTCTCACCTCGACCGCGATCGTCGGCCTGGCAGATGAGCCGCTGGCACACCGCACCCGGCCACCTGAGCGTCCGCGTGGCATCCGTTGGTCCTTCCGATCGTGACACACAACCTGACAATGAGAAATATTCGACCAATAAGGGTGCAGTCACGCATCGGCAGATACCGAGGAACTACCTATGGTGGCTACCTAGCGGGCCGGCGAATACTGTCACGCCGCGTGGGTGACCGGGGCAAATGCGGTCGCCGACCGGCACTGCCGCCGGCTCAGCGTCGTGCGACGGTGAACACCACAGGCAGGTCGTCGGGCCGACGTGTGACGCGGGTGCCGAAACCCCGGCTGATGTGCTCGATCGTCTCGCACAGCCATCGGGATTCGCTGCGCGCCGCCGATTCCAGGCGCATGTGCCGTACCCGCAGCGGAATCACGCGTACCTCGACGTCACCAGGATCGATGGATACCAGATACAGCAGATGAAGATCGCTGCGATACCGCTCGTGACCGCCGATTCCCTCGTAGTCGTCGATGACATCACCGCAGCCGTACAGAATCGGTTTGCCCCGATAGATCTCGATCGGCCGCGGATGGTGTGCTGAATGGCCGTGCACCAGGTCCACTCCGGCATCGATCAACCGATGTGCGAACCGCGTCTCGCTCGGCGCCACCTCGTAACCCCAGTTGGGACCCCAGTGGATCGAGACGATCGCGATATCGCGATCACCCTTGTGCGCCAGCAGCTGTGCCGCCACGGCGTCCGCGGCACGAGCGCCCGGCGAAGCGCCGACCCGCCACAACCCGGGTCGACCGTGATCCGCCGCCCAGTACTCCGGAACCCCACTCGATCCTGCCGCGACCGAGGCGATCACCACCCGGCGCCCGTCGTCGAGAACGGATATCGCGGGGGCTCGGGCGTGGTCGAGATCCGCGCCCGCTCCAGCCCGGTGAACGCCCACCGTATCGAGCGCTCCGACGGTGTCCGCCAGCCCGTCTCGGCCGAAATCGAGAATGTGATTGTTCGCCAGCGCGCACACGACCGGTGCGATCACGGTCAACACCGGAAGGTTGTCCGGGTTCATCCGATAGTGGATGCCTTTGGCTGGAGCGAATACCCCATCGGCGGTGATCGCGGTTTCCAGGTTGATCAAACGCACCTCGGGGTCGACCTGCGCCAGAATCTGCGGGACATCACCCCACGGCCAACGGAAGTCCACAGGCCGGGCGAAAGCGCCGTGCACGCGTTCGGCCAACTCCACATACGTCCGCGCATCGTCGACCCACCGTTCGCGCAGCATCGCCCGTCCAGGATGCGGCAGGATCTGGTCCACACCCCGGCCCAGCATGACGTCGCCGCCCAGCAGCACCGTCGTCATACCACCATTGTCGATCCGCGGGACAGCTGGTTCATCTGCGAAAAATGATCGTTTCATATCTCCTATCCGGTACAGCACCCCAGTTCGGTGCAGGTTTCCAGGCTCGGAGGTCGGGCACACGACACCCTTGGGTAGCGTCGGATGATCCAGATCGAATACCGGGCACTCCGCCGGTGTCATATCCCGTTCGGCGACTCGATCGAGACCGTACGAGCCGGGTCGTGGGCCGAAATCCCGGACGAAAACGGCGCCACCGTTCGACACGCACGCGTCCGCGAAAACACCGTGATTCGACGCCGAGGCCGATCGATACTGTGCCAGTGGCGATCTCGATGCGATGATCTCCCCGTGACTCAGTGGCTTCCGCTCCTCGCCTCCCTCGTCGTCGCGGTCGCGGCGTTGGTCGGCGTTCTTGTCAACAACCGCACGAATCGCGCGGCGGTCGACGCCGCGGACGAGCGGAGCCGAATCACACTAGACGCCGCGGACGAGCGAAACCGGGTCACGCTCGACGCGGCGCAGCGGAATGTGGAGCTGACGAACACGGCAGCGGGTCGCCGCGAACACGACATGTGGCGGCGCGAATCCGTATTGGCCGCAGCCTCTTCGGTGGTGTCGACCTCCGCCGATGTCCGTCGACAGCTGTTGGCCTGCGACCGCTGGGATGCCGACGAGCTGGATCTGATCAGCCAGGATGTGCTCGAGACGATTTCCGCGGCACGGGAATTCATCAGCAGCCTGCGCGTGCTCGCGCACCGTAAGGTTCCGAATCGCTGCGAGGACCTGATGAGAACCCTCACCGCCGCGCTGAATATCACTGTGCAGCGTCGTCGGATCGAGCTGGACAGCGAGGCCACCGGCGAGGAGATCGCGGAAATCCAAGCACTGTGGTCGAGAGCCATCGAGAACACCGTCGAGGAAGAACGTTCCGTCATCAACGCAACCCGCGTAGACCTGGAAATCAAGATCTCCGCCGATCTCCACTCGCCGACCGCCGAACCGACCCTCGCCCGAGCCTGATTCGCCGCGGGTGGCCCCCGGAAGGTCGCTGTTCCCTGGGTCATGCACGGCGCCCCCGCGTTCAGTGGGCGGCGGCGACCTCGTCCAGGGCCGAGGCGAGTAGAGCTGTGTAGAAGTCGACGTCGGGGAGGACTGCCGGGTCGGCATGCACGGAGATGGTGACCGTATCGCCGAGGCCGTGGACACCATGCGTGAGGTGCATGACCGAGCCGAGGGCGGGGAATCCCGCGCTGAACCGGACGCGGCCACCACCGAAGGTGAGGTCGGCGGGGCCACGGTCGACGCTGGAGACCACGGTGTGTCCCGCGATCGAGTCGGGGACGGTGTCGAGGGGGTAGCGGTCGATGTCGCGGCGTAGCAGTGGAGCGGGGACGGTCGCGGTGACCCGGTCCTGTGCGGACAGCAGCGGATGCCGTGCGCGGAGACGGCGAGCGGTGAGCGCCGCGGCGATCTTGTCGGCGCGCCGGCGCAAGTCCGGCTCCTCGGCGAACAGGTCGACACCGAGGCTGCGGTAATTGTTGCGCGGATCGCCCTCCTGCCCGATGGACTGCCCCGGCAGGGCCATCGGTACCTGCGCACCCAGACGCATAACCGGTTCACCCCGCTGCGTCAGGTACCGGAACAGTGCCAGCGACACCGCAGTCAGCGTGACGACGGTCACGGTGCGACCGGGGATCCGCATGCTTTCGCCCGAACGCACGATCATCCGCACCTGATGTCGCACGACTCCGTGCGCCGTAGTTCGATTCACCAGACTCGGCGCGAACCCCGGGCCGGGCGGCGGCAAGCGACCGGTATCGGTCAAGTACGCCAACCGCCGCTGTGCCTGGAAAGCTCGATAGCCGCGCACGGCGGTCGACGCCAGACGAATCGGCAGGCGCAGCAGACCTAGCGCCGACTCGATCAATACCCCAGTGCGTGTCCATCGTCCGACCGCTTGCCGGCCAACCACTACGCGGTCAGCACCCACACAACCGCGCGAATCACGCACTACCGCCTCGGCGATACCGTCCCCGCCCGGCACAGGCCGGCGGTCGCACCCGTCCGCCACCTGCTGCTCAGTGAACAGCGCACGCGCGATAGCCGACGCCCGCCGTCCATCGGCCAGCGCGTGCGACATCTGCAGAACCGCGACCAAGGCGGGCCCCTTCCCCACTCCCGGCGCGTCGACGATCCCGCGGAATACGTGCAGCCGCCACGGGCGCACGGCGGCGTCCATCCCGGTGCCGAGCACGCCCCCGAGCGCGTCGAGTACATGTGACCAATCGGGCCGCGCCAACCGGTGCTCCACGAATTGCTCGGCGGTGAATAAGCAGGGCACCCAGGACGGGTAATCGATATCGGCGGGCAGTTCGCGGAGCCGGACCCGCAGATCATCGATCCGGGCGCTGCGTTCGGCGACCGCGGCCCGCAGTTCCTCGGTCGATCGCCCGCCGTCGGCGAAGCAATACAGCAGAAACTGGTCGTTGCGCGCGCGCTTCGACAGCCAGTAGATCATCGCGTCCTGCGGTGCCATGGCGCTCACACGTGGAACGATATCGACCCCGATTTCGGCGCGATTCGACAACGCCGAGGAAAATATGGATGATCTTGTTCCACATTCACCACGGCAACACCCTCGATTCGACCCGCTCGATCTGCTACCGTCCGTAGTAGAACGGATAGCACTCTCACCAGGGCGGGGTGTCGACCATGACTACCCAACTAAGTCGCACAATTGCCGCACAGGCCGATGAGGCGGATGAGCGGTATCGTGCCGCGGCATTCGTCAAGCGGTCGATCAACAAGGTCTTTCCGACGCATTGGTCGTTCTTGTTGGGTGA
>NZ_JBEZDE010000025.1:0-106444 GCF_040648115.1 Nocardia sp. NPDC049190
CCGAGCGACCGACGCGCCCGCGACGAAGTCGCAAGCGGCGGCCGCTCGGACGCGAGCCACCGGGGGGCCGCGAACCCGCAGCGCCGCAGGCGCTGCCGACTACACAGCACCCTTGCGCATGGGCAAGTGTGGGATGCCGTCTTCGTCGAACTCCTCGCCGTCGACTTTGAAGCCGTGCTTGCGGTAGAGGTCGACCAGGTAGCTCTGCGCGTTCAGCCGTACCGTGGCGGAGCCGACCTCGGCCAGCGCCGCCTGCAGGAGTCGGGTGGTGTACCCGTGTCCGCGTGCGGGCGCGGCGGTGCAGAGCCTGCCGATGCGGAAGCTCTTCACTCCGTCGTGGTGCTCCTCCCACAGGCGCAGAGTCGCGATGACTTCACCTTCGTCATCGAGCCAGAAGTGCCGGGTCTCGGGAAGCAGATCGTTCCCGTCCAGTTCCGGATACGCGCATTTCTGCTCGACGACAAAGACTTCGACGCGGAGTTTCAACAGCTGGTAGAGCGTGGCAGTGTCGAGATCCTGTGCCCATGACCGTTTGAGAGCAACCGTTGACATCATCGCGCCTTGCTATCACACCTAGGCGTTCGCCGCGACCCCAACGTGGTTCGGCGTGTTCGCGAGGCTCAGTGTCTTGGTGGTCCAATCCCATATTTCGTGGAACAGATCCGGGTTCTCCGACAGCGACACACCCAGCGACGGAACCATTTCCTTCAGCTTGGGTGTCCATTCGGTGTATTCCCGTGGGAAGCAACGCCGTAGGACGTCGAGCATGGCGGTGACACAGGTCGAGGCGCCGGGCGACGCGCCGAGCAGGCCGGCGACCGTGCCGTCCTGCGCGGCGATCACGGCGGTGCCGAATTCGAGCACGCCACCCACACCTTTGCGACGGATCACCTGAACGCGCTGGCCCGCGGTGATCAGTTCCCAGTCTCGTGCCTCGGCGCGCGGAATGAACTCCGACAGCGTGAACACCTTGCCTGCTTCGGACTTCAGCAGCTCACTGACCAGGTACTTGGTCAGGCCCAGTTCGGTGACGCCGACGCCGAGCAGCGAGAACAGGTTGTTCGGCTTCACCGACTTGAACAGGTCGGTGTTCTTGCCGTCCTTGAGGAACTTCGGCGTCCAGCCCGCGTACGGACCGAACAGCAGGCCGGGTTTGCCCTTGATCACGCGGGTGTCCAAGTGTGGCACCGACATCGGCGGGGCCCCGACCGCGGCCTTGCCATACACCTTGGCCTCGTGCTGTTGGATGAGCGACGGGTTGGTACAGCGAAAGAACTGGCCGCTGACCGGGAACCCGCCGTATCCCTTCGCCTCCTTGATGCCCGCCTTCTGCAACAGCGGGAGTGCGCCGCCGCCCGCGCCGACGAACACGAATTTGCTGACCAGCGTGCGGGTTTCCCTGGTACGCAAATTACGTACCGTGACCAGCCAGGAACCGTCGGACTGCTTGGACAGGTTGCGTACCTCGTGACCGAAGGCCAGGTCGGCCCCGCTGGCGCCGAGGTAGGCGAGCAGTTCCTGGGTGAGCGCACCGAAGTCGATGTCGGTGCCGCTGTCGGACCAGTTCAGTGCGATCGGGTCGGAGAAGTCGCGACCGCGCGCCATCAGCGGCAGCCGCCTGGTGAACTCGTCGGAGCTGTCGATGTACTGCATGCCCTCGAACAGCGGGTGCGCCGCCAGCGCCTCGTACCGTGTGCGCAGGTACTGCACATTGTCGGCGCCGTGCACGAAACTGACGTGCGGGATCGGGTTGATGAAGGTGGACGGGTCGCCCAGGATGCCGTTCTCCACGCCGTAGGACCAGAACTGGCGCGAGACCTGAAACCGCTCGCTGATGTCGACGGCTTTGCTGATATCGACCGAGCCGTCGGCGTTCTGCGGACTGTAGTTCAGCTCACACAGCGCGGAGTGCCCGGTGCCCGCGTTGTTCCACGGGTCGCTGCTCTCCGCCGCGGCGGCGTCCAGCCGCTCGAACAGGGCGATCGACCAGTCCGGCTGCAACTGCCGCAGCAGCGCGCCGAGGGTGGCACTCATGATCCCGGCACCGATGAGTACTACATCGGTCTTTTCAGTCACGGCAGCGTTCGGCACGGGTAGATCGACTTCCTTGTCCTTCTGCGCGGGCCCACCGAGCGGGTGGACCTGCCTGGGCGCGGTGTTCAGTTGTGGCCCGGGTCCGGCATTCGCCGTTCCCGAACAGCATGGCTAGAGGTAGGTTACCCACCGTTCACCTATCCCAATTCTGCACCTCACCACGCGCATCGTCCGCAACCAGCCTGCGGAATGTGCCGAATGCGACAGAGATCATCGTCACCACCAGGGCCTGGAAAGAGCCACACGCTGTCGGGTCGCGGCGCCGTCAAATACATTGGTCGGGTGACGAACGAACAGTCGCTCGCCGAGCCGGTCGGCACCGCCGCGCAGGACGGCGGCTGGCTTCCCGATGTGCTCGGCGCGCACTTCCAACAGCGCACGCTGATGCTGGGCGCCGATCCCGACGGTGAGGGCGAAGTGGTCGCCACGCTGGTGCGCTACGTGCCGAACGGGACCGTCGAGCAGACCGCGGGCGCGGTGCTCTACGTGCACGGATTCACCGATTACTTCTTCCAGGAGCATCTCGCCGAGCATTTCGCCGAGTGTGGGTTCCAGTTCTACGCGCTCGATCTGCGCAAGTGTGGTCGCTCGCTGCGGGATGGGCACACACCGCACTATGTGACGGATCTCGCTTTCTATGACCGGGAACTCACCGAATCGCTGCGGATCGTCCGGGCGGAGACCGGTGCGCCGGTGGTGCTCAACGCACACTCCACCGGTGGTCTGATCGTGCCGCTGTGGCTGGATCGACTGAACCGAACGCACGGCACGGCCGCCGCGGGGATCACCGGTCTTGTGCTCAACAGCCCGTGGTTCGACCTGCAAGGTCCGTCTTACTACCGGACCGTCGGCACGCCGATCATCAAAACACTCGGGCGGTTCCGGAGGATGATCGAAGTACCCGGCGGGAAGGTCAGCACCTACGGTGACAGCCTGCACCACACGGTGTCCGGCGAGTGGAACTACAACCTGGACTGGAAACCGCTGCACGGCTTCCCGGTTCGGCTCGGCTGGCTGCGCGCGATCCGCCAGGGCCACGCGCGTCTGCACGAAGGACTCGATATCGGGGTGCCATCGCTGATCCTGCGCTCCAGGATGACCAAGTTCGCCAGGACATACGGTCCTGCCGTGGACGTGGCCGACGCGGTGCTGGACGTGAAACAGATCCAGCGCTGGTCGGGCTGCTTGGGCGATCGGACCAACATGGTGCCGATCGACGGAGCCAAGCACGACGTGTTCCTGTCCGGCCCGGAGCCGCTGGCGCGCGCGTTCGCCGAACTCGACAGCTGGTTGGACTGGCTGCGGGTCTACCGGACCACGTCCGGCGACAGGTCACCAGAGGCTGGTGCGTAGCACGATCTCGGTGGCCAGTTCGTGGTCTGCCTCGGTCGCCACATCGGTCACGTCGACCTCGACCACCCGGAACTCGCCGTGGACGAACCGCCCGGAGGTATCGGCCACCGATCGGGGCAGGTTCTTGGTGACCAGCACGGTGGTGGGCACCTCCACCGGACGAGTGTTCGCGTCGAGCACCGTCCCATCGGCGCCCGGAACCGCCGGGTGGCCCCGGTCTGCGACGACCAGGCTCTGGTAGCGACCGAATCCACTTGCGCATACCTGCCAGGCCAGCGCGGCTCCCGCGCCACGCCCGGCGACATTCACCCAGGGCAGCCCGAGTTCGTCCAGGATCGCGGTCACCCCGCCCGGGTCGAGGCCCTCGATCGATTCCACCGCGAACGTGCGCAGATCCGAGGTGTGCAGTCGGGCGCATACCTGGTCGAAGACGTCCGCCGGGTCACCCGAATCAGGCAACAGCAGCACGCTGTGCCGGGATTCCGGCCCGTCGATCCGAACGGTCCATGCCCGGTCACCCACCGCGATCTGCCGAGATTTCATGCCGAATCACGCTACACGGGTCACCGGCTCGAGGCGTCGTGTCGCGAGTGCACGCGTCAGGCGAGCAGCCGCATTCCGGCCTGCTCACCTGCGCAGTGATCGAAGGTGACGGTCAGGTCACAGCCCGCCTCCTGTCCGAGCTGCTGAATCAGCGCGTCCGCGAAATCCGCGCCGTCGGCGGCCCTGCGCAGCGCCTGGCGCACCGTGTCGGCGCGCTCGACCACGATCTCGCTGGAATCGAGCAGCCCGAGCAGCACGTCGGTGACCGCGTCGGGGTCCTGCTTGTAGCCCCGGCGCAACACCCAGTGGATCTCGGCGAGCACGATCATCGTGACATAGCCGGGCTTGCTCTCGCTGAGCCCGTCGATCACCTGGTTGGCCCGGGCGGACTGGTCCGGGTCGTCCTGGGTGAGGTAGCGAATGAGCACGTTCGCGTCCAGACCGATCATCGCTGCTTGCTCTCCACCACGTTGCCTGCGATCGCCTCGTTCATCTCGGAGAGTCCGATCGGCGAACCGGACCAGCCGACGATCCCCTTCAGTGATTTGATCGTGCGCGTCTCGGGGACCAGTTCGTAGGTGCCGTTGGGGGTCGGCACGAAGGCGACGCGCACGCCCGCGCGCAGCCCCATCGCCACGCGCACATCGATCGGGATGGTGATCTGGCCTTTGCTCGTGACGGCCGCCGAGACCACGTTTCCCCCTCTGCTGGTCGACCTTTTGTCCGTCACCATCACCCTCACCCGACCGTGATCGTTTCGCGTCGGATTGCCCGGCGCCTTACTCGGAGTCGAATTCCTTACTGCAAGGTAAGGCTCGGAAGTCGCCGCGTCAACCATTCAGTCACGCGACGAGGTACCGCCGGGCACGACGTCGGTGGCGAGGATCGGCAGATCGGCAGGCGCCCCATCGGCGAGCAGACGTTCCAACCGCACGATGTCCAGGTGGTCTTCGACCAGGTCGGCCAGCAGATCGAGCTGCCCTTCCCGGACTGCGGCGACCGAGACATCCTCGGCGGCAACGAAACCCGTGCGCCCGGCGGCGAACGCGACCGCGCGCAACCAACTGCGCCGGAATCGGTCCGACTCCAGCAGGCCGTGCAGATGGGTGCCCCACACCGCGCCACGGACACTGCCCTCCGGCTGCCCGTCGAGGGTGAGCCATGCCGGGTCGCCGCGGCGGACCACCCGACCGTGATGAATCTCGTAGCCCCGCACCGGAATTCCCGCGCTGTCTCCAGAGCTGGTACGCAGTACCTTGGCCGCGGCGAACTCGACGGACAGGTCGAGCAACCCGAGCCCTTCGACCGCGCCCGCATTCGACTCGACCCGGTCGAGGATGTGGTTACCGAGCATCTGATAGCCACCACAGATGCCGAGTATCGGCGCGCCCGCGGCCGCGCGTGCGCGCAGCACGTCGGCGATACCGGTGCGGCGCAACCACTCCAGGTCCGACACCGTCGCCTTGCTCCCCGGCACGACCACCAGATCCGTGCCGGTCAACCTGGACGGCTCACTCACCCAGCGCACCGCGACTCCCGGCTCACAGGCCAGCGCCTCGATATCGGTGGAGTTGGAGATCCGCGGCAGCCGGACCGCGGCGACGGTCAGCCACTCCGTGCCCACCGGCGGGCCGGGGCGTCCGACCGGCGCATCGGCAACGGTGCCGAGCGAGTCTTCGGCGTCGATCCAGAGGTCGTCGGTATGGGGGAGCACGCCGAGGGTCGGTCGGCCGGTGAGCTCGACGAGGCGATCCAGCCCGGGGCGCAGCAACTCGACGTCGCCACGGAACTTGTTGACGATGAACCCCGAGATCAGGCGCTGATCTTCGGGTTCGAGGATCGCGACCGTGCCGAACAGGTGGGCCAGCAGACCGCCCCGGTCGATGTCGCCGACGAGTAGAACCGGCAGCCGCGCGGCCCGCGCCAGACCCATGTTCGCCAGATCGGTGGCCCGCAAGTTGATCTCGGCCGGCGAGCCGGCACCTTCACAGATCACCACGTCGAATTCGGCGCGCAGCGTGGCGAGTTCGGCGGCGACGACAGCACGCAGCTCCCGCCGGCGCAGGAAGTAGTCCTCGGCGCCGACGGTGCCGACCGCGGCTCCTCGCACGACCAGCTGTGCGCGCCGGTCGCTACCCGGCTTGAGCAAGACCGGGTTGAACCGCACGCTCGGCGCCAGCCCGCACGCCCGCGCCTGCAACGCCTGCGCACGCCCGATTTCCCCGCCGTCCAGCGTGACGACGGAATTATTGGACATGTTCTGCGCCTTGAATGGGGCCACCCGCACACCGCGGCGTGCCAGCATTCGGCAGATCCCGGCCACCACGACACTCTTGCCTGCGTCCGAGGTCGTCCCCGCGACCAGCAGTGCACCCTTCATCGCGCGGTGCCGATCTCGACGGCACCGCGGGTCGACGCCGTTCGGCGCGGCATGGCGCCGCTCGGATCGCGCAGCAGGCCGGCGCAACTCGCACACCCGGTCGGCACGGGCCCCGGAGTGATCCGCCCTTCGTCCGGAACGCACCGCATCCCTACTGCCAGGCTCGGAGTCACGGCAGGGTCAGAATCTCGGCCCCCGTCTCGGTGACGACCAGGGTGTGCTCGAACTGCGCGGTCCACTTGCGGTCCTTGGTGACCACGGTCCAGCCGTCATCCCAGATCTCGTAGTCGATGCCGCCGAGGTTGATCATCGGCTCGATGGTGAAGGTCATGCCGGGTTGGATGATCGACTCCACCGCCGGCTGGTCGTAGTGCAGGATGACCAGGCCGCTATGGAAGGTCGGGCCGACACCGTGACCGGTGAAATCGCGCACCACGCCGTAGCCGAAGCGATTGGCGTAGGACTCGATCACCCGGCCGATCACATTGAGCGCCCGTCCCGGCCGAACCGCCTTGATCGCCCGCAGCGTGGCCTCCTCGGTCCGCTCGACCAGCAAGCGCACCTCCGCATCGACGTCGCCCGCGAGGTAGGTCCGGTTGGTGTCGCCGTGCACACCGTGGATGTAGGCGGTGACATCGATATTGACGATGTCACCGTCCTCGATCACCGTCGAATCGGGGATGCCGTGGCAGATCACCTCGTTCAGCGAAGTGCAGCAGGATTTCGGAAATCCCTTGTAGCCCAACGTCGACGGATACGCGCCGTGGTCGCACAGGTATTCGTGTGCGATCCGGTCCAGCTCGTCGGTGGTGACGCCGGGCGCGACCGCCTTACCTGCCTCGACCAGCGCCTGGGCAGCGATCTTGCTCGCGATCCGCATCTTCTCGATCGTCTCCGCGGTCTGCACCCAGGGCTCATGTCCCTCATTCACGGTTTTCTTCCACGCATACTCAGGGCGTTCGATGGTGCGTGGAACCTCGCGGGTGGGCGACTGCGTGCCGGGGATGAGCGGCTTGCGGGTGCGGACAGACATAGCGAACAGCGTAATCGGGCGACCGAGCCCATGCCGAGAGCCGGGCGGAATAGATCCGGACCACGGTCCGATAAATAATAAATCCGTCGCACCCGCGCCGACCCATCGTGTGACGCCGACGCCCGGTCCGGCCATCCGACCACGTGATGGCCGAAGCAGAGCCGTCACAGGCGCGCACACCACTCGTCGAACCGGTTCCCCAGCATGGCGTAGACATCCAGCCATCCGCTACTGGCCGCGATCTCACACAGCGGCCCGGTCGGCAGGAACAGAAATCTGAGATCGGACATCCTGCTCACATCGCCCCGCCGGATCCGGCCCGCATGATCGGTCAGATCGTCCACGAGCTCCCGCTCATCCGAGTACCGAGCTTGCCAGGTCAGATCCTGTGGCACGCGTTGCACAATCGCCAACACGTGATCGAGGATGTCGACAATCTCCGCAACGGACGGCTCCATCACGCCAGTATGACCAGAGACCGGCAGCGCGCGGAGGCGCCGCACCGAACAGTATTCCGCGGCAAGGAGTTCCGGTCGGCGATCCAGACCGGCGCCCGGTTCGGAACGCGGCGCGGGAAAGCGGACCATCAGTTCCATACCCGAACCGACGTTCCGCGATCGTTCCCAGGCGCGGCAGGCAACTTCGCAGGCAGTCGTGCCACGGGCCGTCATATCCCGTCGAGTTCGACGCATAACCCGCGCATACGGCGGCGGACGCGCATCCGAGGTCCATCAATGGCGGAATACGTGACGACAGCCCCGCGGAGCGCGTTACGATCGACAGGTTATTTGCTGTGAGATAGCGGGGGTGTGGACGTGCGGCGCGGTACGCGCCGCGGTGTCTTCTGATCGTGTTCCGCAATCCAATTCGGCTACGCAGGAGGAGGAAGATCTACGATGACTATCCGGAACTACCGACGTTCTGCCGCCATCATGACCACATTCGGAGCGATCGGGGTGGCCGTTGTGTCGGCCGCCACTACCGCTCTCGCCGCCAACACCATCGATGTCAGCGGTGTCGGGCCGACCAATGTAGGGGTCGACTACAACTGCGAGGCCGCGGCCGGCGTGACCGCCATTCGGGCCATGGTGGGCGAACCCGACGCGGACGATCCGTCCGCTACCGGCACGCAGAGCGCCGTCACCTGCGACGGAGCCCCACACACCGCCGTGGTCACCCTGGTCGGAGCCGCGGGCGAGGAGGCGCCGCTGTCGGCGGGGCAGACGGTCCAGGTGCGGGTCGCGCTGGTCGACAGCAATGACACTGTCGTTTCCGGGCAGTCGAAGGTGGTCTCGCTCGGGCAGTGATCTGTGGCAGCCGGGCCCCTCGACGTCGGGTCATATCCTCTGGCGGGATATCGGCTCGCGCCGAGGGCCCCGGTTCGTCCGACCTTCCGGTCACCCCATGCCTACGCGCTCCGGCACTCGCTCGAGCGTCGATGTCGCGGCCGCGCTGATATCGAGGCGGCGCGACGCGCCGGCTCCGGCCTTTCCTGGCGATCAGGTCGTCCGGGATTGTGCCGGGCCGGCGGGCTTCGGTAGGCATGCGGCCGAACTGTTTCGATGACCTGTCGGCGTACACCGCTAATCTGCCGACATGGTCAAACCGGAGTCGGCGTTGCGCCGCCTGATGCGCGATGCCGGGAAGCTGTTGCAGCCGTACGGGTTTCACGGCTCCGAGCCCACCTGGGTACGGGTCGAACCGAGCGGTGTGGCGTCCGTCGGTCGCACCAGGACATTCCGCACGTGGACGGATGGGCAGCAGCTCCTCAGATTCGGCCTGGTTCTGAGCGCGACTCCGATCGCCTGGTGGGAGTACTGCAACTGGCGCAATGCGCGGCTGGGTCGCCCGCCCACGCCACTGGAGAAGGCCACCGGCCCCGACCTGATCAATGATCACGGCATACCAGCGGACCTGACCGAGTTGTGGTCGCTGCGGCTCGACCCGGCGCGATCGGGGCACCACGTGTTGCAGACGGATGTCGACGCCATCCGCGCCGAGCTGCCCCGGCGGGTGCACGCGCACGCGCGACGAGCGATCCGACTGGTAGAACCGGGCCGGTATCTCGACGAGTTGCTGGCGCGTCCCACCGCGCAGATCGCAGGCTGGGAGGCGCTGGTGGTCCTGCTCGCAGACCAAGGGCCGGGACCACGACTCGACAGCGCGATAGACCACCTGCGCGTGTGCTGCGCGGAGCAGAACGCGGCCGCCTACGCGGCGGAGGTCATCGAATACGCGCAGGCCAGGGCCACCTTGGTGTGAACATCCGGCTACGACTCGAACCGCCGCGGGCCATGGCGGCAGACGTGCCAGCACTGTCCCGACAAGCTCCGCCAGACACTGCCACCACGCGGCAGGCCCCGATTTCAACGCACAGCGGATCGCGTCGGCTCGACTTGACCTGGAGCGCGCTCCAGCACTTAGCGTGGTCAGTCAAGGTCGTCTAGCACAAGGGATCGCTTCATGGAGCTGGGATTTCACATACCGATATTCGACGTCGACGGCGGCGCCACTGCCATCGCAGGCGAGCTGGCCAGAGTGGGCGCCGCGGCGGAAGAGTCCGGGGCGACCTGGCTGTCGTTCATGGACCATTACTTCCAGATCGAGCCGACGGGCCTTCCGGCGGAGTCGAACATGCTCGAGGGCTACACCACGCTGGGCTACCTGGCCGCGCACACCTCCAGCATCGACCTCGGTCTGCTCGTCACCGGCGTGACGTACCGCCACCCCGGCCTGCTCGCCAAGATCGTCACCACTGTCGATGTGCTCTCCGGCGGCCGCGCCGTGCTGGGCATCGGCGCCGCGTGGTTCGAGCGCGAGCACCGCGGGCTCGGCGTGCCGTTCCCGCCGATCGCCGAACGGTTCGACCGACTGGAGGAGACGCTGCGCATCTGCCGGCAGATGTGGGACCCGCAGAACAACGGACCGTTCGAGGGTAAATACTTTCAACTCGCCGAGACACTGTGCTCTCCGCAACCGATCAACCGACCCAAGGTACTCATCGGCGGCGCCGGGGAGCGCAAGACGCTGCGGCTGGTCGCTCAGTACGGCGACGCCTGCAACCTCTTCGGTTCCGCGCCGCAGGACGTCGCACACAAGCTCGACGTCTTACGACGGCACTGCGACGACGTCGGACGGGACTACGACCAGATCCGCAAGACGATCCTGGCCAACAACCCACGGCCCGACCCGGACAACCGCGATGCCTTCGTCCGGCAGATGGCCGCCTACGCCGAACTCGGCGTGCATGCCGTCATCGTCACTCCGACGACCGGCTCGCCGGCCGCTTGGATCGACCGCATCGCTCCGGTTGTCCCGCAGCTCGCCGAACTCGGCTAGGCGGACACCGCACCGTGTCTCAGCAGCCGTGATCCGGGCGCACAGCAGCGTTCCGCTCGCCCCCGAGGCGGGGATACCCGATGGTCAGGTGTTCGTTGCGTCCGCCCGGGCCGGCGCCTCGTCGAGATGTCGCGGATATCAACGACTCGGACAGCGCGGTGTCATTGGTGTCCGTTCGCCGAAAACCCACAGCCAGAAGACTTCCCACACACCGCGAACGCCACGCGTCCGTGAGCCGGACTTGCCGCGATCGACCGGTTGCCGGCAGCTCACCCGTTCTTCGCCCGCTCACTCGCCGCCTCCATCACCACCCGCGACCAGTCGATCAGGTCCTCGCTACCGTGCTCATCGCGTACCGCCCGGTGTAAATCCCGCCATACGCCCGTCTTTGTCCACACCGTGAAACGGCGATGCGCAGTAGGAACAGTGACCCCGAACAAAGCAGGGAGCGTCCGCCACGCACATCCGCTGGTCAGTACGTAGACCACGGCGGTGAATACCGCCCGCTGGTCGACCGGCGCGGTGCCGCCGCCCTGCATGCGCGCGGCGAATTTCGGCAACAACGGCTCAGCCAACTGCCACAACTCGTCCGGCATCAGCCGCTTCGAAAATTCGTCGACCACGACCGAACATCATGCGACACAGGAGATTCCGACACACCGAAATCAAACCACTTCGATAGCAGACCCGGGCGCGGCGCCTTTCGCGCAATCGCCCGGCCCGCCTCCCGAGTCGTCGTCGCCGACGCGGTGCGGATGCCCACGCGTCGAGGCCGGGCCACCATACGATGGGCACGTGTCCGCGCTACCTCTCCTCTTCACCGCCGGTTGGGCCAGCGGCGTGAACGCCTACCTGGTCGTCCTGCTGCTCGGGCTGCTCGGTCGGTTCGGACTCGCCGATGCGGTGCCGGAAACATTGCAGCGCAGCGATGTCCTGATCGCGGCGACAGCACTGTTCCTGATCGAGGTGGTCGCGGACAAGGTCCCCTACCTCGACTCGTTCTGGGATGCGGTGCACACCGTGATACGACCGATCGCGGGGGGCGTGGTCGCCGCCCTGTTGGCCGGGCAGGACGACTCGCTGCCCGAACTCGCCGCGGCCGCGGTGGGCGGCACCGCGGCGCTGGTCAGCCACCTGGTGAAGGCGGGGACCCGAATGGCGGTCAACACCTCCCCCGAACCCGCCAGCAACATCGTAGTCAGCACCGCCGAGGACATCGGCGTCGCGGGCATCATCACTCTCGCCGTCTTCAACCCGGTGGCCGCGGCGGTGGTCGCGACCATCCTGCTAGTCATCGGACTGGCGCTGGTGTCCTTGTTCGCCAGCCGGATCCGCCGCGCGCTACGCCGCCGAAGGGCGCGACGTACAGCACGCCACGTCGTTGCCGCGAAGTAAGTACCGGAACGGGTGTAAACAACGGGGCGTGCCGCGCTGAATCGACCACGCGGCACGCCGGGCGGGGCGCCCCATTGCGCCCGCCGTCACTGTGTCGGCGATATAAACGCCCAGGTGGAGTCGCTACTGGACAACTCCCGCCCCTGGCGACGTCGCCATTCGGACAAGTGACGCTGACGGGCATTATCGCTGTTGTGGACGAGACCCCTGTCGCTACGGATCACTGCTCGGGCAAACGAGATCATTGCTCGGGCAAACGACGGCGGCCACCGGCCACATCTGCTACCAGATCAGTGTACCCGTCGACGAGTTCAGCCAGCTGATACCAATGCCTGTGCGTATTGCCACTGCGCGCCCCCTCGGCGTCGATGACCTGATTCGCGTCCACCCAGCTGCGCGCCATCCGATCCACCACCGCGCCGAGGCTCTCGGTGTGCAATGAGGCGCCGTTGCGATGCTGCGGAATCTCCTGCGTGATCCATTCGTTGATGTCATCGACGAGTTCACTTCGCCGACAGTCGATTTCGGCGATCAACGCCACATCCCGGACTTGTGCGCGACGCTCGTGCAGCTCGGCGAGTGCGTGCGCGGAACGCAGCAACTCCCGATCTTCGAACCGCCGCCCCTGGAATGCGCACAACAGCTGCGGCGCGGTCGGCAATAATCCGACCGTCGGCGCGCTCACCGCCACACCCCGAGTCCACCCGACACCAACGCTCTTTGTACCAACATAATTGGCTCTCGATTCGGCTATACCGGTCATCGGATCGTTGTCACCACTAGGCTAACCGGATTATGCACGTACAGGTGCAAGAACGCACGATTGCGTCCGCATTGCTGCAGTCAAGGTCTCCTGACAGCGCGACGCCACCCACAGTCCCTCCGCGGCAATGACTTCGGAGCCGCTGGCCGCCCGCGCATCGGGCGGGCCACGCGGGCCGCTCGAAGCCCGAGCGCTCGCCGCCACCGGGTAGTTGCCACCCGACTCCGTCGGCACCCGATCGCGATCGGAGACACCCGGACCGTCGCCGCCCGCCACGCTCGGATCACCAGAACTCGCCGATACCGGCCGGCAGCCCCGTGGCGCCGGTCGCAGCCGGACCACAATCTCACCCCTGGACGGCGAGAACCGAGGCCCCGTCGATCGCACGACCGGATCCCAGCCACCGCCGCGCCGGGAAGGACTTCGACCCTCGGGCGACCGGGCTGACGGCGGAGGGCACGCGGAACAGCATTTTCCACCGCGTTGCTCGAGCACCCGTATATGACGAGATCACCGCCGAGGATAGGGCGCGGCCAGCGCGATCCCCAGCTGATCGGACTGATCCGGCGGTTCGCCAGGCATAAACTGGTTACCGACCGCAGGGACCACAGATACCCGACACAGAGCAGGGCCATGGCCGGTTCAGACCCCTTCGCGATACAGAACGGCCGACCTCCAGAGATCGAGCAGGAGCTGGAGGACGCAGGTTTCCACGAACCCCGCGTGGTAGGCGAGGGTGGTTTCGGCGTGGTCTACCGGTGTCGGCAGCAGGCGCTCAATCGCAACGTCGCGGTCAAAGTTCTCACGGCGAGGCCAGATCTCGAACCGGAGCATGTCGAGCGGTTTCTGCGCGAGCAGCAGGCCATGGGCGCACTGTCCGGACATCCGAACATCGTGCCGATCCTCCAGGTGGGCACCACCGGTGGCGGACGATCGTATCTGGTGATGCCGTACTACTCGCATGGCTCGCTGGAGACGCGTATCCGCAAGGAGGGGCGCCTCCCCTGGGCCGAGGCGATCCGGATCACGATCAAATTGTCCGGCGCGCTCGAGACCGCGCATCGAGCCGGGGTCCTGCATCGGGACATCACGCCGGGCAATGTCCTGCTCACCGACTACGGTGTGCCACAGCTGACCGATTTCGGAATCGCCCGCATCGAAGGCGGTTTCGAGACCGCCATCGGCGTGGTGACCGGATCCCCCGCGTTCACCGCGCCGGAGGTGCTGCGTTCCGGCGGCCCGTCGGCGGTCTCCGACGTCTACGGGCTCGGCGCGACACTGTTCGCCATGATCACCGGTCACGCGGCCTACGAACGCCGTTCCGGCGAACAGATCGTCACGCAGTTCCTACGGATCGCCGCCGAGCCGCTTCCCGATCTGCGGCTCGACGGCATCCCCGATGATGTCTGCACCGTCATCGAGGCGAGCATGTCGCAGAATCCAGCGGATCGTCCCCGTTCAGCCGCCGATTTCGGCGAACTGCTTCGCGATATCCAGCGCGCCAACGGCCTGCCGATCGAGGATATGACCCTGCCCTCCCCCGCCGACGACCACGACGCGCGTCCGACCGGAGTTCTCAGCCCGCGTCCGCTGCCATCCCCCAGCCGACCCCCGTCCGCTCGCCCCAGGACACCACCGGCACCCGACACGAAATTCCGTCCGGCGATACCTGCCGGAGCATTGGTTCAACGCGACCGACTGATCGATGCCTTACAGACCGACCCGCGGCCACGGCTCGCCGTCCTGCACGCACCGGCGGGATTCGGGAAGAGCACGCTGGCGGCACAGTGGGCACAACGCCTCGCCGAGAAGGAAGGGGTCGCGGTCGCGTGGCTCAACGCCGACCGCGACGACAACAATGTCGCATGGTTTCTCACGCACCTGATCGAGGCGTTCGACCACGCCCGGCCCGCGCTGGCGCCGGACCTACCTCGCATAGTCGAAGAGGGGGACTTCAGCGCGACTCGCTATGTGCTCACCACCCTGATCAACACCATTCACGAGCGCGACGAGCGCTTCGCCGTCGTCATCGACGACTGGGATCGGGTCACCGACGCGACCACCATCGACGCATTACGCTTCCTGGTCGAGCAGGGTTGCCACCACCTGCAGATCATCCTCACCAGCCGGTCCCGCGCGGGGTTGCCGGCGCTGGATACCGTGCGCCTTCGCCATGAGCTCGTCGAAATAGACACCGCTGCTTTACGTTTCGATGCCGACGAAGTGAAAGCGTTCCTAGCCGGTCAGGGTGGCCTCGAGCTGAACGACAAGCAGAGCGCCGAACTGCGCGACTGCACCGAAGGGTGGGCCGCCGCACTGCAACTCGCCGCGCTGTCCACGCGTGAACACCCCGACGCCGCGAGCCTGATCACCCACCTGACCGGGCGTAGTGACACCATCGCCGAGTACCTCGCGGCGAACGTTCTCGACACCGTAGAGCCCGATCTCCTCGACATTCTGCTCAAAACCGCCCTTCCCGACCGGATCTCCGGCAGCCTCGCCACCGCGCTGACCGGGCTGCCGAACGGACAGTCCGTGCTGGAGAACCTCGAACGCCGCAACCTGTTCCTGCGCCGGACCGACGACAGCGGCGAATGGTTCCGCTACCACCGTTTGTTCGCGGAGTTCCTCCGACTACGACTCGAACGCGACCATCCCGAGCAGGTCGCCGAACTGCACCGCGCGGCCGCCGCCTGGTTCGGCGAGCACAGGATGCTCAGCGAGGCCATCGATCATGCGCTGGCCTGCGGTGATGTCGAACAGGCTGCCGACATCGTCGAAGCGAGGGGCCGTGAGCTGGTGCAACATGCCCAGTTCGCGACATTTCTCGGTCTGGTCACCAAGCTTCCACCGACGGTCGCCAACGCACGTCCCGTTCTGCAGATCGGGGTCGCTTGGGTACACGTACTGCTTCGCCAGCCCACCCAGCTGCATGCGGCATTGCGACTCGTGCGGACAGCACTGGAAAAGTCCCCGGCGGCCGAACCCGATCTCGCCGTAGAGGCCGATCTCATCGAAAGCGTGGAGCATGCCTTCGCCGACCGCGTGGTGGGCGTGGACGCCGTAGTCACCGAATGCCTGGCCCGAACCGACACGCTGGGCCCGTGGGCGCTGTGCGCGGCCGCGAATCTCGCCGCGTTCTGCGCGACCGCACGGTTCGACTATGCCCGAGCAGGCGAATGGCACGACTGGGCTGCCCCGTATCACCGACAGATCCGCGGCACGTTCAGCCTGATGTACAGCCACAGCCTGGTCGGCATCGCGGCGCGCGAACAGCTCGAGATCGCCGAGGCCGAAGACAGTTTCCGTACCGCGTTGCACGTCGCCACCACCTCGTCCGGCCCGCAGTCCTACGCCGCGCGGCTGGCCGGCGCATTGCTCGGTGAGTTGCTCTATGAACGTGACCAGCTCACCGAGGCCGAACGCCTGCTCGACGCGGCCGGTCGGCTCGGCACCGAGGGCGGACCGGTCGACTTCATGATGGCGACCTACGCCATCGGCGCTCGGACCAAAGCCCTGCGTGGCGACCTCGCCGCCGCCGCGCGACGCCTGGAGGAAGGCGCCGAGGCCGCGCGTGCCTTGAAACTGCCACGTTTGGCCACCCGCATCGCCAATGAACAAGTCCGGCTCGGACTGACAGCCACCTACGTCACCGAACCACCCGCTGGAGAGAACGGCATCGCGACGATGGCCGCGGAACTGCGTGAGGATTCCGCGATCCGGATGCTGTTGCGATCCGGAAATCCCAGGCGGGTCACGGCCGCCTGCACCCGTGCCACGCAGTTGCGCGATTCGATCGCCGCCGCTCGACGCCCACGGGCGGCAGCGCAGGCGCAACTTCTGCTCGCCTGCTGTCTCGCTGCGGCGCGAAACATCGATGCGGCGAAGGACGCACTGGTGCCGGTGCTGGCCGAGTACGCCGGCATCGGCCTGATCCGGCCGGTGCGCGATGAGAGCCCGTGGATCCTCTCGCTCATCATCGCCCTGCATCGCGACCTGCAGGAGCACCGTTGGAAAGACGAGTGGCCGAGCGTCCCGGAGGGATATCTGCGGAGGCTGCTGAACCGCTGAAGGAACTCGACGGCGCGACTCAGGGAACAGGTTGCGGTCCGCGCGTCGAGTCCGTGTCGAGAATGTGCAGCACCCACCGCCCTTTGCCATCGGCCTTGGCTCGGTAGAGCCCGGTGTCGGCGGCGTCGAGCAACGATTCGGCGTCCGCGCCCGCGACCGTCGTCACCACTGCCCCGATGCTGATCGACATCTGCAGTCGTCGATCGCCGACGGTGATCGGGTCGATCAGCGCTTCCAACAGGCTGTTCGCCACCGTCGCCACCCGGTGGTCGCTGGCCGGCGGCGGAACCAGCCCGACGAACTCGTCACCCCCGATCCGGGCGATCAGGCACCCGGTTCCGCGCACGCTGTCCTGCAAGCGAGCGGCCACCGCGGTCAGGATCTGGTCCCCTGTTCCATGGCCGTAGCGGTCATTGACGTTCTTGAAACGATCGATGTCGACGAAGCACAGCCCCGCGCGGTCCCCCGCGCGGGCGTCGGCGATCATCGTGTCGATCCGCTCGATGAGATGCCGACGGTTCGGCAGACCGGTGAGCGGATCGTGTCGCGCCTGCCGATGCAGCTCTTCGCGCATGCGATGCTGCTCGGTGACGTCTTCGCCGACCGCGAGCAGATAGTTGCCCTGCCCGTCGACTCCCTTGACGAAGGTGATCGCGAACGACGCCCACCCATAACTGCCGTCGGAGCGACGCATCCGCTGTTCCAGTTTGACCGTGCCTTCCCCGGCCGGGACCAGCTTGTCGTAGACGAGCGTGCGAATCCCCTCTCGGTCGTTGGGGTGGGCGAAGTCGTAGACCGACACGCCACGAAGGGTTTCGATCGGCACGCCGATCATCTCGGCCAAGCCGCGGTTGACGTCCAGCAGGGTGCCGTCGGTATCGCCGATCGCGATCGCGATCCCCGCGTTGTCGAAGACCACGCGGAATCGCTGGTCGGTGGTCAGCCCGCCTGCCGTGTCCTCGGCGGGGCGTTGCTCGGGCCGTGGCCGACGCGATTCGGCGGCATGACCTTGACCGACCGCGGCGAGCAGCGCCGCGAGCCGAGGACCGGTACGCGGATCCCCGCTGTTCTCGGCCAACTGGTAGAGCACCTGCGCAGAGGTGCTCGGCACGGCCGGACCTGTCAGCCCGGCGGCAACCAGCGCCACGCCGACCCGAATACCGACGCTCGCGTCGAATCGTTCGGATTCCAGTGCGGCGACCAACTCCTCGACCAAGCGCGAGAATAAGACCTGCAGGTCGGATCTGGGCACGGGTTCGCTGGTGACGGCCAGCAGCTCACGCCGCCACGAGTCCGCCAGAACGTCGAGGTCGATCCGGTTCACCGCAACCCCCTCACAGGTCAGGCCGCCGACAGCCCCCCCGAGGCATGGTAACCACCTTTACGCAGCAGCGTCGAGAATCTGCCGCACGGAAGCATTCCCACCGTCGGAAATAGCGGTATTACGCCAGGCTGTTCTCCGCGAAGATCGATTCGCCCTTGTATCGCAGCGTCATGATCTGCCACGTCCACGTCGCCTGCACACAGCCGACCAAATCCACGAGATGGGTCGAGACGGTCGCCGCCAGATCGGCCCCGACTCCCCCGACCCGCGCACATCGCTCGGCCGTGGCGGCACTGACGCGCCGGAACTCCGTAAGCCGCGACCGCACGATCTCGGCGGCATGGCGCACAGCGTCGGCGAGCGTCCAACCCGGATGGTTCAGCATGACCACCGGGATCAGATTGAAGTCCGCCAGATCGACGATGCATTCCTTCTCGAAGGAGAACAAGTCGTTCATCAACGCGCCGATCTCCACGGTCAGCACCCGCATCCGGCGCAGATCACCGTCGAGCCCGGCGTGCCGGATCCGGTCCCAGGGCAGGTAGTCGTCTCGACCGAACTCGCACAAGGCGATCGCCGGGTACATACCCGAGACGTGGGCACGCAGGTCGATATATTCCTCGACGCCGAGCAGCCCACCACGGGTGCGGGCATTCTGATCCCGAATCGCGGGCTGCAGGTGCTCGATGGTCGCGGCGACGAACCGATCGAGCCAGGCCGGCTCCGCGAGGCCGGTCAGCATCGCGAGGAAGGCCGACGTGGACGTCTCCAATGCGGTCGGATCGACCGGCGCCGAACGAGTTCGAAGAAGCTCGCAGAGCCGGTCGGTCGCCACCCGCGCCTGCGCCTGCGTGGCGCCGTCCAGGTGGGCGAACTTCTCCCGGCCGACAGTGTCGTTGAGCCAGAACAGGATTGCGTTGTAGAGCCCGATGATCGTCATCCGCTCGGCACTGATCGCCCCGGGGTGCAAGTAGGGCGTCATGCTGTTGTAATGCTCGCCGCCCGGCTCGAGCCAGATGCCATACGAGCGGCAGAACCGCTCGATCTCGGCACACGCCTCGACGCCGAAGCGGTTCGGCCGGAATTCGCGGCAATAATCGACGATGTCCCAGTCGGGCGTGCCGAACAGTGTGCGCAGCGACCATTGGTGTCCTGAACGCAGCAAGTTCTTGTGCTGCGCACGCATATTCACGATTTCGCGCTCCAGCGCCGATGTGTACTCACTGACCACAGCAAATCCCTCCCACAGCGCTCACACTTCACATGAATTGTCATCCACATAAGGCCGGCACGGAAGGCCAATCCGCGAAGACGCAGGACATCCGGCTCATCTGTGTTGGCGCACAGGGCATGTGGCGCCGACGGCCGCGGCATCCCCGGATCGCGCGCACCATGTCATCCGCCACGACACAACGCCATCGGCCGCCGCCGCACCTCGACTCGACAGTCGGAGTTCTGCGTGGCGCGCCACGTCCCACCGCCTCGCAGCGATCGATACCCCTGGAGCGCACCGGTCGGCCGCACGAAGGCCGGACCGCGGCGCGGCATGCTTGCGGTCCGCGATCTCGGCCGACTGTCGCTGCAAAGTTGCTAAGGTCAGAAAGTAATGGCAGCGAGCATTCGGGAGTGGAGGACAGCATGGGCGATGCACGCCAGCCGCTCTATCGGATGAAGGCAGATTTCTTCAAGACGCTGGGGCATCCGGCGCGAATTCGAGTACTGGAACTGCTCAGCGAGCGAGACTACGCCGTGTCGGAACTGCTGCCGGAGGTAGGAATCGAGCCGGCCAGCTTGTCCCAACAGTTGGCGATCCTGCGTCGCACCGGACTGGTCACGGCTCGCCGCGAAGGGCTGTCGGTCTCCTACGCGCTGACCTCGTCGCGAGTGGCGGAGCTGCTGATGGTGACCCGGCCATCCTGACCGGAGTGGTCGCCGGGCAGGCGGAGTTGCTCGAAGAGTTGACCGAAGCGGGATCGGTCCCCGAATCGGTGAGCTGACCGCCGCGGCCCGGCGGGCTCAATTCGGCGGGACGTGATCGGACCGCAAGGTCAGTAACAGATGATCGAAACTGGTCCGCAAGGTCGCCGGGCCGCCACCCATGGCCAGGATTTGGTCGACCAGCAGCAGCGCCAGGGTCCGCAGTTTGGTGTTGGTTTCCTGGGAACGCCATTGCAAGACGCCGAACGCCTGCTCGGCGTTGATGCCGTAGACGAACATGAGCACACCTTTTGCCTGTTCGATCACCGCCCGGGATTCGACGAGTTCGGGCAAGGTGTCGTCGAGGATCTCCTGCCGGTTCTCTTCGATGGTGTCGGACACGTCGACGAAATAGCCGGTCGTGCCGACCACCTCGTTCCGATCATCGAGCATGCGGTCGGCGACGACGATGACATGGTGGATCTGCCCGGCGGTATCGATGACTCGATGGCGGCCGCAGAACGGCTCGCCGGTGCGCACGGCGACGGCGATGGACTGCGCCACTCGTTCGCGATCGTCGGGGTGCTTATGTGACAACAACAGCTCCGTGCTGGGCTGCATGCTGCCCGAGGCGTAGCCGTAGATCGCGGCGACTTCGTCGGACCACTCCCACCTCTGGTCGTCGAACCAGAAGCGGAAACTGCCGACGCTCTGCGGCTTGCCCGCTACGACGCGCTCGACCGCGTCCGCGCTTCGCACTGCAAGACGATCCATCCCCGTCACGCGTCGATTATCCCTCGCCATCCGCGCGAAGCACGCAAAACACGGTCACTAAAATGTGTCGAGCAAACTTTCCGCACACCTCTAGTCATCCAGGTAAATCGGCCATGATCATTGATTTGGGTAGAAATATCTCGTTATGGCAACTATCTCGCACCACATGCTGGACAGCAGACACACGCGACCGTACGCAGTAGCGGTCACGCCACGGCGCGCCGACCCGCCAGATCACAGTGGCTTTGCGCACGGGCTCACCTGATCGCCACCAGCGCGTGACAGTCACTCCGCCGAAACCGTCCGCAGCACCACACCTGCACGGATTCCACGGACTCCGACGATCGGAGTCGAACTTCCAGGGCGGTAGGCGATCCCGGTTGCGAACAGGCCGGCTGAGTCCTTTCCGTCCGTTCTCACTCGTCGCGCCGACCAACGCAATACGTGCGGCCGACCACCGTCGGCCTTGCCGCACCAGCACTGACCATACGGCAGATCACTGGAGGTAGTCTCTGATGCTGAGACCACGCTTCCGTCGCAGACTGCTGCACGCCATGCAGCGGCAGCACCTGTGCGCACCGCGTAGTCCGACGCCTCCAGTGCGCACACCGAAAGGGTTTTGATGGCAGGCAAGCGCACCGTCCTGACCGTCCGATTACGACGTCTCGCGGCGATGCTGCACGAGATGCGAGAACAAGCTCAGCTCAGCAAGGAAGAGGTCAGCGCCAAAACGGGGATCAACGTCACCACCCTGTATCGGATCGAGACCGCGCAGGCCCGTCCGCAACGCCGCACGCTGATGGCGATGCTCGATCTGTACCGCATCGGCGACGAGCAGCGCGAGGACGCGCTGGAGCTGCTGTCCGACGCGCTGAAGCCCGGAATGTCGCGCGCGTACGAGGGCAGCGTGTCGGAGGTGTACGCGGCCTATATCAACTTCGAGGCCGAGGCGCTCTCGGCCCGGCATTACCAAACCTCGATCGTCCCAGGGCTTTTGCAGACCTACGAGTACGCGACAGCGGTGATCGAAACCTCGATGCCGAAGCTCGAAGCGTCGGTCATGGAAAGCAGGGCGAAGGCCAGGATGGACCGCGCGGCCAACCTCGCCAAGGAGGATCCGCTGGAGCTGTGGGTCGTCATGGATGAGGCGGCGATTCGTCGCACGGTCGGTGGGCCGGTGGTGATGCGCGGTCAGCTCGACCGCCTACTACAAGAAGCCAAGCGCAAGAATGTCATCCTGCAGATACTCCCCTTCGACGCGGGCGCTCATCCCGGCATGGCGGGCTCCTTCACGGTCCTGGACTTCCATGATCCGGCCGACCCCGAGTTGGTCTACGTGGAGGGCATCGCGCGCGACGAGCTGATCGAAGGGCACAACGAAATCCGGCGCTTCGGCGTGATTTTCGACCAGTTGCGCGCCATGGCGCTGAGCCCACGGGACTCCGCCGCGATGATCATCGATGCCGCGACCCGGATGGGTTAGGCCCGGCTGGCCCTCCGGTATCCGATCGCGGCGGGCACCCCGAACAGCGCCAGAGTGCCGACCGTCCACGCGATCGTCGCCAGCAGCGGTGCCCGCACCGCCCCGCCGAGCGACAGCCCGCGCATGGCCTCGATCGCGTAGGTCATCGGCTGGTGCCGCACGATCGGCTGGGCCCAGGACGGATACGCCGCCAATGGTACGAACCCGGTACTGAAGAACATCATCAGCGACGTGCCCAGCGAGACCGCTTCCACCAGAGCGGTTTTCGCGCTGTAGACGGCGGCCGCGGTGACCAGGGTCGCGAAACCCAGACCGTACAGCAGCGGCACGCCGAACAGCGCGATCCCGGCGAGCGGACCCTGTTCGAACCGGAAGCCGAGCGCTACGCCGACACCGAAGAGCACCAGCGTGCACAGCAGAATTCGGGCGCCTTCGGCGGCGATCCGCGCCGCGAGCCCGGAGCCGCGGTGTACCGGCAGCACCCAGAAGCGGGCCAGCAGCCCCTGTTCCCGCTCGCGCCCCAGGGTGACCGCGCCCGCCACCGACCCCGACATCACGGCGACCAGCGCGACCATCGGCACCGACCCGTACAGCGCACTCACCCCGGAGAACATCGAAATCTGTTTTCCGAGAACAGTATCGAGGACCACGAGCAGTAACGCGGGAAAGATCAGCGACTGCACCATCGTCAGCGGATCGCGCCGCCACCGCAGCAGTAGCCGCCGGGTCTGAATGAGTGTCTGCGGGACCAGCCGCCACACGGTTTCGGTGCGGCCGAACACCATCGGCAACTCCGCCACCGTCCCCCTTGTTGTCACCGTCATCCTGACCTCCGCGCCGATACCGCCACCGCCGCGCCGCCGTAGACCACCAGCGAGCCGACCCCCCACGCCAACGGCGGACCGAGGACCGGCCATCCGACCGCGCCCGCGTTGCCCGACGGGTCACCAGCCAGCGCCCGCAGGGCGTATACGAACTGCGAGATAGGCTGGTTGCGCGCGAAACCCTGGAGCCAGGAAGGGAAATCAGTCGCGGGGACGAGCCCGGTGGACGCGATGCCGAGGATCAACTGCGGCAACAGCAGCGACTGGGTGGCCGCCTCCGGGCTCTTGGACAGGCTGCCGAGCAGATCGGCGCCCAGGCTCAGCGCCAACGCGATCAACACCGCGAACGCGAGGAATCCGACGGTCTCTAGCGCGCTTCCGTAGAAACGGAACCCGATCACCGTGCCGGACACCAGAGCCGCGACCAACGCCACCACTCCCCGGCACAGCGCCGCGGTGACCCGGGCCGCCAGCGGTAGGGCCGACGCCATCGGCATGGCGCCGAATCGCACGTTCAGTCCGTCCCTGGCATCGCTGGCCGCACGGAACGAGGCGCTGCTCACACAGAAGCCCACCGCTTGCATGACGATCATCGGCATGAGGAACTGGGCGTAGCTACTCAGCCCGTGCCCGTACACGTTCATCACCATGCGCAGCGGCACGTAGAACCCGAGGGTGAACAAGACGGGGGCGAGCACGGCGGTGAGCAGTTCGCCGTTGCGCAGCGCAGGCCTGACCAGACGGCGAGTCAGCACCCACCACTGCGCGATCGTCGCGGTCCGCGGTCGCGCCGCGCCCATGAGCAATCTCGTCTGCACGCAGTCATCTTCCGGTTGCCCGCCCCGGTTTGCCAGGACCGGGCCGCCTTCCGCGGGTCGCGGGGCGCGTCGATCTCCGGATGACACCGATCAGCCGGTTCGAGTCGCCGTTCGGCCGGAACTACCTGGATATCGACGAGACAGACGCTGAAACGCGCGGACGATCCGCTGCCCCAGCGACCGAACACGCTATCCGCCAGCGAACCGCGCGTGAACGGATTGTCCGGATCAGCTGATGACTAGTCGGTGCGTGATGGGTAAGGTGAGCGCCGATGACCAGCATGGAAGCCCGTTTCGGGGACGCGACCCGGACGGTGCCCCTCCCCAACCCGTGGAACCTGACCGCGTATCTCGCCGCAGTGGCCACGCACCGTGGCCGCTCGATCAGCCTGCACCCAGTGCCGACAACGATGCTGGCCGAGACGGGGTGCGGTATCGGCGGTCTATGGGTAGCCCGCAAGCACGATGACATTATCGTGTACGACGCGGATGCCACCGGCCGTCATGCCGACCACATCATCCTGCACGAGATCGGGCACATGCTGCTCGAGCACGGCAAGGACGGCGGCAGCGGCGGTTCGCTGCCGCCCTCGGTGGCCGTTATCCTGCCCTCGATCTCGCCGCACTCGATCGAACGGGTGCTCGGCCGCGACGAATTCGACGCCGATCACGAGCGGGAAGCGGAGGTGTTCGCGGACATGACCCTGGTGTACGCGACGCTGCCCCGACGGCGCCGACGCTCGTTCCGCTGGTTCAGGCGCGGCAAGTAGCTACCAGCGGTCGTAGCGTTCCTCGGGTAATCGTCTGATTCCGACACGCAGGTCATCGATCAGATCCTGATAGCCGTCGGCCAATTCGTCGATCTGGATCCAGGTGTCGTAGAAGACCGCCTCGGGCGCGTACGCGAGGGCGACGAACGCCTGGGCGGTGAGTATGGCCAGTCGATCCACTACCCGGCCCACCGTCTCGGTGTGTTCCGGCGCGCCAGCACGCGGGACCGGGGTGGCGAGTGTGATCCAGCGGTCGATACCGCGCGCCAGTTGTTGTCTCCGTCGGTCGAGTTTGGCGGATCGGACGACCGGGGTGTGCTCGCGGACCTGATGTAGTTGGGCCAGTTCACCGGCGGCCTCCAGCATCGGGTGATCGCCATGCGGTAGGCCACGGAATGCCGCGAGCAGCAGTTCTTTTCCGGGAATCGCCCGGTCATCGGCGGTCTGTGTCACTCGAGCGCTCCCATCCCGACTCGGGCGGGCGCGATCCGGTCGCGTGTGCACCGGTCGCGTCGTCGACGCCCTGCCACGCCGGTTTCCCGGCACCTTGTCTATCGTCCGTACCTGCCGACAGTGACCCGAGATCGGCAGCCCGCCGATCGAGCTCAGATCACGCACCCGCTCGACAATTGGCGTCATAGCAAATATTCAGTGACAGCACTGTATCCGGTCGATCATGATCTATTTACTGCGGCTATGACAAGTTGATCCGACATGACGGCCACTCCCTGGCGAGTCAGGCAAACGCAGCACAGGCAGTGCTGCACTAGCAGCCGCGTCGGACCGGTCGCGATGGTGACAGCTGATGCCGCGCGATGCGCAGACCGACCGAGCCAGTCGCGCAGCACCGCCGCGCTTGACCTTCGACCTGGTTGAGACTCCATGATGGCCGGGTGACAGGTTCGGCATCCGAAGGATTGATCACGATCGGCGTCCTCGCACGCGCCAGTGGGCTCACCGCGAGTGCACTGCGTTTCTACGACGACTGCGGGCTCCTGATCCCGGCGCTGGTCGATCCGCTGACCGGATACCGCTACTACACCGAGGCGCAGCGTGAACGCGCGACGCTCATCCGGCAGTTGCGCGCGATCGACCTGCCGCTGGACACGATAACGAGAATCTTGTCCGGCGACCCCGCGCAGGCACACCAGCTCCTCGACGACCACCTGGACGAACTGGCACGACGGGCCCGCGACGCCGCGCGCGTCGTCGCGACGGTGAAGCGATCGCTCGGAACAGGCGCGCACGTCGTGGTGTCCGCGGCGGCCCTCGCCGAGGCACTCGAGCAGGTCCGCGCCGCCGCCGCGACCACGCGGGCGATCCCGGTGCTGGCCGGCGTTCTGGTGGAGGCCGCCGCGAATGTCCTCACGCTCACCGCGACCGACCGGTACCGGCTCTGCACGCGCAGCGTGGCGGCGCACCGCGGGCGCGGCGACGCATGGTCACGGGTACTCGACCCGGACGAACTCGGGGCGATCACCACATGGCTGCGCGGCGAGGACGAGATCATCGCGACTCCGACGGAGCACGCCCTGATCCTGATCGGCAGCAACGCCGAACAGCGTTCCACCGTCATCGACGCGCCGTTCCCGGATTATCGTGCCGTGCTGTCCGGACTGGGCCCGGTGCGGACCAGGGCGGTCGTCGCCCGCCACCAGCTGCTGGGCATACTCGAAAAAACCGAAGCCACCGTGCAATTGGCGATCGACCGGACCGGCATCACCGTGTCGGAGAACCACCTGCCCGCCACGGTCACCGGCTCCGCCCTCACCGTGTACTTCGACCCCGCGACGCTGCTCCCCACCGTCCGCACCGCTCTCGGCCCCGATCTGATGCTCGACATCGCCGCTGCCGACCAGCCGGTGCTCCTGCGCTCGGCCACCGACGGCGCCCTCACCACCCTGGCCATGCCCACTCGGCCATCGACTCTCGCGGGACCGACCACGTGACCGCTGCGCGAGGCTGGACCATGCCCGCTGCCGGCGCCCACCCGATCACCGCCGGCGCAAGGCCCGACCGTCGACCCGTCCCCGATCCGCTACCGCACCACCATGACCATGCCCGAACGACCGACCGGAGAACCATGACCAGCCGCACCGACGAGACCATGACCGCGATCACTCGAGCGGTCGCCCTCGGACACGAAGGTCGTCCCGACCTCGCCCGCGAGTCCCTGCTCGCCCTGTGGGCCTCGCTCGGACCGCAGGGCGACCCACTGCACCGCTGTACCCTCGCCCACTACCTGGCTGACCTCTACGATGACGCGGCCGAAGCGCTCACCTGGGATGTCCGTGCCTTGGATGCCGCTGACAGCCTGTCCGACGATCGCGCGAGCCGCTACGCCGGGTCACTGCGCGTCGCCGCCTTCTACCCCTCACTGCATCTCAACCTCGCCGACGCCTACCGCAGGCTGAGCTCCTTCGCCGCCGCGCAGCGAGAGATCGACGCCGCTCGCGCCAGCCTGCACACCCTCACCGACGACGGCTACGGCGCCATAATCCGCACGGCAGTGCACGAGGTCGAGTCGGCAATCCACGATCGGTGCACCGACCGCCGGGTATCGGCCCCGACCGGAGGCCGGTAGCAGCCAGCGGCCCACACCGTTCGATGCGGTCCGCTGGGCTGAATCGGCTTACTTCACACGGAACTTGCCGAACAAACCGTCCTTCTCGTCGTGCGGCCCCGCGGTGAAGTAGAGCGAGTCGGCGTCACCGAGGCTCTCGCCGTTGCCGAACATCAGCGCCCACAGACCTTCGACCGCGACCGGCTTGCCCGCGCCGTCACGCAGGTAATCGATGAACGTGCCGGTGGCATCGTCATAAGCCACCACGTGTCCCGCGCCCCCGAAGTTGCCCACCAACAACGCGCCACCCAGCGGCCCGAATTCCGCGGGCGCGATGGCGACGGCCCACGGGGCATTCAACCGCTTGCCGTCGACGAGGATGCGCACCAATTTGCCGTTGGCGTCGAACTCGGCGACCTTGCCCTTGTCCGGCTTACCGCTGGCGTCCTTCTCCTCGTCCTTGTCCAGCGAATCCTGCTCGCCCGCGTCGAAAGCGGTCGAGTCTTTCTCGTCGGGCTGGGTATCGGCGTAGGTGATGAACACGCGGTCGCCGATGGTGGCGACGTTGAACGGCGCGGGGTCGCCCGGCTTGGCCTTCTTGCCTTTGTCCGGCGCGGACGCATCGATCGCCACGCCGGTGGCGAACGGGTTGGCGAAGCCCACGGTCGGAATCAGCTGCCAGTCCTTGTCGAACGTCCGCACCTGCGGGTCAGCGCCGAAATCGGCGGCGAGCAGCTTGTCACCCGAGGGCGCGAGCGCGATCCCGAAGAACTGCATGCCCTGCGACTGGCCGTCGAAGACCAGGTTGGCCGGGCCGTCGCGGCGCACGATCTGTCCTTCGAAGCCCTGCTCGGTCCACGCCGAGAGCTTGCCGGAATCGGTGGCGAAGATGTAGCGGGCCGAGCCGTTCAGCAGCTGTGGCGCGCCGTCCACGTCGACCGGCTGGTCATGCACGAAAAACAGATCGGAGGTGATCGGCGCCGGGTTGCCCACGACCCCGGTGATCTTGCCCGCGCTGGTGTCCGAGGTGTCGGCGTCGGCGCCCGGAATGGTGACAGCCGTCAGTGGGTCCTGGAAGAGTTTCCGCACCTGGGGATCCGCGGACTTGGTGACGTCACCGACGAAGGGGAACGAGGAACCGCCCGCGCCGACCAAGAGGTGCCCGCCCGCGCTTTTCGGTCGGTCGGCGAGTCCGCGGGCGTTCACCATGCCGGGAAAAGTGAACTGTGCGTTGAACTCGGTGTTGTTGGACGCGAGATTGGACTGGACGTACCTGTTGCCGTCGAGGCCCGGTGCCGGCTCGTTCGTATTCGAGCAGGCGACGACGACCAGTGCGACGCCCAGCACCGATGCATGGCGCAGACCCTTTCCGGCCCGCGACCGCAGTGCACCGTCCAGGCGCGAATCACTCCACCGTCCGTTCAATTTTCCCGTTCCTTTCCGACCATCACCACTCTTGGCGATTAGGCGACGCTAACCTTAGCGTGCAGTAAGTTGGTGAGTATTCGAGCGCCCGGCGAAGCACGGGTTTAGGCTGTTCGCCGTGGTCGAACACCATCCTCCGATAGCTCTGCATCCGGATATCGCCCCGCTGGCGCCGCTACTCGGCACCTGGCGCGGCAGCGGGCAGGGTGATTACTCGACCGTTGAGCCATTCGGTTATGTCGAGGAAATACGGTTCGGCCACCTCGGACGCCCTTTCCTCACCTATCGACAGAAGACCCGAGCCACCGCCGACAGGCGCCCGCTGCACTCCGAAACCGGCTATCTGCGCTGCCCGCGACCGGACCGAGTCGAATTGATCCTCGCCCACCCGACGGGGATCACCGAAATCTGCGAGGGCCCGCTCACGCTCGACAACGGTCGGCTGTGTCTGGAGTTGGACTCCACCGACATCGGGTGCAGCACCACCGCGAAACTCGTGACCGCCCTCGGCCGCTCGATCCGGATGTCCGGCGACACGATCGACTACACCCTGCGCATGGCTGCCGTGGGCGAGCCGCTGCAACAACATCTCACGGCGACGCTGCACAAGGTGTGATCGCGGGGCGACGTCGACGTGGGTGTCCGCACTGGAAACGCACACCCACCACAGGCTCCACGGGCACAGAACACGCGTGACGATGATGCATTGCCGCCTTGTCGGCCAACCTGTCGAAGAATGAGCAAAGGCTGTTCGCGCCGCACGGATGGTTGCGGTTCATTCGAGAGATTGGATGGGACATGTTCGAGAAACTCGCGGGAGCCGCCGCCGCATTCGCGGCATGGACAGCGCTGATCGGGGCGCAGGGAGCTATCGCGCACGCCGCGAGTCCGGCCGTTCTGGGTGGCGGCTCCGGCATCGTTGTCAATGACCAGCGCATATGCACGCTCACGACGATCGGGCACGATTCCGGAGGTCGGCTGGTCGGGTTCACCGCAGGTCATTGCGGTGATGCTGGCGCCACGGTCGTTGCCGAGGCCAACCGCGACGCCGGCGTTGTCGGCACCTTCGCCTACACGAACACCGAATTGGACTACGCCGTCATCGTGTTCGATCCCGACCGGGTCATACCGGTGAACCGGGTGGGTAACACGACGATCACCAGTGTGGGCGGTCCTGCGCGGTTTCCGGATATCGCCTGTAAGGAAGGATTCGCCACCGGGCAGACCTGCGGACTGACCTATGGCGATGTGTTGCAGTCCAACACCTCGACGTTGACGCAGATATGCGTCGCTCCCGGTGACTCCGGCGGTCCGGTCGTGGTCGGAACGGTGCTCGTCGGCATGGTCAATGGATACTTGTCCGTGCCGTGCCTGGGACCACAACTCGGGTCGAACATCACCGCCGTCGTCAACGACGCCGACGCGCGAGGTGGCGTCGGCGCGGGTTTCCACCCGATCTAGCTGGATACCTAGCCGTCCGAGCGGTATTACTTACTCGGGCACCACCGCAGCATTCCAGCCTGCGCCGCGTCATCGGCGATCATGGCGCGCCCGAGTTCGTGTTCGACCAGAAAGTTCTGGCTCGGGCGAGTCTGCGCGATGGAATCGAAATAACGCCCGCATATGGGTCTGGCGGTGGAGATACGCAGACAAAGATCGACGGCAATCCAACGTTCGACACCGGATAGGAATACACAGACCGAGCAATCCCAGGGCGACACTGCGCCTCCGGAAACAGATACCGGTCGTCGGTCAGTGAATTCCGAGTCGGCAGGACGACTTGCGCGATCGTTATTTCATCGTCGGCGGTCGGACCGCCTTCGACAATGAACACCGAATTCCCGCCGCGAATCGTATCGCCGTAGTCGAGTCTCCGGACCATTGTTGACGAAGGTCCCGTTCTTCGACAGTCCGTTGGCCCCCGACAAGCCAGTAATCGGACACCCGGTCGATAGCGGGCAGAAGCGAAACAGTCGCCCGGCGGTCTCGATTACGTCGGCTGGGTTCGACCGGCCGATCGTCACAGTGGGTGCGTGACGGTCGGTCGGAGGTCGGGCCACATTCCATGGCCCATCCGGTGGGACAAAAGGGCAGCATCGGAGACAGGAGCCGCCCGATCCGGCGGATTGCCGCGGTAACCGAGTGGTCGCGCTGATCATGCGGCCGGGCCAGCGGCGGTCGCCGCCGAGTCGGATCATCCAGTCGCGGAGAAGGGCGGGGCCGACCGGCCCACCGACTACTGCCGCGGCGAGTTCGGGGGTGACCATCCTCCGAACCAACCAGGCCCTACTAGGAGGCCGGCCCGACGACTTCGTCCATCGAGCGTCACCGGACCCGCTCCGCACGCCGGGCAAGCAGCCCACTCCAGGCGAGGTTACCTCTCTCGCGTGGCGTACCGAGGTCCCCGAGAACGCACATGGGCCTCGAGAAAGTCAGCACGGAGCCGACCACCCGAGACCGGACTGGGTCCGATCCGCGTCGCTACACCTGGCCGTCATCGAAAATGTGCCGAGCAGCCACAAGATTGATACTCGAGCCGCACTTTGTTACGCAATCGCTATCTTCGTCGGCAGCTGGGTGTTCGGCCCGGTCGAGACGCGCCTGCCCAGCCGATTACCCAACCTCTCGTATGGACACTGTCCAGTTCGAACCGTGTGCAAGACAGGATATTCCACGCGAGTACCGCCGGCGCCGATCGAGGTGGCCTGAGCGCGTGGCACGGTCACCGACCCCACGACTCCGGCAAACCGCTCCGATCGACCGATAGGCGACTCTCCCGGTCGCGTACACATGGGACCACCTCGACCCGGAGTTCTCGACGACACGCATTGCCAGAGCATTGCCGCTGCGCCCCTGACGATTTCACACCGTCATGGACCGAACCCGTCGCCTCGGCGATCGGCACACCGCCGGGAGAACACGGGCGCTCGGTGGGTACGCGTACCCACCGTCACGGACGACCGTGGGCGATCCACCCCACATCGTCGGCCAGCCACCACCTTCCGTTCGATGCGGTGCACCAGCGGCTTCCGCAAATGTCCACCAATTCTTGCCGCCCGAGGCCCCGCACCGGAACCCCGCGACGCGGTTCAGCCCGAGAGAAATGCGCCATTACCTGTCCGAACAGAGCACCCGGCCCCGACAACTCCGGTGGTCGAATCCCATTGATCGCCACGTCGAAAGTTGTTATTGCACAACATAACGAAGTGCGGCTGGAGTGCCGATTCTTTGGGCCGGCGGGCCATTGGTCGCCAACCGGAACGCGCGCCGATCCGCCGACCCGCACGTAGCTGACCTCCGGAAACGCCAGAACTCGGCGAAGATCCGCGCGCCCTATACCCAGAAATGGGAAGCTTGCGCGAGATCGACTGGGCCACAATGGATAACACATTGCTCGACCGAAGAAGCGGAGGCCTCGATGAGCCATTCTGTTTACGGCGAGGCGAATTACCTCGGCAACAGCAAGATACGGTCCGCTCGAGCATTGCCTTCGTGAATATGCCCGACAGCAATCGGAACGTCGTCAGTCCAATGGAATAACTGACACTTCTAACCGGCGGCATTTCTTCTGAATGCCCGCCCCTGTGTACTCAGGCGGGAAATCCGCCCGAGTTCCGAGACTGCCTGGGGCATAACCCGCCTCAGGCTGATCAAAGAGGAAGGAACCTCCGATGACCAAGATTGCCCCGCCGCCCGGCACAATGACGCCCCCTCCCGGCATGATCGTTCCGCCGCCGATGGCCCCGCCGCCGTTGGCGCCGCCGCCGTTCGCTCCGCCGCCGCTCGGGTGAGATAGTCGAGACTATCGGCCGGCTTCGACATTGACTGCGAAGCCGGCCGATACTCGCATGGCGGCCGTTGTCACCGCACACGACCCAGTACCATCTCGGGTTGTGTTGCGTTGATGGTGCTCCCGCGCACCGCAAGGGCGAGCATCGCGACAAGCAGTGCCCACCGGGTGGCAACGATCCCGACGGCCGACAACAGGTAGCCCGCACTCAGCGCGCCGAGCGCCATTGCCCCCTCGGAGACCAGCGACATGGTCCCGAGAGCGCGACCGAGAACCCGCTCGGGTATGACGGACACCCGATAGACAGTCAATGCGATGTTGCTGGCGACGGCGACACATCCGATGCCGCACCAACACAGCGCCAGCACAATGGGGTTGGCGCTGAACGCAATCGGCACGAGCAGCGCTGTCCACATCCACAGTGCCCCTCGATAGGCGCATTCCGCGGAGAAACGGTCGGTGATCCATGGGCCCATCGCGGCGCCGAGGATTCCGCCCACCCCGGACATGCCCAGCACGACACCGGTGGTCCAGGCCGGCCGACCACCGGTTTTCAGCTCCACCAGGATCAGTAGCAGGACAACTTGGATGATGACATTCGAGGCTCCGATCAGCAGTGTCGAGGTTCGCAGCAGCGGTTCGGCCCAGACGATGCGCATACCGGCCACGATCTCTCGCCCGGTCGCACGGTAGGAGTCCGCGGATTCCGCCTCCGCCGGCTTCGGTCGAATCCGGGATAGCGCAGCGGCGCAATAGATGTAGGACGCGGCATTGGCGATGAACGGCAGCCAGCGAGCGACACCGTACATCGCAGCCCCTGTCGCACGCCCGACCAGATTGGCGATCGATTGCTCGGACTCGAGGAAGGCGAACGCTGCCGGCCGCTGGTCGACGGAGACCAGATTCCGCACCATGCCCAGTTCGCTCAGACTGACGAAGACGTAGACGCTTCCCTCGATGAACGCGGTGCCGGCGAGGATCACCCCCAGACCCGGAGGCCGGATCGTAGTCGCCGCGGCGGCCAGACAAGTGCCGGCCAACCCGACCACCTGGCAGATCTCGAGGGTTCGCAACCTATCGGCGCGGTCGGCGAGCATGCCTGCCGGAATCTGGAAGAGCAAACCCGGCACGCTCAGCGCGAACCCTGCCCAACCGGCCGCGACGGGCGAACCGGTCACCGCCAGCACCAGCATCGGGTATGCGATTCGGACGCCGTGAAATCCCATCAGCGATAACGCGTTTCCGGACCACAGGAGCACGAAGTTCCGGTCCGTATAGATCCGCGATCTACTCATTGTCGCCGGAGGTGCACAACTGTTGCGGCGCCACACCGAACTCCGCAGCCGCATTTCGAGCGCATCCATTGCCTTTCTTCGATTCCGCGCGGCCGGGCAGGACACCACCAGATCCGGCGTGGAGTGTGGCCGAATCATATTGGCGCACCGGCATATTCCTCGATGTCGGATTCCCATCGCTGAGAGTTCGACAATGGAGATCGCGAGCCTGAACTCCACCGAATCCCTGCCGCAACCGAACCCAGGAGGCCGCCGAAAGGTTGGGCGTTCCCGACACAGCAGACCACACCGAGGACTCGACCGACCGCGAACCATGATCAACTCAGCCCTCGCCGGCCCGGCCGCAAACCAGTTCGGTAACGAAGCCAGAAGATCCGCGCGCTTGTGTCACACGTGATAACGAACCGGCTGCCGGGTCTGCCCGGAGATAGCGTGCGGTGCATTTGGGCGACTAGGCTGGGGCGATATGTCGGCGACGCACCGTGAGCGTGCCAGGGGTCCGGTGGCGACAACGGATAGTTTCGTTGGTCGTGGTCCGGAGCTCGATAAGACCTGCGCGTTGCTGGTGGGTTCGACTCGGTTGATCACCCTGGTCGGGCCGGGTGGGATCGGGAAGACGCGGCTCGCGACCGCGGCGGTCAGCCGGTTCGGCAAAGCCAGGAATACCCCGGTGTTCTGGGTGCGACTGGCCCGATTGACCAAAGGCGCCGACGCGGTGGCGATCGAAGAAGAGGCGACGGCATCGGTGGTCGAGGCCGACTTTTCGGGACGGTCGGGGTGGGAGGCGCTGGTCGATACATTGACCAGGACCGACGAGTCGGGACACACCCTGCAGACGGTACTGGTGATGGACAACTGCGAGCACGTCCTCACCGGCGCAGGACAGGTGATCGCGGAATTACTCGCGGCGGTACCGGGATTGACCATCCTGGCCACCAGCCGTGAAGCGATCGGCTGGGTCGACGAACACGTGGTAGTGGTTCCCCCGCTGACCCGGCAAGAGGCGGTGACCTTGTTCAAGCAGCGTGCCGAACTCACCGGTCACCCCGTCACCGACGCCGATCATGGGACGGTGGTCGGCCTGATCTGCGGTCGTGCGCACAATCACCCCCTGTGCGTGCGGTTGGCGGCGGCGCGGTTGATGCGGCAGCCGTTGGCGATGATCGTCCGAGAGTTGTCCGGCGAGGCGACCGACAGACGGTTGCGATGGTCACATGGACCGCGAGTGGGCGCCGAACGACGGCATCAGGGCATCCGTGACGTCATTGCCTGGTCTTATGACCTGTGTTCGGACAAGGAGCAGCTGCTGTTGGACCGCATGTCGGTGTTCGCCGCAGGTTACGACACCAACCCCGAAGACCACACCTGCTCGTCCCTGGATGTCGGCGCCGATCTGGAGGCCATCGAGGCGGTCTGCGCCGACCCGGCACCCGAACCTGATCACAATGGAAAGATCGCGGTAGGTGTGGCGGCTGATGAAGTCGAAGGCCTGCTCGAGCGTCTGGTCGACCAGTCGCTGGTGACCGCTCACATCACGCCGAGCGCGGTGCGCTACTCGATGCTGGAGTGTATTCGCCTGTTCACCCGGGAACGGCTCGAAGAACGGTCCACCGACGAGGTCGACGAACCAGCGCGGTTCGAACAACGTCACCGCCGCTACTATCGGGACAAAGTCGTTCATGTACAACGCCATTGGTACAGTCCCGCCGAGCAGGATCTGTTGAATTGGGCGCGTGCGGCATGCGACAACATCATGACCGCGATCGAGACCAGCCTGGCCGCGGGCGACCCGGTCCTCGGCTTGGAAATCTCCACAGGTCTGATATCCCTGCGAGCATCCTTTTTCAAGGGCTCACTGCGAGAACTGCTGCTCTGGACCGAACGCGCACTGCAGGCGACCCGCACACTGACCCCGCAGCCCGTCGAGCTCCAAGTCGAGGCCATGACCTTGGTCGGCTGGCTTTCCCTGCTCCAAGGCAACAACGAGGACGCCGAACAGATCCTCGAGGACTGCGTGAGCGCGTGCATCGATGATCCGAAGACCAGACAGAACTGGCGACGCACCCCCGAAGACGACATCGGGCTTCCCGCTCCGGTCGAATTCGTCTGGGGCGTGGAACTGATGTTCGCCCACGGCGATCCGAGGGCTATCCCGGTGTTGGCGCGGGCTCTGGACAAGTACCGCGCGCACGGCGTGCGCGGCGGCGAGGCGAGAAGCGAATGGCACGAGGCATTGGCCGCGAGCCTTCTCGGATCCGCTGGACAGGCCATGGAAATCACACGGCGTCACCTCGAGCACGCCGCCGACACCGGAGCGTGGTCGAAGGCATGGGCCGAGTTGCCCGTGGCGATCGCGCTGACCAAACATGGTGATCCGACGGAGGCGTTGACGATCGGGCACGCGGTACTTGCACACCAACTGGCTGTGCACGACCAGTGGGGCGCGGTGTGGACCGTACATGTCCGGATATGGTCGTTGGCGCAGATCATTGCCGATTCGATCGCGGCGGGCAGCACCGACTCGATGAAACTGGAGAGATTGGCCACCAAGACCGCGCAACTTGCCGGCGCAGCGGCAACTTTATCCGCGGAGTTGGGTGTCAGTATCGACGTCCTGAGCCCCGTTGCCTATGAAACGAGCAAGGCTGTCGACGTCGCTCGCCAAGTGCTCGGATCCGACGCGTTCGCCACCGCACAGCAGCAAGGCTCCCGGTTACGCCCCGAGCTCTGTGAAGTGCAGCGCTTGGCGCTGGGGACGCTGTCCATCGAGAAGATGCCGATGGACCACCCCGCCCGGGAGAACACCCTCTCGCATTGGGGCGAACTGTCGGCAGCCGAGCAGGAGGTTGCGGCGTTGGCAGCGGCGGGATGGACGAACACCGCGATCGCGGCCCGCCGAGGAATTTCCCGCAGGACCGTCGACGCGCAGATGGCCGCCGTCCTCCAGAAACTGATGATCGCCTCACGCGATGACATCATCGGATTCGTTCCCGAAGACCAGATCAGCGAGGTTCGGACCGAGGCAACCAGACAGCCACACCGAACCGGGCAGCGACCACGTAGCCCACGGTCACGGAAATAGTCGGGCGCCTCCCCCGATCCAGCCGCGCGATCGGGCCGTCGAAGCGTCCGTGGCGATGGGTTCAGGTCCAGAGTCTGCGACAGGGCAGGGGAGGCCGACTGTCGCACAGTTCGTCATCGATCGTGACGTCTGCGCCGACCTTGTGGGCGACTGCGGCGAAACGGTCCGCCACCTCGCGGTAGTCCTGGTAGTCCAATTCCAACGACGGACACGTGAACCGCACCCGGATGTGGCACAGATCCTGTTGCCACGTACCCACATCGTGGATGGGTGTGTCGTTCCAGCCGAGATCGTCTGCCTCGCAGACCGACCTCAGCCGGTGTGAATCCGGCGTCCGGTCCTCGGTCACCGGCCAGGATTCCGAGTGGGTGGGCTGCTCGCCGGGCCGCACGATTGCGCTGGTCATCGCAGTTCTCCCCTCGGCCGGATCGGCGCGGAACGAGGACTCGGAGCGTGCTGATCCGATATCGACCGACATTTCACCTGTGTACGGGACAACGTCATGGACATCGGGGCCCCAGGGGTTCGTACCGCGATCGACAACAGGACCGGCCGTGCGTTCCGCAGCGGACGATGAGCCAACGGCAAACCACGCCCGCCCACCTGACTCTGTCCGCGTCGCACCCGTCGATCCTTCCGGCCATCGAACACAAATCCTGACAATCACCAATAGTTGACGAATAGGGGTGGTACCGCGCATCGGCAGATACCGATGGATATACCTATAGCGGCTACCTAGTCACCCCACATAAGCCACTGTGTGAGGTGCCCGCCTATGACCGCCCGGCACACCGGACACCACCCTTTTCGGATAAAAGTGCCAGCTCAGAGGCCATCCGCCCGCGCTGTCCATGGTCGAGTACTGGCCGAGGACGCGCACTCTCTCGCAGCGGCGATGACCTCAGCGTGGTGGCGACGCCGCGCCGACGAGCTTGATGAGAAACCTCTCCATCTGGTCCTGCACAACGGCGGCCAGGGCTGATCCGGCTGATTGAGCCGCATCGACACCGCACCGTGGACGGCTGCGCGCAGGTCGAGCGCAACCACAGCCGCCCCCTCGTCGACCGGAATCAGGTCAGCTTCCATACACCGCCGCACCGCGGCGACCGTGCGGTCGGCAAACTCCCGCTTGAACGCCATCTCGGTCCGCTGATTGAGAGTGGTCGTGCAGCACCTTGTACAGACCCGGATGCCGATATGCCCACTCACCCAGAATCAGCGTACGCGCGCGCAATGCCGACACCGGATCGTCCTGCCGCGCCTGCGCGTCATCGATTGCCTGCATCAGGTCCTCGTGGCGCCGGTTCAGCGCCGCCAGCACCAGTGCATCACGGTCGGCGAAATGGAGATAGACCGACGTGGCGGCGCTGCCGATCGCACGAGCCACCGCCCGCATCGACAGATGCCTGGTCGTCACCGAGTTCGTCGAGCATGCGCATCGCGGCGGTGACGAGTCTTCGCGCAACCGTCTTGCAGGACATTCCCGAGGAAGCTCGTCATCAGAACGGCGTGTTCTGAGTCGGTGCGGTGACCACCTCGTACCCGACGCAGCGACGCCGCGGCGACGGGTACCGCGACCGGCGCGACGTGATCGTCGGCTCCTGGCCGTCCGGCCGGGGAAAGCGTCAATACCCGGCGGGCAGCGCCGCGAACATGTCCCGCGTCACCGCGACCGCGTTGTCGGAACTGCCGCCCCGCACCAGCAGCGTCGCGAAGGCTATATCACCGCGGAAGCCGACGAACCAGGAATGCGACCCACCGTCGACCTCGGCCTCGCCGGTCTTGCCGGACACCTCACCCTGATCGGCGATCCGCTCGGCCGTGCCACCGGTGACCACTCGGCGCATCATCGCGCGCAGCCCGTCGACCACGTCGGGAGCGAGGGCGGGACGATCACCATCGATCTCGGTCGGGCGCCCTGCGATCAGATAGGGCACGGGCGCCGAGCCACGCGCGATGGTCGCCGCCATGAGTGCCATGCCGAACGGGCTGACCACTACCTTGCCCTGCCCGATGCCGTCTTCGGTGCGCTGGATCAGATTGTCGGCGGGGGGCACCGTGCCGGACACCGTTGGCAGTCCCACCACCGAATAGCGCGGGCCCACACCCAGTGTCGCGGCGGCGTCATGCAGCGCCGAGCCCGGCAGCTCACTGGCGAGTTGGGCGAACGAGGTGTTGCAGGACCGTTCGTAGGCAGTAGCCATCGGCACGCTACCCACGGTGAACAGGTTGTAGTTGGGGATGGTTCGCTCCCCGATCACGATCTCGCTCGGGCACGGTAGCACCGTGTCCGGTGTCGCGATGGCGGTCGAGATCGCCGCGGCGGCGGTGACCGTCTTGAATACCGAGCCGGGCGGGTATTGGCCGATCGTCGCGATCGGGCCGTCCCGGTCGGCGGCCTTGTTCTGCGCGACCGCCAGAATCGCGCCGGTGGACGGGCGAAGCACCACCATCATGGTCTGCTCGGTACGCGGGTCCACGGCGCGCTGGGCGGCGTTCTGCACATTGCGGTCGATGCTCAGCGAGAACGACGGCGCGGGTTGCGCGGGCACCTCGGTGAGCAGATCGGTGTCGACCCCGTTGGCGTTCATGGTGACCACGCTCCACCCCGCCTTGCCGTCCACCTCTTCGATCACCGTCTTGCGCACTTGGGCGAGCAGATCGGGTGCGAAATCGCGGTCGGTGCCGATCAGGTCCCACTGTTGGGTCAGCGTGACGCCGGGCAGTCCGATGAGATCGGTACTCACCTGACCGGATTCGTTCTCATTCAGTTGCGCGACGGTGTAGGCGCCGGTGGCGGCCTTCGCCGCACGGAGGATGGACTCGGGCGTCAACGACTTGTCGAAGCGGTTCAGCGCGGCGGCCAAGGCGGTAGCCACCGCCTTTGCGTCGGTGGCCTGCGCCGCGGTGAACGCGACCCGGGACACCTTGCCCGGCACCAGCACATCACTGCCGGACTGTTCGTTGACCCTTGCCCGTGGCGCCGGCGCAGACCGCAACGCCAAGGTCTGCGTATCGCCCAGTTTGGGGTGGATGTCCGATGAGGTCCAGCGGACCATCCAGCGCCCGTCGCTACGGCCCATCTGCAACTGCCCGGCGTAGCGCCATGTCCGATTCTTGGGCAGCCGCCACTCGTAGGTGTAGTCGACGGTGGCGGTATCACCGCTGACCCGCGCCGCGCCGGTGCGCGCGACAAGCTGTTCGGCCTGCAGCTTGTCCCACGCGGAACGCAGTGCGCCGCTGGCCTTCTCCGGCAGATTGGTGAATTCGGCGGCGGCAGCCACATCTTTCCGGGCAAATGCCTCGACGAACGCGTCGGCAACGGGGAGCGGACCGCGTGGCTCGCTCGAGCAACCGGCCGCGGCGACCGCGAGCGCCACGACCGTGAGCGAGAGGACCATCCGTGTCGGCATCGGCACCGATCGTAGCCGCCACTGTCAGGCAAACGCCTGCGGCGCTCCGGAATTCGGCCGGACTCGCAGCGCCGATCCGCGCTCAGTCGACCAGGATCGTGGCGAAGGTCGCGATCTGCCGGAAGCCGACCCGGCTGTAGGCACGGCGGGCTGTCTCGTTGTAGTCGTTCACGTACAGGCTCGCGGTGCGACCGGAGGCAACCACCGCGCCGGCAACCGATGCGGTGCCCGCTGTGCCGTGCCCCTTACCCCGATGTTCCGGATGCACCCACACTCCTTGGATCTGGCCGGTACGCCGAGACAGCGAACCCACCTCGGCCTTGAAGATCACCTCGCCATCCTCGAAACGGCCCCAGGCCCGCCCGGATTCGATCAGACTCTGGATCCGGCGGCGGTAGCCACGCCCGCCGTCGCTCGCCCGCGGATCGACACCGACCTCCTCGATGAACATCGCGATCGCGGCCACGAGGTAGCGATCGAGTTCGTCGGGGCGCACCCGGCGAACCGCCAGGTCGGGTGTGGCCAGCGGCGGCTGGGCGAGCGCGAGCAGCGGCTGTTGCTCGCGCACCTCTCGTTCCGGACCCCAATGATCGGACAGCATCTCCCACAGTGGCAGTGCCAGCTCTCTGCGACCGACCACCGAGGAACACATTCGGGGCCACTGGATCGCGCGGTCGGCGAAGGCGCGCAGCGCGTCGTGGTCGCCGAGCAACGGCACCAGATTCGCGCCCGAGAAACACAGTGATACCGAGGGACCGCCCCGGCTCCACAGTTCGCCATGGCCGCAGCGGGTGTCCAGGCCGAACTCCTGTAACCGGGCAGCGATCATGCACGAGGCAATCGGATCGGCATCCAGAACACGGAGTACCTGCGCCAGGTCCCGGTTGGCGAGCTGCCGCGCAGGGAGGTCTTTACTCCGGCGCGTCGGTTCCAGCAGACTCCGCACGGTGACAGCCTGCCACGATCCGACGCGATCCGGAACGGCTGCGTCGAAAGCCCAGGTACGCGGGTTTCGCTCAGCTGACCGTGACGACCGGTTCGCCGGTGCCTGCGTCCTCGCCCATCTCCTCGGCAATACGCATCGCCTCTTCGATCAGGGTTTCCACGATCTGCGCCTCGGGGACGGTTTTGACGACCTGCCCCTTGACGAAGATCTGGCCTTTGCCGTTTCCCGAAGCCACACCCAGATCGGCCTCGCGCGCCTCGCCGGGCCCGTTCACGACACAGCCCATGACGGCCACGCGCAACGGTACCTCCATGCCTTCCAGCCCTGCGGTCACCTCGTTGGCCAGCGTGTACACGTCGACCTGCGCGCGTCCGCAGGACGGACACGACACGATCTCCAGCTTGCGCGGACGCAGGTTCAGCGACTGCAGGATCTGCCCGCCGACCTTGACCTCCTCGGCGGGCGGCGCCGACAGCGACACCCGAATCGTGTCGCCGATCCCTTCCGACAACAGCGCACCGAAGGCCACCGCGGACTTGATCGTGCCCTGGAACGCCGGTCCCGCCTCGGTGACGCCCAGGTGCAGCGGGTAATCGCACCGCGCGGCCAGTTGCCGGTACGCCTCGACCATGATCACCGGGTCGTTGTGCTTGACCGAGATCTTGATGTCGCCGAACCCGTGCTCCTCGAACAGGCCCGCCTCCCACAGCGCCGACTCCACCAGCGCCTCCGGCGTGGCCTTGCCGTACTTCTCCAACATCCGCTTGTCGAGCGAACCGGCGTTCACGCCGATGCGGATCGGGATCCCGGCCGCGCCCGCCGCTTTCGCGACCTCCGCGACCCGGCCGTCGAATTCTTTGATGTTGCCGGGGTTCACCCGCACCGCGGCACACCCGGCATCGATCGCCGCGAAGATGTAGCGCGGCTGGAAATGAATATCGGCGATCACCGGAATCTGCGACTTACGAGCGATGATCGCCAGCGCGTCCGCGTCCTCCTGGCGCGGGCAGGCCACCCGCACTATGTCGCATCCCGACGCGGTGAGTTCCGCGATCTGCTGCAGGGTCGCGTTCACATCGTGGGTCTTGGTGGTGGTCATCGACTGCACCGAGATCGGGTGATCGCTGCCGACACCGACATTGCCCACCGCCAACTGACGGGTCTTGCGTCGGGGCGCGAGAACAGCCGCCGGTGCAGCGGGCATCCCCAATCCGATTGTGCTGGTCACGTTCGGGTGCCTACTTTCATCATGTCCATTCCATTCGCAGCCGAGTCTAGCGGTGGCCGCACCTGTCCCACATCTTGTGACAGCCATGACAGCGCTCCCGGTTGCCGCGACGGGCTACGGGAAAGACCGACCACCGGGATGCGCCCTGATGACGATCAGAACAGTTTGATCGGATTGACGATGTCCGCGACCAGGGTGAGCAGCATGTATGCACCGCCGATCACCACGAACACGTAGGTCGCCGGCAACAATTTCAGGTAGTTCACCGGTGCGCCGGGGGCTAGACCGCGCCAGCCGCGCAGGGTGTTGCGAATCTTCTCGTAGAGCACGACGGCGATATGGCCGCCGTCCAGCGGCAGCAGCGGCAGGATGTTGAACGCGCCGAGGAAGAAGTTCAGGCTGGCCAGCACCAGGATGAATACGCCCCACAGCCCACGTTCCGCGGTCTCGCCGCCGATCTTGCTCGCGCCGTACACACTGACCGGGGTCTCCGGGTCGCGCTCGCCGCCGGTCACCGCGGTCCACAGCGCCGACACCTTCTGCGGCATCTGGGCCAGCGATTGGAACGTGCGGATGAACATGTCTCCGGTGAACGCGCCGGCCGCGGGGATCGCGGTGACGACGTTGTACTTGACCGGGTCGTAGTAGTCCGAGCCGACTCCGACCGCGCTGACCTCCCGCCCGGCGCCGCCGCCCTCCGGGTAGCGCAGGACGCGTTCGGGCGTGACCGGAATGGTCAGAGTCCGGCCGTCGCGCTCGATGACGTAGGTGAACGGGCCGTTCTGCTTCTGAGTTTCGGCCTGGAACTCCTTCCAGGTGCTCACCTCGACGCCGTTGACCTGCTTGACCACGTCGCCACGCTGCAGTCCGGCACGCTGCGCGGGGCCGGTGCCGGTGCACGGCTGGGTCGAGCCGTCCGGATTCTGCTGCGCCACACAGCTCAGGTCGCCCAACGCGGTGCTGGGCGGCTGATCGAATCGTGGCAGCCCCCAGCCGATCGCGAGCACGACAACCAAGAGGAAGCCGAGGAGGAAGTTCATCGCGATACCGCCGGACATCACCACCAGTCGTTTCCAGGCGGCCTGGCGGTACATGGCACGGTCGAGTTCTTCGGGGCGCAGTTCGTCGAGAGCGGTCATGCCCACGATGTCGCAGAAGCCACCGAGCGGAAGCGCCTTGAGGCCGTACTCGGTTTCGCCACGGCGGAACGAGAAGATCTTCGGCCCGAACCCGATGAAGTAGCGCCGCACCTTCATGCCGGTCGCCTGGGCGGTCCACATGTGCCCACATTCATGCAGCGCGATCGACACGGTGATGCCGAGCGCGAACAGCACGAATCCCAACGCGAACACCATTTGCTCTACAGCCCTCCTGCGTTTGCGCAGCTCGAATATCCCGCACGCACGCGTCCGCACCTGGCCGCGAGCACCACGACCACCCTAACCGGACACCGCCCGACCCGGTGTGTTCAGTGTGCCAGGCGCGGTCGCCGGGCGAGTCCGATGCGTGGTGCGGGCCGTGTCGGCTCAGGCCCGCACGTGAGCGGCCGCGAACTCGCGCGCCCAAGCGTCGGCGGCAAGGACCTCCGCGAGCGATTGCGGCTCCGCGCGCCATTGGTCGGCCGACTCCACCGCGGCGGCCGTCGTCCGGACGATGTCCGGAAAGCGGATAGCTCCGTCCAGGAACGCCTGCACCGCGATCTCGTTCGCGGCGTTGTACACCGCGGTCACGCTGCCGCCCGCCTGCCCGGCCCGGCGAGCCAACTCCACGGCAGGGAAGACCTCGTTGTCGACCGGCTCGAACGTCCAGGTGGCCGCGCTGCCGAAATCGCACGCCGCGGCGGCGCCGGGCACCCGGTCCGGCCAGCCGAGGGCCAGCGCGATCGGCAGTTTCATATCCGGCGGGCTGGCCTGGGCCAGGGTCGATCCATCGGTGAAGGTGACCATCGAGTGCACGATCGACTGCGGATGCACGGTGACGTCGATGCGGTCATAGGGGATGCCGAACAGCAGGTGCGTCTCGATCAGCTCGAGGCCCTTGTTGATCAGGGAGGCGGAGTTCAGCGTGTTCATCAAACCCATCGACCAGGTCGGATGCGCCTTGGCCTCCGCGGGACCGACCGATTCCAGCATCTGCGTTGTCCACCCACGGAACGGGCCGCCGGACGCGGTGAGCACGAGCCGATCGACCTCCTCGGCCCGACCACCGCGCAGACACTGCGCCAGCGCGGAATGCTCCGAGTCGACCGGGACGATCTGCCCGGGCGCAGCCGCGCGAGTCACCAGGGAACCACCTGCGACCAGCGATTCCTTGTTGGCCAGCGCGAGGCGGGCGCCGGACTCCAGAGTGGCCAGGGTCGGCTCCAGTCCCAGCGAGCCGACCAGCGCGTTGAGCACGACATCGGCCTCGGTACGACGCACCAGTTCGGTCACCGCGTCCGGTCCGCCGAGGGCGAGGTCGAGCTGCTGGGCCGCGGCGGGGTCGGCGACGGCGACGTTGTGCGTGCCGGTGGCGGCCATCTGGCTGGCCAGCAGTGCGGTATCGCTGCCGCGGGCGGCCAATCCGACCACCTCGAAACGGTCGGGGTTGGCGGCAATCACCTCGAGCGCTTGGGTACCGATGGATCCGGTACTGCCCAGGAGCAAGACTCTCACGATGTCGGACACGCCTTCATTGTGTCCTACGCTCGGGAACGCGTTCGGCGGGCGCGGGCCGACTGACAACGACGCATCGTCGTATGTCACGATATGCGGCATAGCTCATCGAGTGAGTACCGCCGAAGCGGTACCCGAACCAGCTAAGGAGCGATCGTGGCCGCCACGGAAATCGAACACGCCGACACCGAGCGCGGCATCGTCACTCACGTGGACACCGCCGAAGTTCCCTCCGCCGCATGGGGCTGGAGTGGCGAATCGCGCCGCACATTCCGCATCGCCGGCTGGATCGTCGCGGTGATCCTGCTCTGCATGCTGAAGGGCAACCACAAGGGCAGGGTCGAGGACGTATTCCTGATCGGCTTCGCCGTCCTGATCGCAGGCATCCTGATCCGCGATTCCCTGCTGCTGCGCAAGCCGCGCTAGTTCAGCGACCCGAAAAGTCTTCTCGCACAATTCCATTCGTCCCGTACCGCCGAATCCGTCCGGTACCGTGTGCGTCCGAGGTCCGCGCCCGCGCCGGGTCACGGGCCTCGTTCCTGTTCATGCGACACCGAGGACGTAATGACCAAGACCTTCTCCGCTGCCCTGCTCATCGCCAGTGCCGTCGGCTCTGTGCTGCTGCCCGCGGGCCCCGCACACGCCCAGTCGGCGGCATGCAGCGCGGCCGTGGACCTGATCAACGCGAGCATCGCCGAGTCCAACGGCGATCTGAACCCGACCGTGCAACAGACTCTGGCCACCAAGCTCGCGGCCATCGACGCCACCGGGGCGGACAAGGACGCCATCGACGCGTACGCCCACGCGCTCACCGACGACAACGTCTCCAGCATGGACGCCGCGACAACCGAATTCAATCGGGTCTGCGCGGGCTGATTCCGGTCGGCGCGGACTCGGTCGTCGGTCCGCGCTATCCGCCGGGCCACGACAGATCGGACTCGGTGCGCAGGCACACCCTGCTTGGACGAGCTGATCGGGTATGTCCGTGCCGCGACACCGTGATCGCGCACTCCCTGAACCGGCATCGCCCACCCTCCACGACCCGCGACAGCTGGTGCGCACCCTTGACCGGCAAAGGCGTACGGGTGAATCCGCGCAGCAGTCGCCGACCTTCACCGGCGAGGTGATGACGCCGTCAAAGTTGGCTGATACCAACATTTTCTGTGCGCCGTGGTGTCAAATTTTCATCGAAACTTCGGTGTGGGTTGCCGATGCCACTAGTCAGGAGTTGCACGTGCCACGTGAGGTAGATTCCGCTGTTTTCCCGCATCTGGATGCGGACTTGGACCGTGTCCGTGACGTTCTCGGGCCTGTGCAGTTTCGGGGCCGCCCTGAGCTGACCGCGCTCACCGACGAGGGGCCCGAGACGTCTCGGCGGCTGGTGCGTCCGACGTTGACGCTGCTGTCGTACTACCTGCTCACCGATCCCGCGGCCCCAGCTGATGACCGGGTAGTGCGCGCCGCCGCCGGGGTGGAGTTGATGCATGTGGGCTCGCTGTATCACGACGACGTCATCGATCACGCGGACCAGCGTCGTGGCCGCCCCAGCAGCAACGCGGTGTGGGGTCCGCACATGGCGGTGTTGGGTGGGGACTCGGTGACGTTCTCGGGCATGCGCATGCTGGCCGAGCTCGGCGGGCGTGAGGTTCTCGCGGCGACGATCGCGGGCGAGCAGATGTGCGCGGGCATGGTGATCGAGGCCGCCGACCTTCATGTGGCCTCTCGTACCGAGCAGTCCTACCTGGACACGATCGACGGCAAGACGGCGGCGGTGCTGTCGTTGGCGTGCCGGGTGGGCGCGATGCAGGCGGGCTGCTCAGAGGAGCAGGAAGAGGCGTTGGCCAGGTTCGGTCGACAGTTCGGATTGGCCTATCAGCTGTATGACGACATCCTCGATGTGACTTCGACCGCCGAAGAAATGGGCAAGACCGTCAACGCGGATCTAGGCGAGGGTATCTACACCCTGCCCGTGATCCGCGCCGCCGCCCGCGACCAAAGCCTCGCCCACCTGCTGCGCAGCAGAATGACGCGTGAGCAAGCCGAACGTGCCCGTGAGCTCGTCATCGCCTCCGGCGCCGTGGACGAAGCACGAGCGGCGGCCGAGGATTTCATCGACCAGGCCGACGGTCAGCTCGCTGCCGTGGCCGGTGACCCGCGCGCCCGCCAGGCGATGATCGCCTACGCCCGGTCCATCCTCGACCGGAGAACTCCTGCTCCGGTGGTCCCCCGGCAGTCGACGCAGGCACCCAGGGCTCACAGTGATGGGCTCCCGCCTGGGATCGGGCAATGGTTGCGGAGCTGGCTGATGGACACCGGCCTTGCCCGCACCCCGGCCGAGGCCGACTACCATCGGTGGACCGGAGCGATCCGGAGCCCGGCACAGATCCTGGCCCCAGCGGCGGACGCGTCCCGGGAACAGACCGCCTACGGGATGGCCGTGCTCACCCTCATGTGGGATGACCTGTTCGAAGATCCGCAGCTGACGGACCCGAAAGCCGTGACCGCGTTGCGGCGCGGGCTGGTGGCCACACTGCGCCAGGACCCGGAGGCGCCGTGGCGACCGGGCGCGATCCCGGCGGCGTGGGCCAGTTTGTGGCCGCGGCTGCGGGCGGGGCGCAGCGCCCGCTGGCAGAAGCGGTTCCTCGACGGCATCGAAGACTGGTTCGAAGCGGCCGAACGCGAAGCGCACCATCGCATCAATGGCTACATCCCTTCCACGGCCGACTATCTGCCGCTGCGGATGTCGACCAGTGGGATCGACACCGCTCTCGCCTGCGCGGAGGTGTACCAGGACCGGGAACTGCCGCCGAAGCTGCGCAACCACCCGGTGATCCGCCGTCTCGAGGAACTCGGCTTCTGGGTGACCTTTCTGGAGAACGACCTGGTGGGGTTGGATCAGGACGAGGCAGACCACGTTCCCTACAACCTGGTGCGGGCGATCCGTCACGAGACCGGGTGTACCCGCCGCGAAGCCGTCGAGCAGGTACAGCGCCAGGTGGCCGAACAACGTGCCCAACTCGAGGCGGTGATCCGCTACGTCCCCGCGCTTTTCCGCGTGCTTCCCGGCTTGTCGGGCCGGGGGAAGCACTACGCGGAGATATACGTGAACATCGCGAGCGTAGGGCTGTGGGGGCGTGAGAGCGGTCGGTATGAGCCGACCTCCGGTTCCGCGGCGCCGGACTTGGAACGCTTGCGACGTGAGGTCTACTACCCGGCCGACGACCTGAATCCTGCCGCGCCGTAAGCGCCGCAGCCGGCACAAGCAGGAGAGTGTCCCGCGCGATCCACCGTGGTGGTCACGCGGGCCGCCCCCCAGTGCTTCCCGGCACCCGATGATTCCCGGAAGGGCGGACCATCTTGATCGTGATCGGTGTCGTCACCGGGGCGACACCGCGAAAACTGGCACCTGCTGCGGATGCCATGGACGACCACCGCAGGTGTGCCCCGAACCGCGACGGTCATCATTGATCGTCTTCAGGAAATGCCTTTTTCCTTGCTCAGGTGCACAAATTCACTCGCGTCGAACTCCTTTGTGCGGCGTCGGTATTCGGACGAAGTGCCGGGCCAGTTGTTGGCGACCCTGCCGTCGGCCGCGCGGTACCAGCTCGTGCACTTCGACCAGACCCCGTCTACCAGACGCGCCTGGGTTTCCACGTCGTAGCGATTTTCGACGTCGGCACGGACGACGACGGCATCCCCGCCACGGAGGCCGGCGACGGCCCGCCGGATGTACTCGGCCTGGCTCTCCAGCATGCACACCATCGAGCCGGAGCCCAGATTCGTGTTGGGGCCGTACATCAGAAACAGGTTCGGGAAATGCGGGATGCTGACGCCCAGGTAGGCGCGCGCACCATTACTCCACTGGGCGCGCAGATCACGACGGCCCTGACCGAGTATCTTCATCGGGGCCAAGAAGTCGCTCGCAGCGAAGCCGGTGGCGTAGATGATCACGTCGACCTCATGAACCACGCCGTCCACCGTGCGTACACCCGCGGCGGTGATCTCTTCGATCCGATCGGATTCCACAGCCACGTTCGGTTGACGCAACGAGGGAAGGTAGTTGTCCGAGAACAGGATCCGCTTGCAGCCGACCGCGTAGTCCGGCCATACCTTCGCGAGGAGCTCGGAACCTCTCAGTTGCCGTTTCATGTGCCATCGGCTCAGTGCTGTGACAACCCTCGACAGTGGCTTGGAATAGAGAAAAGCGATCGACAAGGTCTCGGCAGCCATCCACCAGACCGCCCGCTGCGCCTTCTGAATGATCGGTAGCCGCTGAAACAGCGCGTGGTGTGCGTCGGAGAATACGGTGTCGAACCGGGGAAGTAGGTAGGGCGCCGTCCGCTGGAACAGGATCAGCTGCTTCACCTGTGGTTGGATCTCCGGAACGAATTGGATGGCGCTCGCTCCCGTGCCGATCACGGCAACACGTTTGCCGGTCAGGTCGATTGAGTGGTCCCACTCCGCGGAATGGAAGGCGTCATGTTCGAAGTTCTCCCGTCCTTCGACGTCCGGCAGCGCTGGCCGCGACAGCTGTCCAACCGCTGAGACGAGGACGTCGACCTCGACGACATCGCCGGCGTCGGTACCGATCGTCCACCGGTTCACGACCTCGTCGAACTCCGCACTGATCACCTCGGTGTCGAACCGGACGTGCCGGAGGACATCATGCTTCCCGGCGGTTCTGCGCAGATAGGCCAGGATCTCGGGCTGCTCCGAGCTACGCCGCAGCCAGTTGAGGTTCGGCTCGAAGGAGAACGAGTAGAGCGACGACGGCACGTCACAAGAAGCGCCAGGGTAGGTGTTCTCCCGCCAGACCCCGCCTACTTCAGAGCCACGTTCGAAAAGCACGATGTCGTCGTGGCCGTGCTTCTTCAACTCGATCGCTGCGGCGAGTCCCGCGAAGCCGGTTCCGATGATGGCGATGGCGAGACGGTGAGCGCTCATGAGAACCGCGTCCTACTGGTTTCATACCCCATGACCGTCAGTATGGCGCGAGGGCCGACGCGATTTGACCCGACTCGGGAAACCGGACACTGTCACTGCCGCGCCGGCGCTTCGGAACTCGTCGGTCCGGACCGGCGCGCAATGTGCTGTGCCTGGCCCGCGGAAACCGCTTGTCCACCGTGAGTGTCTCGCCAACGACCATGGCGGAGACATGCTGAGGGTTAATTCCGACTGAGGGCTTGACCTTGCCCCATGGGCAGGGTTCGAGCATGGAGACATGAACGAGATGTCACAGGAATTGTCGGAATTCGTTACGAACTCAGCCGAGAAGTTGGGGGTGCCGGGTGCCGCCGTGGGGGTATTGGCCGGTGGCCGTGAGATCTTCGCATGCCACGGGGTGACCAGCGCGGACAATCCACTTCCAGTCGACCGGGACACGATGTTCGTGGTGGGCTCGGTGAGCAAGACGTTCACCGCGACTGCGCTGATGCAGTTGGTCGCCGAGGGGCAGGTCGAGCTGGACGCGCCAGTGCGGCGGTATGTTCCGGAATTCACCGTTCCCGATGCGGCGGCTGCGGACGGGATCACCGTGTCGCGGCTGCTCAACCATACGGCCGGGCTGGAATGGCGGCTGAGCGACGACCCCGGCGAGGGCGACGACGCCCTGGCGCGGCACGCGGCGAAGCTTGCCGAATCGCGGCTGATCGCCGAACCGGGTGCGCGGGCGTCGTACAGTCAGGCAGGATTCAACCTGGCAGGCCGGATCGTCGAGAACGTCACCGGACTGACCTTCGAGCGGGCCGTCGCGTCGCTGTTGTTCGAGCCGCTCGGGCTGGCGCACAGTTGCTACGCGGTCAACGATGTCATGACTCGCCGGTTCGCGGTGGGACACAACATCGATGTGAACGGTGCGGTCGCGGTCGCCAGGCAGTGGAAGGACAACCGCGCCAACAACCCCGGCGGCGGCGTGGCGTCGTCGGCGGGCGACTTGCTGCGGTGGGCGAGATTTCATCTCGGCGACGGCCGGGCTGCTGGCGGCGATCGCATTCTGCCCGCCGAGTTGCTGCACCGGATGCGGGAGCAGACGGTAGAACTGCGTGGGAGCACGTTGGGTGATGGGCTCGGCATCTGCTGGTTCCTGCGCGAAGTGGACGGTGTCGCAACCATCGGGCACGGCGGATCGGCCAATGGCCAGTTCGCCGATCTGCTCATCGTGCCCGAGCGGAACTTCGCTGTCGTTGTGATGTCCAACGCGGGCCCGGACGCGGGCCTCGCGTTCAATCGCGCCACGGTGAATTGGGTGCTCGAGCGCGTCCTGAGCATGGTGGAACGCGACCCGGAGCCGCTGCCCTACGACGGGGCGCGAGCACGGGAGATCGTCGGACAGTACGAGAACGAGATGATGCGACTCACCCTCGACACCGACGGGACCGGATTGACGATCGAATGCGCCATCAAGCCGGAGATCCGTACCGCCACAGACACCGAACTGCCGCCCGACCTTCCGCCCGCCGCCTTCGGCCTGCTGCCCGGCGACGCGGACGGGTACATCGTTACCGGCGGCGGTCTACAGGGACAACGCGGGTTCTTCACCCGGGACGAATCCGGCGCCGTGGCTGGAATCGACCTAGCCGGCCGGTTGTTCGCCCGGGTGTGATGATGGCGAGGGCTGGACAGCGCACCGGCGAAGGGAGACGCGGATGATCACCATCGGACAGCTCGCGCAGTATGCGGGCGTGACGATCAAGGCCGTGCGCGTCTACCACGGGCGTGGCCTGCTTCCCGAACCGCCGCGTGACTCCTCCGGCTATCGACGCTATAGCGCCGAAGACGCCATAGATCTGGTCAAGATCAAGACACTGGCGCAGGCTGGCGTGCCACTGGCGCGGATCAAGGAATTGCTCGCCGCGAACTCCGACGAGTTCGCGGCGGCGATCGCCGAGATCGACCGCGCGCTCGCCGAACACGCCGAGGAGATCCGCCGAACCCGCGAGCGGATCGTCGAATTGAGTTCCGGCGACAGGCTGTTCGTGTCCGCCGAAGTCGCCGAGTACCTCGAACGGCTGCGGCGACTCGGGGTCGGCGACCGGGCAGTCCGGATGGAGCGCGATATCTGGATTCTGCTGCAGTCGGTTGCCCCGAAGCAGGCGGCGGACTGGGTCGCCGACAAGCTCGACGCCATCGACGATCCGGAATTCGAAGCTATCTACCTCGACTACGACGCAGCGTTCGACTGGTCCCCGGATGACCCACGCCTGATGGAACTGGCCGACCGCACCCGACGGTGGCTGGCGAGCAGACGCACCGGAGCCGGACGAACGACCCCGGCGCTGGATCCGAAGCTGGTCGGCCTGGTGAACGAATCAGTCGGAATCACCTCGCCCTCCTGGGAAAGGCTGGCGCAGATCGTGCGGAAGGCCGCCGAATAACACTCGCGTTTCAGCCCCGGATCCCACCCGGATTTCTCGAGCCCCGACGGTGAACACCGCACCGGGCACCCCCGACCTGCCGCGGCGGCACACTCATCATCAGCGCCGCCTGGCAGCATTGTGCGCACCAGCGGACTAGTGCGCCGGTTCGATCGTGCTGAGCGGGATGGGGGTGAACATCGGGGGCTCCTGGTCCGGGGTCAGGGCGGTGGGTCCGTAGAGCCAGTCGATGAAGTGGAAGTCATCGATGGCCCGGTCACGCAGGATCGCGTTACGCCGCAGTCGAAGATCTCCGTCGAGGTGCCACAGGTCGCCCCACGCACGCGCGGTGGCCTGGACGCGCCCGCAGTGTGCGGCACGCACAGCTTGGTAGGCGTCCAGCGCGGGTCCGGGATGCGCGGTGCCGGTCGCCGCGAGGTGCTGGGCGAGGACCCAGCCGTCCTCGATCGCCATGATCGCGCCTTGGGCAAGATATTGCAGGGGCGGGTGCGCGGCGTCGCCGAGCAAGACGACGCGACCGTAGGCCCAGGTGCTGATGGGGTCGCGGTCGAACATTTGCCACCAGCGGTCCCGCCACATGAGTGCGGTGGCCTCGCGGACCTGATCGCAGGTACCGGTGAACGCGGCGTCGAGTTCGTCGGGGGTGCCCCAGTTCTGTTCGCCCGCGCGCGCTTTGGTTGATTCGAAGACGGCGACCTGATTGACGGTTGTGCCGCCGCGAAGCGGATACTGCACGAAGTGGCATCGAGGTCCGACATGGACGACAACCTCGTCGTCGGCGACGGTGATGCCATGGTCGTGGACTTGTTCGACCGGCAGGGCGGCCCGGTACGCGACATAGCGGGAGTTGACCACGTCGTCGCCGACGTATTGGCGGCGAGCGACGGAGTGGATGCCGTCGGCGGCGATCACGAGACGTGCGCGGTGCGCGGTGCCGTCGGCCAGTTCGACACCGGCGCCGCCGACGACGTTGTCGTAGCTCGTGACCTGCTGGTCGGTACGCAGGTCGACACCGGCGCGCCGGCAGGCTCGCAGCAGCAGCCCGTGCAGGTCGCTGCGGTGGATGACGAGATATGGCGACCCGTAGCGGTGATGCAGATCGCGCAGGTCCAAGGCGGTGAGTTCGGAGCCGTCGACCGCGTCACGCATGACCATGCGGGTGGGGACGACACCGAGCGAGACGGCCTCATCCAGCAGGCCGTAGTCGGCCAGGATGCGGGTGCCGTTGGGGGCGAGCTGGATGCCGGCTCCCACCTCACCGAATTCAGGAGCCTGTTCCAGGACTCGGACACGGAGACCGTTGCGGGTCAAGGCGAGAGCGGCGCCGAGACCGCCGATGCCGCCACCGACCACCAGCACATCGGGTACGTCGTCGGCGGGAGAGGTGGAGTGGTTCATGGTGATTATCCCTCGTGTGAGAAACCGGGCGGATTACAGCCAGGGGCCGAGGACCGGCGGGGGCACTGCGTCGTCGGAAATGAGGTGGTAGGGGCGTCCGGTGAGATAGGCGGTGATCTGAGGTAGGGAGCCGACGAGCGTGATCGGCGATTCGTCCCCGGGCAGTACCCACCGGTCGCCGCTGTCGGTGGCCTCGAGGACCAGCGCCGGTCTCGGCGTCGTGGCGAGTTTGGCGAGCACGTCGTCGCAGAGCGCGGCGAGGAAGTCGGCGGGCAGGTCGGCGAAAGTGATGCCATGAGCGAGGTCGACGCCGTGCACACACACCTCACGCGCCCGCAGCCACGGGATCTCGGTGGCGGGCACGGTCCGGCCCTGCGCGGTCACGACCGATGTCGTCCACTGGCTGCCGTCGAGTGCGTTCATGGCGTGCTCGAGCGCATCGGCGGAACTGGACAGCCAGGCGAGCAGGTCGGGAGCAGGCAACTTGCTGCCGCGGGCGATATCCGCTGCCCGCGTATGCGGTGTGGCGTACATCGGGGTGGGTTCGCCGGTCGCAGCCCAGTGCACGAGGTTGCCGAGCGCGTCGGCGTTGGCGGCGACATGAGCCAGCAGCTGGCGGCGGCTCCAGTCGGGCAGCCCGCTCACGGCGCGCAGCCAGTCCTCGTCGTCGCTGACTGCCCGGATGAACAGGTCGGTGCCCAGCGCGGCCCAGCGCCGGGTCTGGGCGAGGGCGCGAGGGTGCATCAGTTGCCCGCTTCGGGTGCGGCGCCGATGATGCGATTGTCGAGCCGGCCCAGGCCGTCGATCTCGGCCACGACACGCTCCCCGCCACGGAGGAATCGCTGGGGGCTGCGGGCGTGGCCCACACCTCCGGGAGTGCCGGTGGCGATGATGTCGCCGGGGTTGAGCCGGACGGTGGTGGAGATGTACTCGACGAGCGTGACCGGGTCGAAGAGAAGATCGGCGGTGGTGTCGGACTGCATGATCTCGCCGTCGACCAGCAGCCGCAGGCCGAGGGCAGGACGGGTGCCGCCGGGCAGGTCGTCGGGGGTGACCAGGAACGGGCCGACCGGAGAGGTGGACTGCCAGATCTTGCCCTGCAGCCATTCCCGCGTGCGGAATTGCCAGTCGCGGCAGGTGAGGTCGTTGAGGATGGTGAATCCCGCGATGGCCGCCTCGGCGTCGGCGCCGCGAGCGCGGTGTACCGACGCGCCGATCACCACGGCGAGTTCGACTTCCCAGTCGAACTCGGCCGTTTCAGCTGGGCGGATGATGTCGTCGGAGGGGCCGGTGAGGGTGTCGGCGAATTTGGCGAAGAGGGTCGGATGTGTGGGCAGGACACGGCCCATCTCCTGAATGTGGCGGCGATAGTTGAGCCCGACGCACACGACCTTCGACGGGTCCGGGACGAGCGTGGCGAACTCCGCGCCCCGGGTGGGGTAGGTCTTGGCGGTCGTGGGGTCGGCTGCGGCGGCGCGCTGCCGCCAATCCTGGTGGGCCAGCAGCGCGCCCACGTCCGGCCGGCCCAGATCGGTGAGGACGTCGCCGTCCAGCCGGACGGCGCGGGTGGCGCCGTCGACGCGCAAGGTTGCCAGTTTCATCGGCCGGCCCCTTCCACCCGTGTGCGGTTCAGGCCCAGCGCCTCGAAGATGGGGGCGTCGCTGAAGCGGAACAGGTCCAGGGCGCCGGAGTCGGAATCGGTCGTACCGGCCTCGGAACGGGCCGAGAACGGCTGCCAGGACGGGACGACGAACAAATCACCGCGGTTCACTGTCCACGCGCGATCGGCGACGGTGACGGTGCCGGAACCGTCGAACACCTGGTACACCGAGGAGCCGGTCTCGCGAGCCGGCACGGTTTCGGCGCCGCGGAGCACACGGTGCATTTCGGCGCGCAGCGTCGGCAACACGTCGCCGCCGGTGGCGGGGTCGGCGAACCGGACAGCTGCGTGACCAGGGGAAACGGTACCGCCGCCGCCGGAAGCGGCCACCGTGAGTTGATCGTCGAGCGCCCGGTTGGTGTGTTCCCACCGGTAGGCCAGCAGCGGGGTTCCGGGCGCCAGCCGGCTCGCCGCGACCGGACGCAGACCGGGGTGACCCCACAGCCGCTCCGAGCGTGAGCGATCGGGGGTGACGCGCTCGGCGTCACTGATCTGATCGCGCCCGAATTCGAAGAACTGGCTTTCGGTCAGGTACTGGAAGGGAATGTCGAGTCCGTCGATCCACGCCATCGGCGCCGTCGTGGCGTTGTGGTGGGCGTGGAAATTCCAGCCGGCCTGGGGCAGGAAGTCGCCGCGGCGCATGGCCACCGGGTCGCGACCGACGACGGTCCACACACCTTCACCCTCGACGACGAACCGAAAGGCGTGCTGGGTATGGCGGTGTTCGGGAGCATCCTCGCCGGGCATCAGGTATTGGATGGCGGCCCACAGCGTCGGGGTGGCGAACGGTTTGCCGCCCAGGGCGGGGTTGGCCAGGGCAATGGCGCGGCGTTCGCCGCCGCGACCCACGGGCACGAGTTCGCCGGCGCGTGCGGCCAATTCCGCGAGCCGGTCCCAGCGCCACAAGTGCGCGACGGCTCGCGATGTCGGCTGTTGCGGCATCAGGTCACCGATCTGTGTCCACAGCGGGACCAGCAGTTCCTGTTCGAAGCCACGATAGAGCTCAGCCAGTGCGGGCGTGGACTCCGGCTGGTCGTCGAAGGCCGTGACGTCCAAGCGCACCGGGGCGGTCGGGAGAGGAGGAGATGAAGTCACGTCCATCAGCGTGCGGCCTGTTCTGCAGGACAGCATGTAGATTCTGTTCAGCAGAACAGGAGCCACTGAATGGACAAACCTCTCAAGACGCCGCCGCCGTACGCTATCGCCAGCGTCGACCACGCCCTACGGCTGGCCTCCGTGCTCCAACTGGAGGGCGGTATGACCGTCTCCCAGGCGGCCGCGCGGTTGGGTGTCGCTCGCTCGACCGCACACCGGCTCCTGTCGATGCTGGTCTATCGCGACTTCGCGATTCAGGACGAGGACCGCGTCTACCGCGCCGGGCCGGTGCTGGAGTTGGCCGCCCACTCCCGATCGCAGACCTCGCGCCTGCGTGCCGCTGCGCTACCGCACCTGCGGCGACTGGTCGAGGAGCTGGACGAAACCGCCAACCTCAGCATCCGCACCGGCGACACCGTACGGTTCATCGCCAGCGTCGAGTGCGCCCGAGCACTGCGGGTGGGCTCGCGCGAAGGCATGGTTTTCCCCGCCCACCGCACCACCACCGGGCAGTTGATGCTTGCCGAACTCGATGACCAGCAACTCGCGCAACTCTATGCCCCCGACCGCTACCGAGACCGTCCCGGCGAGCGGCCGGACCTGCGCGAACTGCGTGAGCGGCTGACAAGGGCAGCAGGCAGCGGCTTCGCCGTCAACCAGGAGAACTCCGAACGCGGCCTGATCGCAGTCGGAGTGCTCATCCGCGACCACGACGGCGCACCGGCGGCGGGTCTGTCGGTGGCCCTGCCCAGCGTTCGCTACGACCCGGCCCACCTGCACACCCTGATTGCCGCGCTGCGCGCGACCGCGCACGCCGTGCAGGTACAGCTGGCCGCCGCGCGTTGAGGGCGACCGAACCCCGCACTCGCGCCCGTGCGTCGCGACAACGACACGCCCTTGACGGCCGCTTCCCACCGCTGGCTATGGTCGCCTGCATGGAATTGACCTTCACCGACGTCGAAGTCACCCACCCTGCGCTGTCGACCGACGTGGCCGCATTGATCCGGACACTCCGACCGGACCTGAGCGCGGAAGACTTCGCGAACTTCGCCGCCGAAGCCGCCGGACAGGGACTGGTGTTCACCGCCGCCTACGACCGAGACCGGTGTGTGGGGGTTGCGGCACATCGGGTGCTCGCCACCAGTCGCGGTCGGTTGCTGTTCATCGACGACCTGGTGACCGAACCCGCGGTTCGCTCCGCCGGTGTCGGCAGCCGACTGATGGCCGAACTCCGGGCGCGTGCGTGGCAGGCAGGCTGCGTGCGCATCGAACTGGATTCCGGAGTCACCAACCACGGTGCACATCGCTTTTATCATGCCCAGGGCATGTCTATCGTCGCCTCGCATTTCGCGGCCACCGTGCCCGTTCTGGCCTGAGTGGAACACCGCCGCACCCCTAGCACCAAACTTTCCGGCAACCGCAGCCCCCTCCTGAGGCAGCCTTGGCGTCGTCGCGATTCCCGTGCGCGAGTAGAGCCTGTCCCGAAGTGGTGGACCGGTCCTGCCTGCCGCCGACCCCAGCATCTGCGCGACTCCACCGCGGTCGAAATCGCGCCGTCATCCCGATACGCACCATCAGGTTCACCGTCTCCTCGACCCGCGCGCGGTACCTCCCTGTGCGGCAGCCACACGCGACGCAGGCACTGCCCCCGATGTCCGCGGCAACCACAGCGGTAGGCACTGGGCCGAGCATTTACGACGGGGTGTTCTCCACAGAAGAATTGTCGTTATCCAGTGGAATGGTCTGCCTAGGCTCTGTGACTTGACAGCACCAACTGCGGTCGAGCGGCGCCCTCCGCGCCGACCCTGACCTCGCCCAATGCGCGACAACGCCATAGCGAGGCGACATCTATTCCAACAGTGAAGAGTCCCATGATGATCTATCTCTTTGAGAACGCCGGGCTCGGTCGTCCCGTCGATCTCCCCGCGGGCCCCCCGCGGACCGGCCAGGATCCCGTCGGCCCGCACGGTGGCGACACGACCTGGCGTCCCGGCACCACCGCGGAGCAGAGCACGGCAGGTGGGCGATGAACACTGCCACGAGCCCTGGATCCCCCACGCCCCTGTCCCGCAAAGGCCGCAAAGCGGTGGCCGGGGCGTGGGCCGGACTGTGGGTGGACATGTTCGACGTCTATCTGCCGGTCATCGCGCTCGCGCCGGCCGCGGCATACTTTCAGCCCGCGCACCTCTCCGATACCACCAGCCTGATCATCACCGGACTGATCTTCGCCGCCACCCTGCTGGGCCGCCCCCTCGGCGCGGTGATCTTCGGACACTTCAGCGACCGCACCGGTCGCCGCCGCACGTCCATGATCGCGCTGGTCGGCTTCGGCGTTGTCACACTGCTGATCGCGAGCCTGCCCGGCTACCAAGAAATCGGCCTGGCCAGTACATTTGCGTTGATCGGGCTGCGGTTCGCCGACGGCATCTTCCTAGGCGGGCAGTACACGTCCGCGATACCGCTGGCCCTCGAACAGGCCCCACGCGGAAAGCGCGGTCTCGTCGGCGCGGTGATCATGACCGCTTTCCCGCTGGCCTACTGCGCGATCGCGCTCATCACCACCGGCCTGTTGCAGGTCATGCCGGCGGACGGCCTCGGATCGGCCTATGTGGAGTGGGGGTGGCGGATCCCGTTCGTTATCGGAGGCGTTCTCGCGCTGGCGCTGGTGCCCTGGATATCGCGCAATTTCGAGGAATCCGACGCGTGGAAGCAGGCGCCGAAGGCTCCCAGCATCCCGCTGGTGGCTTTGTTCCGCGGCGTGAACCTGCGCAACTTCCTGCAAGTATTCATTCTGATGACCGGCCTCTGGCTGGCCTTCAACGTCATCGGCGCCGTCTTGCCCGGAGCACTCAAACGCGACGCGGGACTCACCGACCTGCGCGTGACGTTGCTGCTCGTGCTGGCCTACGCGCTGCTGGCCGTCGCCTACCTCGGTGCGGGCATCGCCAGCCAGCGCATCGGCCGCCGGCGGTTCTTCCTCATCGCCGGTCCGCTCACCGGCACGCTAGCCCCGGTGCTGTACGCGCTGTTGGTCTCCCGAACAGTGACCGGCGCCACCCTCATCACGCTGGTGTCGGTCGCGCTGGTGATCGTGGTCGTGTCCACCTTCGGCGTCGTCACGACCTACATCATCGAGCGATTCCACGTCGGTGTCCGCTCCAGCGGCTACGGGCTCGGCTACACCGCCGCGGTGATCGTCCCCGCGTTCTACGTCTTCTACCAGACCTGGCTCGCCGAGATCATGCCGCTGAAGTACACACCGGTGGTCCTGCTCGTCATCGGTGGCGCGCTGATCGTCATCGGAGCCGCGCTCGGCCCGGAAACTCGCGACGCCGACCTGTCCGCCGCGATCGACGACAGCTCCGACGCCGACCTGCTGACCGGCTCCATCCCCGGCGTTCCTGCCCACCGACAGCCTGCCCTCACCGCACAACATTCACCGATCAGGAGTGAACCATGAGCGCGATCACCGACGACATGCGTGACATCATCGACAGCGCCAAGCTGTCGTTCGCCGCCACCATCTGCGCGGACGGCTCACCGAACCTCTCCCCCAAAGGCTCGGTCCGCGTCTATGACGACGAGCACCTCATCTTCATGGACATCAACTCACCCGAGACCGTCGCCAACCTACGCCGCGATCCTCGCATGGAGATCTGTTCCATCGACTTCATCCGCCGCCGCGGCTACCGGTTCAAGGGCACCGCCGAATTGCTCCCGGCAGGTCATCCGGCCTATGAGTGGCTGCGCGACTGGCTGCTAGACCTCAACGGGCCCGGCTACCCGGCGAACGAAGCCGTCCTCCTGCGCGTCGAGCGGATCTTGCCCGTGTTGTCGCCTGCCTACACGTTCACCGACATCCAGGAAGCCGACCTGGCCAAGGCGTGGACAGAGAAATACGGGCTCCCGAACAACCCGCCGCAGTCCGCGCATTGACCCACCGGGTGCCGTCCGCTGCGTGGTACAGAGCCCGCCACGCGGGCGGCACCCGGTCCCAGCCACCACGATCAGGAGTTCAGATGGGCGACATCCCTGCTGTCATGACGGCCGCCTACATCACCGAACACGGTCCCGCCGATGACATCATGGTCGGCGAACTGCCGGTACCAGCGCTCGGTCCCACCGATGTGCTCGTGCGCGCGCAAGCCCTCGCGGTCAACCATGTCGACACCTTCGTCCGCTCCGGCGCATACCCCACACACACGCCGTTCCCGTTCGTCATCGGCCGCGACCTCGCCGGAACTGTCGTGGCGCAGGGACCGGGCGTCAGCGAATTCCACCCCGGAGACCGCGTGTGGTGCAACAGCCTCGGCCACCACGGCCGCCAAGGTTCCTTCGCCGACTACGCCTCCGTTCCCGTCGAGCGCCTCTATCGGCTGCCCGACTCCGTCTCCGCCGCCGATGCCGTGAGTGTCGTCCACCCCGCCGCGACCGCACACCTCGGCCTGTTCCGTGCGGGCCGCCTGCGGGCTGGGGACACACTGATCGTCACCGGCGCCGCGGGTGCGGTCGGCAGCGCTGTCGTGCAGATCGCCGCAGCGGCCGGGGCGAGGGTCATCGCCACGGCCTCGAACCGCGACGCCGATTGGTGTCAATCGCTGGGTGCGCACACCGTCATCGACTACAACCGCCCCGACCTCGCCGACGCCATCGCCGACGCAGCCGCTGACGGCGTCGACCTGTTCTGGGACAACACCGGCGTCAACGACATCGAGTCGATGCTGCCGGTCCTCGCCGACGGCGCTCGCATCATTGTCATGGCCGGACTGAACTCGCGGCCCCAGGTTGCCCTGGGCAAGCTGTATACCCGTGACATCAGCATCCACGGCTTCGTGATCAGCAACGCCTCCGTCAGTGACCTGGCCGATGCCGCGACCCTGATCAATCGACTCCTGACCGACGGACGCCTGCGCTCCCGCATCGCCGCGACGCTCCCCCTGGCCGACGCCGCGCACGCGCATCGCCTCCAGGAGAGCCGAGACATCGACCGCCCGCGCGGACGGATCGTCGTCCTGCCGGAGGGGGACATCGGTCAGCCACTCCACGATCGGCAATCGGACACCGCCGAACAGCCAGCGCTGCCCGATCGGAGGTAGGAGCGTCGAGGACGATACCGCGTGACGGATTTATGGCAGATAGTGGCGAACTACCTGCCATAGACTCGAGTTGTCCAGGCGTGAAGGCAATTGCGCGACGGGCACCGACCTGCGTGCAATGCCGGTATCACCGCCCACGTCGCCGGGCCGGCTTCCGCTTCGCGGGACTCGCACGGCGGTCGGCGCGTTCGGTCACGGACCTCTTCTGCGGCTCCGCGTTTCGTCCGCGCGCCGGGGCACGCGAGCTGCGCTCGGACCGGCCACGGACGACGCCGACGAAGTCCTCGATCAGGTCGCCGATGCGGTCCACCGGCCAGGCCAAAGCGATGTCGGTATCGGGCACGCCGGTCATCGTCCGGTAGACGAGATCGCGACGATGATGCAGGCGGGCAAGCGAATGCGGCACGATCGCCACACCCCCCGCCGCGGCGACGAGTTCCAGCGCGCCCGCGACCGCGTCGAGGTCCGCCGTGTCCTGGAATCGTTCCTCCGCGAGGTCGGCCATGCTCACCTCGTCGAACACCGAGATCGGATGTTCCTTCTGCACCACGACGACCGGCACTTCCCGGTAGAGCGGAATGACGCTCAGGCCGTCCCGGTCGATCGGCAGACGGACGAAACACATGTCCACCCGACCTTCGCGCACTGCCGACTCCTGGTCGGCCTGCGGCAGTGCGACCACCTCGAGCGGGGTATCCGGAAACCGGTCGCCCCAGATTCGGGTCCACTTGGACACCGTGACGCCCGGCACGAATCCCACCCGCAGGCTCAGTGCGACGCGGGGACCTTCGTTACTCGCCGACTCGGCCCGAGCAATGATCTCCCGCGCCTGCTCGAGCAAGTCCCGCCCGGCGTGGGTCAACTGGGTGGGCTGCGCGCCGGGCACGAAAAGCTTTGTGCCGAACTCGTTTTCCAAGTCGATTACCGTATGGCTCAGCTTCTGGCGTGAAATATGCAGCGCCTTCGCCGCCCGCGCGAAGTGCAGTTCCTCCGCTACCGCGACGAACCAGCGCAGGCGCACGACATCGATCGACTCGAACCGGCTCATTCGTGGAAGCGTATGCCACCGGGTGGTCGGAACCGCCCGCACCACCGAGTAGACGGCTACCTCGCCTCAGCTCGGCCCAGCGCGGGCTGCAGACGGACTTCGTCCCGTGGCGTCCATTAGGCTGTCCGGGTGAGCCCGGACAAGAAACCGCAGATGATGAAGCCGCTGACGGCGGCGAACAAGCTCGGCATCTATCTTCCGGCGGCGCCCGAGGATTTCCGCAATACTCCCGTCTCCCGCGCCCACCTCGACGATCTGCGCAACAATCCCCCAGAATGGCTTACCGAACTGCGGCGCACCGGCCCGTTCCCGCGCGACGTCGTCGCCCGGAAACTGGGCATCTCCCACACCGGCCTGGCCCGCGCCCAGGTCTCCGATGCCCTCACCGCCGACGAAATCGGCTCCCTGCTCGCCGACCCGCCGGAATGGCTGATCCGCGAACGCGAGAGTTACGTCGCGGTCCGCGCGGAGAACGAACGAATCAAAGCGAAAGAAGCCGAACGCCGCGCCGCCACCAATCGTCCTGCGAAGCACCGCGGCTGATGTGCCGCGGCAAGCAACGGCCGCACCGAACTCCCCCGCCGCGTACCTGATCACCGTGCGTCCCGCGATGCCGCACGGCGGACCTCGGCAGCGGACGCACAGGTCAGCGCACGGGCAGCCGCTGCGCGACACTCGGCCAGGTCCAGGTCGCGGACGGTCGCCTTCACCATCGGAACTGCCCTCGGGGAAACGCTGAGTTCGGTGACGCCCAGGCCGAGCAACACCGGCGCGGCGACCGGATCGGCGGCTAGCTCACCGCAGACCGCGACTCGGGCGGTACCCGCATAGCGACAGACCAGGTCGATCAGGTGCAGCACGCCGGGGTCGAGCGGGTCGGCGAGGTGGGCGACGGTGTCGTTGCCCCGTTCGGCCGCAAGCGCGTACTGGGTCAGGTCGTTGGTGCCGATGCTGAAGAAATCCACGTGATCGGCGAATGCGGCCGCCTTGGCCGCGGCGGCGGGAACCTCCACCATGATCCCGACCTCGAGCGGCGTGCCCGGTGCGCTGACCTGGTCCAGGATGCGCCGGGCAGCGCACACCTCGTCGAGCTGGGTGACCATCGGAAACATCACGCTCACCGGGTAGTCCGCGGCGACACGGCAGATCGCTTCCAGTTGATCCCGCAGCATGTCCGGGCGAGTCAGCGCGAGCCGGAGGCCGCGCAGACCCAGGTAGGGGTTCGCCTCGTGTGGCTGCACGAGGTAGGGCAACGGTTTGTCACCACCGACATCAAGGGTGCGCAGCACGACGCGGCGACCGGCGAACCCTTGCGCGATCGATCGATATATCTGTTCCTGCTCGTCGATGGACGGTGCGCTGTCCCGGCTGAGAAACAGGAACTCGGTGCGGACCAGTCCGGCCAGATCGGCGCCGCGGGCCACGGCGTCCTCGGCATCGGCGATGGCGCCCACGTTCGCCGCGACCGACACGGTGGCGCCGTCCCGGGTCACCGCAGGCTGCCGCGCGGCAGCTTCGGCCGCCCTGCGCTGTTCGAGCTGTTCGTTCGCCCGGGCAGTGAATGCGGCGAGTGTCACCGCATCAGGGTCCACGACGAGTCGGCCGGTGCTGCCATCCAGCGCCACCATCGTCGCTTCGGGGATCGTCAGCACCTGCGGACCGGCCCCGACCACCGCTGGTATGCCGCGGGAACGGGCAAGTATCACACTGTGCGATGTCGGACTGCCCTGTGCCAGGACGATTCCTGTGACCAGCGCGCGGTCCAACCCGGCGGTCTGCGCCGGGGTCAGGTCCGCGGCCACGAGGATCCCCGCACGGCTGATCACATCGGTGGCGTATCCGAACAGTGCCGCGAGCACTTGATCGCGGACAGCCCGGATATCCGCGGCGCGCGCTCGCAGATACTCATCCGGCAGCTGCTCCAATGCGTCTGCGGCGCTGTCGACGACGGTGCTCCACGCGGTGGCGGCGGAATACCCGTCGGCTATGCGCACACGAGCCGCGTCGAGCACTTCGTCGTCGTCGAGCAGCAGCAGATGCGCCTCGAAGATGCCTGCTTCGGCCCCCGCATGCGCGCGGGTGCACTCGATCGTCCGACGTACCACCGACATCGCGGCATCGAGCCGCCGTTGCTCCTGCGCAGCAGGACCCGGCGGTTGTTCGGGCACGCGGAACTCACCGGTGTCGAGCCGCCACACCGGGCCGATCCCGATGCCCGCCGAACGGCGCCGTATCGGAGAACTCCGAACACGCGTCGACGGACTGCGCGGCGGAAGCGACCGACGCCGTCGCGGGGGCCTCGCCGAACCCGCGCAGTGCCACTGCGAGCACCTGGTCGACCGCGCTCCGCGCGCCGGGACCACGCGCCACGACTTCGATTTCGTGACCTGTGAGCGCACCCAGGGCGGCGATCCGCGTCAGGCTGGTTCCGGAGGCCGGTCCCGCGCCGGTCGTCAGGTTTCGTAGCATGACCGGCACACCGAGACGACGCACCGCCGCGACCAGTCGCGCCGCCGGGCGGGCATGCAGACCATGCGCAGTGGTGACGACGAAGGTATCCACTGCTCGGTGATCCAGATCGGACTCGGATCCCGCAGCGACCGCGGCCGATTCGCCGCCGTCCATGGTGGGATCCAATTCGCCGAGGTGTGCGCGTTTGCCGAGGAGCGCGTGCACCGCCTCGCCAGCCGCCTCGTCCAGATCCGCTCCCCCGGCTGCCGATACGGAGGCCGCGATCAGGCCCTCCACGATCGGCGCCGCGCACAACCGCACCCGGTGCGGCGGGTCGAGCAACTCGAGAGCGAGTTCGGCCGAGAGCACCGCGCTGCCCATGTCCATCAGGACGAGCACACCGTCGCCCGCGTCGGCCGCGACAATGGCCTCGGCGACGGCTACCGCGTCGGTGCCGAAGGTCTGTTCGTCGAGGCCGGCGGCCACCTCGATGCGGACCCGCTGTTCGTGCAGCATCTCGGCGGCCAGCGCGACGGCGGCCCGCGCGAGCAAACGGCTGTGCGACACAACGACGATCCCGATCATAGAACCGCCTGTCGTGCCGCCCGCACCAACAGTGCGGCGCTCGTCGCACCCGGATCCTGGTGTCCGACACTACGTTCACCCAGATACGACGCGCGGCCCTTGCGGGCGAGCATCGGGATCGTAGCGTCGCGGCCGGCCTCGACGGCAGCCAGCGCGGCATCCAACGCGTCGGCGAGCGAGGCTCCTGCGGACACCTTTTCATCCAGAATGTCGGCGGCCGGAGCCAAGGCATCGAACATGGTCTTGTCCCCCGCTTCTGCCTTGCCGCGAGCGACGATGCCGTCGAGACCCGCTCGGAAAGACTTCGCGAAACCGGTTGCGTCGAGCGGCGCCTCCGCGGACGCCGCGGCCGCACGTAAGAAGAAAGTGCCATAGAGCGGGCCGCTCGCGCCGCCGATCGACCGGATCAACACCATCCCGGCCTGCTTCAACACTGCCGACGGGAGGGGAGCGGAAGGTTCGTCGAAGGCGGCCACCACCGCGGCGGTTCCGCGCCGCATATTGCTGCCGTGGTCGGCATCGCCGATGGCCGCATCGAGTTCGGTCAGTTCGTCGGTGTGCTCATCGATCAGCGCGGCGAAATCACGCAGCCATCGGATCGGGTCGACAGCGCTCATCGTCAGGCTCCCCACCGCAGCGCCGAGGTATTCACCGGCGCATCCCACAGATTCAGTAGGTCCTCGTCGACCTTGGTCACTGTCACCGAGCATCCGGCCATCTCGAGTGATGTGACATACGAGCCGACGAGAGACCGAGCGATAGCGACGCCATGGCCGCGCAGAATACGGGCTACCTCGTTGTACATCACGTACAACTCGACAAGCGGGGTGCCACCCATGCCGTTGACGAAGCAGATCACGGTGTCGCCCTTGGTAAACGGCAGATCGGACAGGATCGGTTCCACCAGCATTGCGGCGGCCTCGCGCGCGGGCGTCAACAGCACCCGACGACGGCCCGGCTCCCCATGGATACCGATGCCGATCTCCATCTCTGTCACACGCAACTCGAAGGTCGGCCTGCCGGCGGCGGGTACCGTGCACGAGGTCAGCGCCATGCCCATACTGCGCGAATTCGCAGTCACCACTCGGGCCAGTTCGGCGACCGCGGCAAGCGGCCTCCGCTGTTCGGCCGCGGCCCCGGCGATCTTCTCCAGCACCACCGTGGCCCCGACCCCGCGACGCCCAGCGGTGTAGAGGCTGTCCTGCACGGCAACATCGTCGTTCACCACGACGGAGACGACGTCGGTTCCGGTTTCCGCGGCCGCGAGTTCGGCCGCCATCTCGAAGTTCATCACATCGCCGGTGTAGTTCTTGACGATGTGCAACACGCCGACGCCCGCGTCGACCGCCGTGGTGGCGGCCAGGATCTGATCCGGCACCGGAGACGTGAAAACCTCTCCGACACAAGCGGCATCGAGCATGCCTGGACCGACGAATCCGGTGTGCATCGGTTCATGCCCCGAGCCGCCGCCGGAGACGAGGCCCACCTTGCCGGGAACTGGTGCATCACCACGCAGTACGAGCCGGTTCCGCTGGTCGACCTTCAGCTCCGGATGTGCCGCGGCGAGTCCGGCGAGTGCGTCGGTGATGACATCGGCCGGATCGTTGATCAGTTTCTTCATCGAGTTCTCCTGTCAGACGGTCGTTTCGACCGCGACGCGGTCCGCATGGACGGCGTCGACGCGGGTCAGGCGGGTCAACGCGTAGGCCGCCAGCGCGGCGGCGGCGAGGAATTCGGCGTCGAGATAGACCGGCGCCTGATGCCACGACACGTCTGCGCCCCACAGGTGGTGCACCACCCTCGGCCCCGACGTGCGTGCCGGATTGATCGACGCGCCGGTCGTCGGCGCCACCGGAATGATCGCAGCGAACACCACCCGGCCGATCACGACGCCCGCGAAACCCGGCGCCGCGGCTCGATGGATCACCAGCAGCACGGTCAGCACGAGGATGAAAGTACCCACGAACTCGGCGATGAACGCCTGTCCGGCAGCGACATTCTGTCCAGAGGCCGCAACACCGAGCCCGACCTCGCTCGCCCGATCACCCAACACACCGACGACGGCGAGCGATCCGAACACGGCGCCGGCCAATTGCGCGGCGAAATATCCGGGGATCTGCCGCCAGGGAACCGACAGGAGGCCGCGCGCGCGAGCGTCACCGCTGGGCTGATGTCACACCCGGTACAGAGCTGACGCGGACACCGACCTCGAACCCGGTGGAATCAGCCTTCGGCTGCCAGTTGACCGCAGGCGGCAGCGATTTCCTGGCCGCGGGTATCGCGCACGGTACACGGAACACCTTGGGCGTTGACGCGCCGAACGAATTCCCGCTCAACCGGTTTCGGGCTCGCGTCCCACTTGCTGCCCGGCGTCGGGTTCAACGGGATCACGTTGACATGGACGCGCGAGCCGAGGGCCTTGTGCAGTTTCCGGCCGAGCAGGTCGGCACGCCACGGCTGGTCGTTGATGTCGCGAATAAGGGCATACTCGATGGAGACGCGACGGCCGCTCTTGTCGGCGTAGTAGCGGGCGGCGTCGAGGACCTCGGCGACCGGCCACCGGTTGTTCACCGGGACCAGGGTGTCGCGCAATTCGTCATCCGGGGTGTGCAGAGATACCGCGAGAGTCACCGCGAGGTTCTCGTCGGCCAGCTTCCGGATGGCCGGCGCCAGGCCGACGGTCGAAACGACCACGTTGCGCTGGGAGATCCCGAGACCGTCCGGCGCGGGCTCGGTGATCCGGCGGACCGCCGCGACCACCCGCTTATAGTTGGCCAGCGGCTCACCCATGCCCATGAACACGATGTTGGACAGTCGGCCGGGGCCGCCCGCCACTTCGCCGTCACGCAGCGCGGCCGCCGCGGCACGCACCTGGTCGACGATCTCGGCGGTGGACAGGTTGCGGTTCAGCCCACCCTGTCCGGTCGCACAGAACGGACAGGCCATCCCGCAACCCGCCTGACTGGAGATACACAGCGTCGCACGGTCCGGGTAGCGCATGAGTACGCTTTCCAGCAGCGTGCCATCGCCTGCGCGCCACAACGTCTTGCGCGTCTCGCCGCGGTCACATGCCACGTGTTTGACCACGTCCAACAGCGGCGGGAACAGCGCCGCGGCGATCTTCTCCCGCACGGCGGCGGGCAGATCCGTCATCTGCTCCGGGTCGGCCTGCCACCGCGCGTAATACTGCCGGGCGATCTGATCGGCGCGGAACTTCGGCAGACCCAACTCTTCGACGGCCGCCCGCCTGCCCTCGGCATCGAGGTCGGCGAGATGCCGCGGCGGCATGCCACGGCGCGGAGCATCGAACACGAGGGGCAGGGAGACAGCCATAATTGCTTCATTCTTCCATCCGCGCGAACCACTCGCGCAGGCACCCGCGTCCGTGCGACCCGACCTACCCGGCTCATTGCGGGAAATGTGTGCGGGCGTGATAGCCGTCGACGATGATCGAGCCATGTCCACCTTTGGTGAAAACATGCCGGAGCCGGCCCCGGAACGGTCGCAGGACCAGCCCGGCACACCGCCGGTCACTCCTTCCACACCCCCGGCCCCGAAGTCGCTGTCCTCACGGACCGGATATACCTGGACCGGCCTGATCGCGGGCGCATTGATCCTGGTGATTCTGCTGATCTTCATCCTGCAGAACCTGGAGACGGTCGAGGTGAGCCTGTTCTTCTGGCATTTCTCGCTCCCGCTCGGCGTCGCGGTGTTGCTCTCGGTGATCGGCGGAGCGCTGGTGATGGCCTCGGTCGGCGGCATGCGGATCCTGCAGTTGCGCCGTGTCGCCAAGAAAGGCTGAGTCGGTCAGACGGCTCAGATCAGAATGGACAACACCAGCCAGGAGACGAAGGCCGAAGGAAGCATGGAGTCGAGGCGGTCCATGATGCCACCGTGGCCCGGCAGCAGAGTTCCCATGTCCTTGATACCGAGTTCGCGCTTGATCTGTGACTCGATGAGATCGCCGCAGGTGGCCACGAGAACGAGGCCGACACCGAGGATGACGCCGATCATCGAATTGGCGTCCAGCAGCAGCGTCACCGTGAGCAGACCGCCGATCACGCTGAAAACCAGCGACCCGCAAAATCCCTCCCACGACTTCTTCGGGCTGATCGAGGGCGCCATCGGATGCTTACCGAACAGCACACCCGCCACGTAACCGCCCACGTCGGAGCAGACCACCAGGATCATGAAAGTCAGCACCCGCAAGTTGCCGTTCGGTTCGAGCAGCAGCAGTGTCGCGAATGAGGCGAGCAGCGGGATCCAGGCCAGCGTGAAGACGGCAATTGCCGTGTCACGCAGAAAGTTTCGCGGTGCGGTGCGCATACCGTGGTCGAACAGACGCCACACCATAGAGATCAGTGTGGTGGCAGCGAAGGCGCCCATGACACCGCTGGCGCCGTACGGCCAACCGAGCCAGACCACCGCCTGACCGCCGAGGATGAGCGGAATTCGCGGGACGAGCACGTCGGCCTCACGCAGTCGCTTCGTGACCTCCCAGGTCGCCACGCCGACACTGACCGCCACGACACCGACGAACACCGTCGGCACGAACAACAGGATTGCGATCAGCAACAGCCCGAGACCGAAACCCACGGCCAACGCGGCAGGAAGATCGCGGCCCGCACGCGAACCGCTCGGCGCAGGAACAGGCTGATCGGGGTCCGCGGCGGCTAACGGCTCGCAACCGGAACTGCCAGAAGCATCATTCGCATGCTCCTGCCGCGCATCGGCTGTACCGTTCACCGGCGTCGGCTCCTCGGCCGCACCGGTCGCGGCGGCGTTCTCGGCCACGATTGTCCCGTCGCTCAACTCGTCGTTCCGTTCGTACCCCGCCCGGGCGGGCCCTCGGCTGTGCTCTCTCGGCGGCATTCGCGGATGCCCATCGTGGTTACCCTCCGGGCCCTACGCTCACGCCGCCGTGTTCTCTCGGCGGCATTCACGGCGCCCTCCGTAGTTACGCAAGCTACCGCCTCCGGGCCCCAGGCTCACGCCGCTGTGCCGCGTCAGACCTCGAGCAGTTCGTTTTCCTTGTGCTTGACCAGTTCGTCGATCTGGCCGACATACTTGCCGGTGGTCTTGTCGAGCTCCTTCTCGGCGCGCCCGACCTCGTCCTCACCTGCCTCGCCATCCTTCTGAATGCGCGACAGTTCGTCCATCGTCTTGCGGCGGACGTTGCGGATCGCGACCTTGGCGTCCTCCCCCTTACCCTTGGCCTGCTTGGCCAACTCACGGCGGCGCTCTTCGGTGAGTTGCGGCACCGAGATCCGAATGATGTCGCCGTTGTTGGTGGGGTTGACCCCGAGATCCGAATTACGGATCGCGGTCTCGATCGGGCCGAGCTGGCCCTGCTCGTATGGCTTGATCACGACCATGCGCGGCTCCGGCACCGTAATGCTGGATATCTGGGTGATCGGCGTGGGCGATCCGTAGTAGTCGACGACGATCCGAGAGAACATACCCGGATTCGCCCGACCGGTGCGAATGGTTCCGAGATCGTCCTTCGCCACCGAGACGGCCTTCTCCATCTTCTCTTCGGCGTCGAAGAGCGCTTCTTCAATCACGACCGTTTCCTCCACAGCGTCGTCATCCGCGGTCAGCGGGGGTGTGTCAGGACCGAACCAATGTGCCGATCTTCTCACCGGCGACCGCGCGGGCGATATTGCCCTTGGTCAACAAATTGAACACCAGAATCGGCATCTGGTTGTCCATACACAGGCTGAAGGCGGTCGCGTCCGCGACCTTGAGGTCGCGCTCGATGACCTCCTTGTGGGTGATCTCGGAGTACATGGTCGCGGTCTCATCGACTCGTGGGTCGGCGGTGAACACCCCGTCCACCGCTTTTGCCATCAGGACCACCTCCGCACCGATCTCCAGGGCACGCTGCGCGGCGGTGGTGTCGGTGGAGAAGTAGGGCATGCCCATGCCCGCACCGAAAATGACCACACGACCCTTCTCCAGGTGCCGCTTGGCGCGCAGCGGGAGATAGGGCTCGGCGACCTGCCCCATGGTGATCGCGGTCTGCACCCGGGTGTCGATGCCCTGTTTCTGCAGAAAGTCTTGCAGTGCAAGGCTGTTCATCACGGTACCGAGCATGCCCATGTAGTCCGAGCGTGCGCGCTCCATGCCGCGCTCCTCGAGTTCGGCGCCGCGGAAGAAGTTCCCGCCACCGATCACGACGGCCACCTGGACTCCGGTGGCGACGACCTCGGCGATCTGCTCGGCGACCGTCTGCACGACGTCCGGGTCGAGCCCGACCGTGCCGCCACCGAACATCTCACCACCCAGTTTGAGAAGCACCCGGCGATATCCTGGGCGATCGGTCCCCGGGTCCGTCATCGGTCTGAGTCTCCTTCAGCGGTGGAATGTCGTTCTTCCAGCAAGTGGCACTGCTGGCAGGCAGGTGTGGCATAGGTAACGCAGAGCGGCATCCATCCTGCCTTATCGGATTGGAGCCGCAGCAGAAGGCCCCCCGTCAACCGGCATTCGTTCGGTCGACGGGGGGCCTGCACACTGCACGGTACGGCGGTCTCAGTTCGCGCCGACCTCGAAGCGGGCGAAGCGGGTCACGGTGACGCCTGCCTCGTCCAACAGCGCCTTGACCGTCTTCTTCGAATCGGTGACCGACGACTGCTCCAGCAGCACGACGTCCTTGAAGAAGCCGTTGACGCGACCTTCGGTGATCTTGGGCAGCGCCGCCTCCGGCTTGCCCTCCTCGCGAGCGCTCTGCTCGGCGATCCGGCGCTCGTTCTCCACGACATCGGCCGGAACCTCGTCGCGGGTCACATACTTGGCCTTGAGCGCGGCGACCTGCATGGCGGCGGCGCGAGCGGCCTCGGCCGCGGCGTCGCCCTCACCGGTGTACTCGACCAGCACGCCGACGGCGGGCGGCAGATCCGACGCACGCTTGTGCAGGTAGGTGGCGACCGGGCCGTCCAGCGAGATCACGCGACGCAGCTCGAGCTTCTCGCCGATCTTGGCCGCGAGAGCCTGGACCGCCGCATCGACCGTCGTGCCACCCAGGTCCAGCGCCTTCAGAGCCTCCAAGTCGGCGGGCTTTGCCGCAGCCGCCGCCGCGACGACCTGCTCGGCCAACTGCTGGAACTCCGCGTTCTTCGCGACGAAGTCGGTCTCGGAGTTGATCTCGACCATGACGCCGTCCTTGGCGGCGACCAGGCCCTCGGCGGTGGTCCGCTCGGCACGTTTGCCGACGTCCTTCGCGCCCTTGATGCGCAACAGCTCTACGGCCTTGTCGAAATCACCGTCGGTCTCGGCCAGCGCATTCTTGCAATCCATCATGCCGGAGCCGGTCAGCTCCCGGAGCCGCTTCACATCGGCAGCGGTGTAGTTCGCCATCCTCGGCGAGCCTCCTTTGGAGAAGTGTGAGTACTGGGCAGCGGTGATCACGATCGCACTCGTTCGTGATCACCGCTGAAACAGCTGGTAAAAAGCCTCAGGCCTCGGCCGGTGTTTCGGCAGCGGTCTCGGCGGGAGCGGCGGCGTCCGCGTCGGCAGCCGGGGCGGCCTGCGCGAGCAGCTCCTGCTCCCATTCCGCCAGCGGCTCGCCTGCGCCCGCTTCCGGCTTCGCGTCGCCCGTGGCCAGACCCGCGCGGGCCTGCACGCCCTCGGCCACCGCGGAGGCGACGACCTTGGTCAGCAGGGCAGCGGAACGGATCGCGTCGTCGTTACCCGGGATCGGGTAATCGACCAGGTCGGGGTCGCAGTTGGTGTCCAGGATCGCGATAACCGGGATGTTCAGCTTGCGCGCCTCGCCGACGGCGATGTGCTCCTTGTTGGTGTCGACGACCCAGATGGCCGAGGGCACCTTCTGCATGTCGCGGATACCGCCGAGGGTGCGCTCCAGCTTGTTCATCTCACGCGTCAGCATGAGGATTTCCTTCTTGGTGCGGCCCTCGAAACCACCGGTCTGCTCCATGGCCTCGAGCTCCTTGAGGCGCTGCAGGCGCTTGTGCACGGTGGAGAAGTTGGTGAGCATGCCACCCAGCCAGCGCTGGTTCACGTAGGGCATGCCGACCCGAGTCGCCTCGGCCGCGATCGATTCCTGGGCCTGCTTCTTGGTGCCGACGAAGAGAACGGTGCCACCGTGGGCGACGGTCTCCTTGACGAACTCGTAGGCCTTGTCGATGTAGGTCAGCGTCTGCTGCAGGTCGATGATGTAGATGCCGTTGCGGTCGGTGAAGATGAACCGCTTCATCTTCGGGTTCCAGCGCCGGGTCTGGTGTCCGAAGTGCGCGCCGCTGTCGAGCAGCTGCTTCATGGTTACGACAGCCATAGCTCCCGTATCTCGCTTTCGTTGCCGGTTGACGCAGCGAATCGGTGATCCGCTGCCCTGGCGCCGCCGAATCGTCGGACCCGACCGCGAGGGTAGGGACCAGCCGACGATTCCCTGTTCCGAACACGCTGCCGCGAACCCGAGCTATATCGAGTTCGATTCGAACAGCGCCGTCACGAACAAGCACAGGTGGCGCGCGAAGTCGGTCTGTGCAGGCACAAACCGCTCCATCAGTCTACGGCGTGTAGACGCAGGGACTAAATCGGGCCGATCGGAAGGCTTTGACCAGGTGGAACAACGGATTTCCACAGACGAGAAGCTTATCCACAGCAGACCCATCAGGGTTCTGCCGACGCGTCGGCCGAACGAGAGTGGATCTGTGCACCCACTGCCGTCCACCCCGTCCACCACACTGCCGCTGACACCGACGCTGCTCATCCCCTTGTTGTTCGCCCTCGGCATCGTCTCGGCGCCACCGGTCGCCGCCGGGCACGAAATGACGCGAACGGAACGCGCGCTCGGGGCGTCCACGGGTTCCACTCGCCAGCCATTACTTGTCGACTTTCCTCGCACCACCGCGGCCCCGCCGACAATCCCGCGCTGTATCGCGGAGCCCCTATCCGTCGATACGGGCACGGGCTCATCGGCGCCGGACACCGCGCGCAGGCCCGAATGACGTCCACGACCGGCATGCTGACGCGTCGGCTTCTTCCCCCACTACTCGGGCTCGGCCTTGTCGCGGGCGTCACCGGGGCACCGATCGCGACGGCAGCGCCACACGGACGGTTCGACTGGCCACTACAACCGCGCCCTGCGGTTGTCCGTCGATTCGACAAGCCGGCACAGAACTGGTTGCCGGGGCATCGCGGGGTCGATCTGACCGGAACCGCGCGGCAACCGGTCCTCGCCGCCGGCGACGGATTCATCGTCTTCGCGGGAACAGTGGCCGACAAGCCGGTTATCTCCATCGATCACTCGGGTGGCCTGCGCACCACCTATGAACCGGTCCGCGCCGAAGTACCGGTCGGCAGGTGGGTCACACGCGGGACCAGGATCGGAACGCTGGAGTCCGGGCATCCAGGATGCGCGACGGCCTGCCTGCACTGGGGTGCACGCACCGAGGGCGGTGGACGGCGGCGCGAATATCTGGACCCGCTGGGACTTCTACACCGCACTCCCCTCCGGCTGAAACCGGTGGCGCCGTGACGCGTGGCAGCGACATCGCCGTTGCGACGATCCGGCTCGACCCTTCCGCGGCGCGGCAGACCCCGTGCGCGGCACGCCAGAGCACAGCCACGGAAATCGCGCGGCCGGCCCGTACCGCGCCGTGCGGTCCTGCGGCAACCGACCCAGCCGGCGCCGCTCCCACACCATGGGTCGAAGGTCGCACTCGCCGATTGCGCACACGCAGGCCAGCAGCGAATATCGCCGCCGGTGCGCAGTTCGAGCACGAGAGTGCAGGCGGTCGGTCGCACTCTTGTCCAGTGCGGCAGCGAAGATCGGTGCATGGAACAAACGCCCCCGTTCACCTACCCGGAGGTCGGCGCCACCCGAGGCGTACTACCAGAGGGATATCACCGGTTTCGACTCCGTCGCCCGATCGGGCAGGGCCGTGCACTGTTCGAGTACGCGGGAGCGGAGATCTTGGCCTACCGGATGCAAAAAGGCACCGGCATCTTTCGACACGCCGGTACTCCGACCGCCGAGCCGGGTAGCGCGGTGACGGTGCGGCTGGGCGTGGGCCCGCTCGGGATCACGGCGCCTTGCCGGGTGGTGTACGTACTCGACGAACCCGACCGACGCGGGTTCGCGTACGGCACCCTGCCCGGGCATCCGGAGATCGGCGAGGAACTGTTCGCCGTCGAATACGACCCCGCCGATGACACGGTGTACGGGCTGGTCACCGCGTTCGCGCGCAATGCGGCCTGGTACGCGCGACTCGGCGGCCCGGTGGTCGAACTCGTCCAGCGCTTCGTCGCGGGCAGGTACATCGCCGCTCTGCCGACCTCGGTCTGATCTCGGCAGCCGAGATCGACAACAGGGCGGTCAACGACTTCGCCTCGGCACGCAGACTCGCTGCGCGGTCGGGTGGCCGAGCATCTGGGGTTCCGCCGCGACCGAGAGCCACCCGGTCGAACGGTTTTCCGCGATGACACCGCCGGCGTCGTTCGGCGCACACCGCCTGATTCCGGCGAGGATCACCGGGCCGTCACGGCGTGACGATGGCGAAATCCGGGTCCGGTGCGTCGAAGACGCCGACCAACTCGACCAGCGTGCTGACATCGCCCTCGGCGGCGATGTCCCCCGCGGCGACGGCCACGCCGAAATCGTCGCCGGCCAACAGGACGCGGATCAAGGTGGCCTTGGTGAGCGTGAATGCGGCATCGGGTTCCGGAAGAGCCATGCTGTCGGTCACCTCGAAGTGGGTCAGGCGCCCGTTGCGAAGTTCGAGGCGGTGCGTACGGTTCTCGTCGCTGAGGATCCAGTCCACCAGCACACGCTGGTCCCATGCCTTGGGTCCGTCGACGCGCAACGCCATGGCATCGAAGATCTGCTCGACGGTCAGTACGGCGAGCATGGTCGGTGAATCGCTCTTCGTCGGGGTGCCGAACGAGCCGTAGCGCAATTCATAGGCGCCGCTGAGGTAGAAGTTGCGCCAGGTCGCGTTCTCGGCGCCATAGCCGAGCTGTTCGAAAGTGCTGGCCTGCAACTGCTTCGCCGCGACATTTCCGGGCTCGGCGAAGATCAGGTAGTTGAGCACCTGTGCCGCCCAACGGTAATCGCCCGCCTCGTAGGAGACCTGCGCCTTGCGCAACACCTCATCCCCCCCGCCCATGAATTCGACGTGTCGCCGTGCGGATTCGACCGGCGGATGCTCCCACAGGTGCGCCGGATTTCCGTCGAACCACCCCATGTAGCGCTGGTAGATGGCTTTCACGTTGTGACTGACCGAGCCGTAGTACCCCCGGGTGTGCCATGCGTTCGCGACGGCGGGCGGGAGCGTGAGCATTTCGGCGATCTCGGCGCCGACGTATCCCTGGTTCAGCAGCCGCAACGTTTGGTCGTTCAGGTAGCCGTACAGATCACGTTGCAGCGCAAGAAATTCCACCAGTCGCTCGGTGCCCCAGGTGGGCCAGTGGTGGGAAGCGAAGAGCACGTCCGAATCGCGGGCGAACAGGTTGATCGCCTCGGTCAGGTATTTCGCCCACACGTGCGGGTCTCGTACCAGAGCGCCGCGCAGTGTGAGCACATTGTGCAGGGTGTGGGTCGCGTTCTCCGCCATGCACAGCGCACGATGGTCGGGGAAGTAGAAGTTCATCTCCGCGGGCGCTTCGGTACCGGGCGTGAGCTGAAAGATCATCCGCACCCCGTCGACCGTCTCGGCCTGCCCGGTCGCGGTGACGTCGAGGGTGGGGGCGATCAACGTGACGGTACCGACCGACGTGGTCTGACCGAGCCCGGCGCCCACGGCCCCGAGCGGCCCCCGCGGCAGCACCGCGCCGTACATGTACCCTGCGCGGCGCGCCATCGCGGTGCCCGCATATATGTTCTCGGCCACCGCGTGTTCCAGGAACCCAGCGGGCGCCAGCACGGGACATAGACCGGCGGCGACGTCAGCGGTGGTGGTCACTCCGGTGGCGCCACCGAAATGATCTGCGTGCGAATGGGTGTAGACGAGGCCGGTCACCGGACGGTCGCCACGGTGCGCGCGGTAGAGCGCCAGACCGGCGGCCGCGGTCTCGGCCGAGATCAGTGGATCGATCACGACGACACCGGTTTCGCCCTCGACCAGCGTCATATTGGACAGGTCCAAACCGCGGATCTGATAGATCCCTTCGGCGACTCGGAACAGTCCCTGTTCGACCACGAGCCCGGACTGCCGCCACAGACCGGGATGGACCGAAGCCGGGCAGGGTGCACGCAGGAAGGCATACGAGTCGTTGTCCCACAACACCGTTCCGTCCGCGGAGGTGACCACCCCTGGCTCGAGCGCGGCGATGAACCCGCGCTCGACATCGGCCAGATCGGCATCGTCGGCGAACGGCAGTGCGGCGGCCGCACGCTGCTGCGCCGCGATGATGAAGTCACTCGGCTCGCTCGCTGTGCTCATTGTCGCCCTTCCTGTCGTGTCGACCAACCTTGTTGTGCCGTCAGGGAAGTGGATCGGTGAGACCGATCGCGACAGCTACTATCGCGATCGCGAACACTGCCATCGTTGTCGCGGCGACAATCGGATCGCCGTGGCCATCACGGCCCTCCTGCAGACGTCGATTGCGCATATAACATGTCCCGGCCAGCACCGCCGACGTGATCGCGGCGCACAGGGGCGCGATCGTGGCCGGCCGCCATCCGCCCACGGCGGCGTGGTCGAGAAACAGTACGCCGACGACCATCGCCGCCACGGCGGTCCGTCGCCACGCCAGCGCGGTGCGTTCAGCGGCCAGGCCAGGGCGGCTCATCGCAGCAGCACCGCAACGCAGGCCAGCAGCGACACCGCCGCGATCCCGGCGGACAGGATCGGCACCAGCACCGTGTCCGGCAGCGGACTTCCGCGCCGCATGGCCACGCCGACCTTGCGCCAATGCGTGTAGGCGCCGACCGCCACAACCATCGCGAGCATCACGCAGCTCAGCGCGATCGCACGCCGGAATCCGGCCATCCGGAACGGCTGAACCAGTGTGTGCACCGCGACACCACCGGCGAGCAGGCCCAGCGAGGTGCGCATCCAGGCCAGAAAAGTGCGCTCGTTCGCGAGGGTGAAGCGGTAGTCGACCGCCTCCTCCCCCTCTGCTGATTCGGCATCGGGATCAGGTAGCGTCACGCCGTCTCGACTCGGGCCGCCAGCCGGTTCGTCGACGCTCGAAGGCGTCGTCGCCCCCGGGCCCCGAACGTGGGCCGGTCCTGCTGCACGAAAACCGGCGCAGGCACCTGAACTGCGGCGGACGGCAAGACAGATCGGTAGCCAAAGAGAAGCTGTACCCTCCCTGTAGTCACGTTCGACAGCCGTCGAGAATAGGATGCGACCCCGGAAACATTCTGCGCCCTTCCCGTTGAATGTCCTTGTGAATCCCGGTCGCGACACCGATCTGCGACACAGCGTTGGTCGTCGAAGATCACGGGCACCTCTTCATCGCCGGCATGTTCCACTATTTTCAGCAAACAATCCGCTACATTAGCCTAACCGGGAGGTCGAGGCCCGTCCACGCATCTCGCGCGGCCGTGATCCGGCGGTGACGCCAGGTCCAGCGCGCAGCTGCGACCACGGTCGCGTCCTCGCAGGTCATGGCGAATCCGCGCAGGGATCGACACGACTGGACCGGCAAGCGACGCCTAGGCCAGCGTGGCTATCCGGATTCGGACATGTCGCGCAAACGGGCTTGCAGGCCGTCCATGACGCACAGCAAGCCGAAATCGAAGGCCAGCGCCCGCCCGACCTCCGGGTCGGTAGACGTGGTAGCCCGATAGTCCGCGAGCAATTCGGGATAGTCCCCGGCGAGCTCGTCCATCACCCGCAGCACGCCATCGGCGTCGATCTCGTCGGCGCTGTACGCCTTGGCCCAGGCGATCTCCGGAATCACCTGGCCGAGTACATAGCACAGCACCGTTGCGCTGGCCAGATAGATGTCCACCCTCCGGAAACCCGCCTCGACGAATGCGCGACGCAGGCGATCGCTCAGCCGCAGCGAGTTCGGCCCGACGCTGGGCAACTGCCCGACCAATGACGACATCCAGGGATGGGCACGGATCGTCGCGCGGAGGCTGTAGGCGAAAGTAGTCAGCAGTTCGCGCCAAGAAGCCTGTTCCGGCTCCGGAATCTGTACCATCCCCCAGAATTCGTCAAGTACCAGCTCGAGCAATTCGTCCTTGTTCGCGACGTACCAGTACAGGCTGGTCGCGCCCGCGCCGAGCTTCGCGCCCAACTTGCGCATACTCAGCGACTCCAATCCCTCGGCGTCGAGGATCTCGACGGCCGCGGCGATGATCTGCTCGCGGCGCAGCCCGGAGGCCTTGGGCTGACGAGGTTGCTTGGTCCATACCGACGCGAACTGCTTGGTCACATCACAATCCTAGCTTTCCTCGCACACTGTTCCATTTTCTCGTACGCTGTGCGAGTGAAATCGAACGTTGTACGAGACCCACGCCGATGGTGGATCCTAGGGGTCCTCTGCCTGTCCTTGCTGGTCCTGATGCTCGACGGCACCGTGTTGAATCTCGCTATCCCGTCGCTGATCCGGGAACTGGACGCCACCCCGTCGGATGTGCAGTGGATTCTGGACGCCTACGTGCTGGTATTCGCCGGGCTGCTCCTCACCGCAGGAAGTCTGTCCGACCGGTTCGGCAGACGACGCATGCTGATCACCGGACTCGCTGTGTTCGGAGTGTCGTCGCTGGCCGCGGTGCTGGCGACCGAGCCGTGGCAGGTCGTCGCCGCCCGCGCCGCGATGGGTGTCGGCGGGTCGCTGCTGATGCCCTCGACCCTGTCGATCCTGATGACCACCTTCGCCGAGGACGAACGGCGCACGGCGATGGCCGCGTGGTCGACCGTCTCGGTGGTAGGCATTGTCGCCGGACCGACGCTAGGCGGCTTTTTACTCCAGCACTATTGGTGGGGTTCGGTGTTCATGCTGAACATCCCGGTGGCGGCCCTCGCGATCGTGGCGGCCGTGGTGCTGATGCCGGAGACCACCGGTGAGCAGCGGCCCGTCGACGTCGTCGGGGTGGGGCTGTCCATCGTGACGCTGGGCGCGACGGTCTATGTGATCATCGAGCGGGAATGGAATGTCGGCATGATCGTGCTGGCGATTGGTGCTGCCCTCACGTTCGTCGTGTGGGAACGTCGATCGGAACATCCGATGCTGCCGTTGGCGGTGTTCGGCAACCGCGATTTCACCGGCACCTGCTTCACCTTGCTACTGATGGTCTTCGGTATGGGCGCGATCATGTTGATGCTCACCCAGTATCTACAGTTCGTGCTCGGCTACGAACCGATGAAGGCGGGCCTGGCGCTGCTGCCGTACGCCGTCGCGGCGGCAGTCTGCAATGGGCTCGGCGCCACGCTCGGCAAGACACTCAGCAATAAGATGCTCATCGTTTCCGGCCTGCTGGTCATGGGCGCCGCGTTCGCCATCCTCGCCCTGGGCAGTGGATATCTCTGGGTCCTGGTCAGCATGCTGGTCATGGGCATCGGCGGTGGCTTGGCCGGTCCAGCCGCGTATGCCGCCATCATGAGTGCTCTCCCGCTCGAACACGCCGGTGTCGGCTCCGCGATGAATGACACGCTGCAGCAGGTCGGGATGGCGATCAGCATCGCGATCCTCGGCAGTGCGCTGGCCGGTGTCTTCACCTCGAACATGCCCGCGGACGCACCCGACGCGGCCCGCGAGTCCATCGGCGCGGCCTTCCGACTCGGCTATGCCGAAGCCGCCGCGGACGCCTTCACCGCCGCGATGTCCACCGGTGCATGGATCAGCGCTGGTTTCAGCATCGCGGCTGCTCTGCTCGGCGCGGCACTGCTGCGCACCCGTCGTCCCGAACCGACCGAACAGACGGAAACCGCTGTGGTCACGAACGGGTGAGTCGGTCTCCGGCAGACCAGGGCCACCGGAACAACCACGTGCGCGACCGAGCAGTCGTCCACACGAGTCGATCGTTCGCGCGACGGTCTGGACAGTAAAGCCGATGTCGAATAGGGATATCGTTGCGCTCAGGCTCGGGGATGGGCTTGGTCGTGCACCTTCTTGAGGCGATCGATGGAGACGTGGGTGTAGAGCTGGGTGGTGGCCATGCTGGCATGGCCGAGGAGTTCCTGGACTACCCGCAGGTCGGCGCCGCCCTCGAGGAGGTGGGTCGCCGCGGTGTGACGCAAACCGTGCGGTCCCATCGCGGGAGCGCCGGGAATCGCCGAGACCACCTCGTGCACCACGGTTCTGGCCTGGCGTTGATCGAGACGCTTGCCGCGGCGGCCGAGTAGCAGCGCACGGCCGGACTCGGCCATGGCGAACGCGGGGCGCCCGTACTGGAGCCAGTTTCCGACAGCCTCGTCAGCAGGGAGGCCGAACGGCGCGGATCGCTCCTTATTGCCCTTGCCGAGCACACGGACCACGCGCCGCTCGCGGTCGACGTCATCGACGTCCAGCCCGCACAGCTCGCTGACCCGGATGCCGGTGGAATACAGCAGTTCGACGATCAACCGATCCCGCAGCGCCATCGGATCATGCTGGGCGGCACCGGATTTCGCCGCATCCATCGCGTCGACCGCCTGCTGTCGGCCCAATACGGCAGGGAGGATGCGATGGGCTTTCGGCGAGCCCAGTCGCAGGCCCGGATCGATGGACAACCGCCCGGTCGCGGTGAGCCATGCGGTGAATGTGCGCGCCGAGGAGGCCCGCCGCGCCATCGTTGTCCGTGCCGAGCCCGCCGCCACTTGCCGTGCCAGCCACGACCGCAGCAGCGACAAATCCAGCTCGCGAATCGCCGAGTCCGTCGACCGCGCGTACAAATGCCCCAATAGCGACCGCGCATCCCCCAGGTACGCCCGCGTGGTGTGCTTCGAACGATTCCGCCCGAGCTGCAAATGCCTGCCGTACTCCACCAGCAGCGCTTCCAGATCCTCTGGCAATTCCTCCATCCCCCCACCGTCCCGGTGTCCGTCCCGCTTGGCAAGCCACCGCACCGAGCAGTCAACTCCGGCGCGTCGTTCGGCGCCAGCCGCTGTTGTCGGCCGCCGCCAGACCTGCCAGTTCGAGAGCGGGAAGGGCGGCGCGGACTGCGGCGACGGGCAACGCGCAGTGCTGGGCCAGCTCGAGCGGCACCCGGGAGCCGACCTTGGGAAGGGCGGCGAAGACCATGGCCGCCTCGCCGGTCAGCTGATCTCCTGGGTTCTCCCCGGCGCCGGCGGCGCCGGGAACCGGCAATCGGAGCGGACCCGCTTCATCGACGACCTCCTCGGCGCGAGTGACCAGGAGTGCCTCGCCCTCGCGAATCATGCGGTGGCAGCCCACCGATGCGGCCGAGGTGATCGGGCCGGGAACTGCCAGCGCCGGACGACTGAGGCGGCGCGCCCATTTGACGGTATTGCGGGCGCCGCTGCGTAGGCCCGCCTCGACGACAAGCACGCCATCCGCAAGAGCCGCGATCAGGCGGTTCCGAGCGAGGAATTGATGCTTGTGTGCGGCGACTCCAGGCGGATATTCGCTGACCACCAGGCCGGATTCGGCGATATCGGACAGCAGCCGGTCGTGCTGGGCCGGATAGGGCCGGTCGATACCGCAGGCCAGCACGGCGATCGTCGAGCCATCGACCGCGAGCGCCGCCCGATGCGCCATGCTGTCGATCCCGAAAGCCGCACCGGACACGATGGTCCACCCTTGCGCAGCGAGATCACCCGCGATCTCCGCTGTCACCTGGTTGCCGTATCCGGTGCTGCACCGCGCACCCACCACCGCCAGAGCGCGTTCGCTGGATTCCACCAGCGTGCGTGGCCCGCGTGCCCACAGCACCAGCGGCACCGCGCCGTCCCGGTCCCGGCCCGGTTCCAGTTGCTCGAGGCCCAGCATGCGCCACGCCGGCCATTCCGGGTCGTCCGGCGTCACCACCCGACCGCCGAGACGGTCCATCGTCTCCAGATCCCGTGCCGCGAGGTCGATCTCACGCCGCCGCGCGGTCGGCGCCCGCAACAATTCGGGCAGCGCGCATTCCCGTACCGCGCGGGCAGCCTCGACTACCCCGACCGACTCGATCAACGCCGACAGCGGTGCGCACGGCCCCTGCACCACCCGCGACAGGTACACCCATGCCAGCCGCCGCGCATCTGCCACGTCGGAGACCGGACGGCTGCCCGGGTGATCCCAGACGGCCGCAGGGTCATCTGCCCCGCCTTTCCCCCGCGGCAGCATCGCGCTCACTGCACCCCTCGCTGCCGGAAGTTCAACGCCGCCAGCACATCCTGCACTGTGGGAAGTTCACCGCCGCGCAAGTCGCAGATGGTCCACGCGACTCGGATAGCGCGATCGGCGCCGCGCGCGGACATGCGACCCGACCGCAGCGCACCCTCGACGGGGGCGAGCGATTCCCGCGGTAGCCGGAAGCGCTGACGCAGGATATGGCCGGGGACTTCGGCATTGGTAACCCATGGGTATTCGCGCCAGCGCTCACGCGCGGCCCGCCGGGCGACTGCGACGCGATCGCGCACCACCTTGCTGCTCTCGACCAGGTCAGTGCTGAACGTGGCGCCGGTCTGCCCGTGCATCTGGACCCGGATATCGATCCGATCCATCAGCGGACCGGATAGTTTGCCGAGATAGCGGCGACGGGCGAGCGGCGCGCAGATGCAGTCGACATCGCGGGCCGGCGCACACGGGCACGGATTGGCGGCGAGGACTAGTTGGAACCGCGCCGGATAGCGCGCCACACCATCACGGCGGGCGATCCGTACCTCGCCTTCCTCCAGCGGTGTCCGCATCGCCTCCAGTACTTTCGTACCGATCTCGGCACATTCGTCGAGGAACAGCACGCCCCGGTGGGCCCGGCTCACCGCACCGGGGCGTGCGGTCCCCGATCCACCGCCGATCATCGCGGTGACCGACGTCGAGTGGTGCGGGGCGACGAACGGTGGCACGGTGATCAGCGGGTGCTCGCCGGAGAGCATTCCCGCCATCGAGTGGATGGCCGTCACCTCCAGCGCTTCGGGCTCCGTGAGCGGCGGCAGCAGGCCGGGAAGACGTTGCGCCAGCATGGTTTTCCCGATGCCGGGCGGGCCGGTCAACAGCAGGTGGTGTCCACCCGCCGCAGCCACCTCCAGCGCCCAGCGCGCTTCGTCCTGCCCCACTACGTCGCTGAGATCGCCGCCATGGTGAACGATGTCGGGCGGTGCGCCATCCGGTTCGGCGAGCGCCGCTTCGCCGCGCAGCCAGGCCACCACCGCACGCAGACTGCTCGCCCCCAGGACCGCGATGCCGTCGACCAGTCCGGCCTCGGCCATGGCCGCCTCTGGTACCACGACGGCCGACCAGCCGGCCCGTCGCGCCGCGATCACGGCGGGCAGGATTCCACGCACCCGCCGCACCCGCCCATCCAACGCGAGTTCCCCGAACAGCACCGTCGTCGCAGACCGTTCGGAGGGCACGGCGCCGGACGCATCGAGCACGGCGACCGCCAGGGCCAAGTCGTACACGCTGCCGAGCTTCGGCAAGGTCGCGGGAGACAGCGCGAGGATCACCCGGCCATCCGGCCATTTCTCCCCCGAGTTCGCCACCGCGGACCGGACCCGGTCACGAGATTCCTGGAGGGCGGTGTCCGGCAAACCCACCAGGTGCACGGAGGGCAGCCCCTGCCCGATATCGGCCTCGATCTCGACCAGCACGCCGTCGACGCCGGTCACCGCGACCGAATGCGCCCGACCGAGCGCCATTCAGAACACCGCCTCGAGGTGGTCGATGACCGGCCGCTGCCCACGCGCCACCAGCACCGACACCACGTCGAATCGGATGCGCCGCCAAGGACCGTCCTGCTCGGCCAGCCAGAGCAGCGCGAGCCGTCGGATGCGCTGTTGCTTGGTGAAGGTGACCGACTCGGCCGGGATACCGTAGCCGAGCCCCGAACGGGTCTTGACCTCGACGAACGCGGTCACATCCCGATCGCGGGCGATCAGATCGAGCTCGCCGTAGCGGCACCGCCAATTCCTGGCGACGATCTCCATCCCCGCAGCGCACAGAAACTGCGCCGCCAACTCTTCCCCGTGCGCGCCGAGCGCCTGTTTATCCGTCACCCGGCCAGACTGCGCCGGGACACCATCAGGTCAACGAAGCCCACCTGGGAGAACACAAAACCTGTTGATAACCGGCAGCCTGTGCAGAATTACCGCTCACTCCGGCAGCCGCAGGTCCGGCTTCTCCAATTCCTCGATGTTGACGTCCTTGAAGGTGATGACTCGGACATGCTTCACGAAGCGAGCCGGTCGATACATGTCCCACACCCACGCATCGCTCATCCGCACCTCGAAGTACACCTCGCCGTCCGCGTTCTGCGGCCGTAGCTCTACGGAGTTGGCCAGGTAGAAACGGCGCTCGGTCTCCACCACGTACGAAAACTGACCGACGATGTCCTTGTACTCGCGATACAGCGACAGTTCCATCTCGGTTTCGTACTTCTCGAGGTCCTCGGCACTCATCGGGTGGGACGTCCTCCTTCTCGCCGCACTGCGTGTGCTGACATCATCGCGCATGAGCGGCATCGGTAGCCACTCGACTATCCGTACCCCCGCTCCGGGAGTCCTCGAACAACGCTTCATCGAGGCCGCCTGCCAGCACCGCGTCGGCATCATCGGCAGCCGCCGCGACCGGACGCAACCCCGCGACCTCGCGGACGTTGCGCCACGACCGGCGATGCTCGCTGCACGGACCGAGGCGCCGGAGCGCGGCCGTGTGTTCGGGCGTGTTGTAGCCCTTGTGCACCGCGAAACCGTAGCCGGGCACCCGCTCGTCCAGCTCGACCATCATCCGGTCCCTGGTGACCTTCGCCAGGATGCTGGCCGCCGCGATACAGGACGCGGTCGCGTCGCCGCCGATCACCGGCAGCGAGGGCACCGGGATGCCGGGCACCCGGAACCCGTCGGTGAGCACGTACCCCGGCTGTCTACCGAGCCCCGCGACGGCACGGCGCATGCCCTCGATGTTGGCGACGTGGATGCCGATCGAGTCGATCTCCCAGGCCGGTATGACGACGACCTGGTAGGCCAGCGCCAGCCGCGTGATAACCGGGTACAGCTCCTCGCGAGCGGCCTCGGTGAGCTTCTTGGAGTCGTCGAGACCCGCCAGCTTGTCGGATGCCTTCGGGGCGAGCAGGCAGGCGGCCACCACCAGCGGCCCCGCGCACGGACCACGGCCCGCTTCGTCGACCCCGGCGACCGGCCCGAGACCGCTGCGGATCAATGCCGCCTCGAGCGTGCGCAGACCACCGGACCTGCGCATGACGACGCGCGGCGGCCACCCGTTGGCTATCGGCACTCGAACCTGCCCCACGATCCAATTATGCTGCGTGCCGCCCGTTCAATTCGTCTGGGGATTCTGCGTGCGCACCGGTCCGATCCGGGCGGGCGGCCAAATCTTGAATACCGCCTTGCCGCGGACGTTGTCCACCGGGACGGTGCCCTGCAACTCATCGGTGACGTGGGCGCGGGAGTCGGCAGACTGGTTGCGGTTGTCGCCCATCACCCACAAATGTCCCTCGGGTACCTTCACCGGCTTGAACTCGCGTCCGCCGCTGGGACCGTAGGGCTGGCCGGGCACATAGGGATACAGATAGCGGGCATACGGCTCGTCCAACGGTTTGCCGTCCACCAGGACCCGCCCCTGCGCGTCACAGCACTGGACGGTCTGGCCTCCCACCGCGACGACGCGCTTGACCAGATCGTTCTCATCCGGTGGCACCAGGCCGAAGAACGAGAAGAAATTCTGCACGCCGCGGATGGCCGGGTTCTTCGAGCGGTTCGACTTGTAGAGGGTGTTCCACGACGGCGGGCCGACGAACACGACCACGTCGCCCGGCTCGGGCTCACCCCAGTAGTAGCTCAGCTTCTCCACGTAGATGCGGTCACCGGTGCATCCCGCGCACCCGTGCAGCGTGGTTTCCATCGACTCCGACGGAATCACGTACGGTCTGCCGACAAACGTGACCATCAGCGCGGCGATCACCGCGGCGATCACGATGAGGATCGGCAACTCCTGCCAGAACGGACGTTGTTTCTTCTTCGCCCGCCGTTTCCCGCGGCCAACCCTAGACCCCTCGTCGCCCGATTCGGACACCGATACCGACCCACTTTCGTCTGCCACGCGGAACAGATTAGCCCGGCATCCGGACTGACGTCCGATGCCGGGCCAACGAGATCTGTTGTGCCGGAAAAGCTAGCTCAGCGCTTTTCCTTGATCTTGGCGGCCTTGCCGCGCAGTTCACGCAGGTAGTACAGCTTGGCACGGCGAACGTCACCGCGGGTCACGACATCGATGTGGTCGATGTTCGGGCTGTGCACCGGGAAGGTACGCTCCACGCCGACACCGAACGACACCTTGCGGACCGTGAAGGTCTCGCGGATGCCACCGCCCTGGCGGCGGATCACGACGCCCTTGAAGACCTGGATGCGCTCCTTCGAGCCCTCGATGACTTTCACGTGCACATTGAGCGTGTCGCCCGGCCGAAAGTCGGGGACGTCGCTGCGCAGCGACTTCTCGTCGACGAAGTCAAGGGTGTTCATTTCCATCCTTCTGGTTCGCGCGAACAGAGGACCCTGGCGGCACTGGGAGTGCTCGACCGGTTCATGCTCCGATTAAGGGGGTGCGCCGGGTCGATGATCGCCCAGGGCAACCTGAGCATTGTGCCAGATCCGTCGGCGGCGAAAAAAATCGGCCCGACACAGATCGCCAACAGCCGCGATCGGCGCGGTGATCATATCGAACTCACCGTGGACAAACAGCCTGCCGTATCTTCCGAGCCCGATGCGCCAGATCCCGGCGGCATATTCACCGGGCGATCACGTTCACCTGGCAACCGCGGTCGGTGCGGGCAGCGATCTGGGGGCGCGGTGTCGATCGGTCTACGGGCCCACGCGTGAAGACACCCCGGTCGTTCCCCCTACGGAGCCGGTTCGCGATGCTGCTCAGCCGGTTCGCGATGCGGTTCACCGGAAACCGAGTTCTGCTCAGAAGACTCGGACGACAGATCCGACGTGCTGTGGTCGGTGTGCCAGAACAGATGAGGGCGATGTGGGGGCGGTGGCGCGGGCACCACGCTGCGGGTGAGTTCCGCTTCCGCGGCCGTACGCACGTGTTCGACGTCCGGTTTTCCCGCGACCAGATCCTGCACGAAGATCTTGGCGCGGATCACCGGGCGGCGATAGCGACGTTCGCGCACGATGGACCGGTACCTCAGGCGTCTGCGGTCGGCGTAGCGCCAGCGCGCCCACGGCGCGCCGGGCCGGCTCAGCCGCAGCGCGCCGACGAACAGCAGCGGCAGGAAAAACATGCCGAACAGACCGGTCCAGATCTTGCCCTTGGCGATGACGATGGCCGCCAACGCGAGGTTGACCACCGCGAACACGACGACGAACAACCTGACCTCGGTGCTGGTATCGCGCCGGAAGTCGTTGATATCCAGCAACCACAACGGGTGGAAACCCAGCAGCAGCAACCCGGTCACCGCGAGCGCGACGAATACCGCGTCCACCGAGGTGCGCCCCTGCTTCTCCCAGTACACGTCGCGCAAGTAGAAGATCAGCGCGAACTCGTCGAGAACCAGTGCGGCGCCGACACCGAATGCGGCGGCCAGCGCGCCGGCCGTCGCCGCGCTCGCGCTCTCGAGCACCGTGACCATACCGACACCGGACGCCAGCACCAGGACCACCCCGAACACCATGTGGTGGATATGGGTGTCACCCGCCCGCAGGTTGCCCGGCCACCAACGCACCCGCGCGCGGATCAGCCGCACGCTGAGGCGGATGAACAGGAAGCCGACGATGAACCCGAGGAGGAAGCACAGCAGGGGCAATCGTCCCTGTGCGATCACGTCCTCCTGGAGCCACCGTCGCACCGTCCTACTCCCTCCCGTTCACCGGACTATTGACCGAATCCTGCCCTGCGCAACGCGTCCGCCATCGCACCACTGGGCGCGGGCGCGCTGCGACGCTGATTGCCGTCACGCCGTTGTCCCTGGGTGCGACCTTGGCCCTGCTGCTTGTTCTCACCATTGTGCCGCTGCCTCGGTTCGCCGCCGCCGGATCGGCCACCTTGACCACGTTGACGGTTGTCGCCGCCCTTCGCCGGTGCGCCGGGTTCGTCGTCCAGGCGCAGCGACAGACCGATTCGCTGCCGCGCGACATCGACCTCGAGCACCTTCACCTTGACCACATCGCCGGACTTGACCACCTCGCGCGGGTCCTTGACGAAGTTGTGCGACATGGCCGAAACGTGTACGAGGCCATCCTGGTGGACACCGATGTCGACGAACGCGCCGAACGCGGCCACGTTCGTGACGACCCCCTCGAGCACCATGCCCGGCTCGAGGTCGGCGACCTTCTCCACACCCGCGGCGAACTCGGCGGTTTTGAATTCCGGGCGCGGGTCGCGGCCCGGCTTCTCCAGTTCGGCGATGATGTCGGTGACGGTGGGCACACCGAAGCGGTCGTCGGTGAATTCGTCGGCGCGCAGCGAGCGCAGCGCGGTGGTGTTGCCGATGAGTTCCGCGACGCCGCGGCCGGTCGACTCGAGGATGCGCCGGACCACCGGGTACGCCTCGGGGTGCACCGCGGACGTGTCCAGCGGGTCGTCGCCGCCGCGGATACGCAGGAAGCCCGCGCACTGTTCGAACGCCTTCGGACCGAGCCGGGGCACATCGAGCAGAGCTGTCCTGCTGCGGAACGGACCGTGCTGATCCCGATGCGCCACAATGCTTTCCGCCACCGATCCGGCGATGCCGGATACTCGCGACAGTAGCGGCACCGACGCGGTGTTCACGTCGACACCGACCGCGTTCACCGCGTCCTCGACCACGGCGCCCAACGAGCGGGCCAGCAGGGTCTCGGACACGTCGTGCTGGTACTGGCCGACGCCGATCGACTTCGGGTCGATCTTCACCAGTTCTGCCAGCGGATCCTGCAGCCGCCGTGCGATGGACACCGCGCCACGGAGCGACACATCCATGTCGGGCAATTCCTGTGAGGCGTAAGCGGAGGCGGAGTACACCGAGGCGCCCGCTTCGGATACTACGATCTTGGTGGGCTTGCGCTCCGGAATGCGGGAGATCAGCTCGGCGGCAAGGGCATCCGTCTCCCGCGAGGCGGTACCGTTGCCGATGGCGATGAGTTCGACGCCGAACCGGGCGACCAGCGCGCCGAGCACCGCGAGCGACTTCTCGGTCTGCCCCTGCGGCTTGTGCGGATAGATCACCTCGGTGGCGACCGCCTTCCCGGTGGCATCCACCACCGCGACCTTCACTCCGGTGCGGTAGCCGGGATCCAGGCCCATGGTCGTGCGAGTACCCGCGGGCGCCGCGAGCAGCAGATCGCGCAGATTCGCGGCGAACACGTCGACCGCGTCCTTCTCCGCCGCCTGGCGCAGCCGCATCCGGGTGTCGATGCCCAGGCTCACTTGAAGTTTCGTGCGCCACGCCCAGCGGATCGTGTCCAGCAGCCAAGAGTCGGCGGGACGGCCCCGGTCGGCGATGTCGAACCGAACCGCGATACGACCCTCGTAGATCGTGCGCTCACCCGGCTCCGGCTCCTCGACGTCCGGCGCGAGCTGCAGGGAGAGCACCTCCTCCTTCTCACCGCGCAGCAGGGCGAGGATGCGGTGCGATGGCAGCTTGGTGAACGGCTCGCCGAACTCGAAGTAATCCGCGAACTTCGCGCCGGCCTCCTCCTTGCCCGCCCGCACCGTCGAGCTGACCTGACCGCGGTTCCACATCAACTCGCGCAGTTCGCCGACCAGGTCGGCGTCCTCGGCGATTCGCTCGACCAGGATCGCGCGCGCGCCGTCGAGCTGTTCGGCGGTGTACCGCGCCGGATCGGTGGTCGGGTCACCGATCAGAGCATCGGCGACGGGCTCGTGACCCGCCTCGCGCGCGATCTGCGCTTTGGTACGCCGCTTCGGCTTGTACGGCAAGTAGATGTCCTCGAGCCGGGCCTTGGTCTCGGCGAGCATGATCTGCTGGTGCAGCGCGTCGTCCAGTTTGCCCTGGCCGCGAATCGACTCGAGGATCGTGGCCCTGCGCTCGTCGAGTTCACGCAGGTAGTGCAGGCGCTCATCGAGCAGGCGCAGCTGCGCGTCGTCGAGACCGTCGGTGACCTCCTTGCGGTACCGCGCGATGAACGGCACGGTCGAGCCCGCATCGAGCAGCTCGACAGCGGCGCGCACCTGGGTCTCGCGCACCGCGAGTTCCTCGGCGATGCGACGGTTCACACCGACGCTGCTCGCGCTGTCGAAGCGAGGGGTCGCGGGAGGGAGCTGGGTCGGGTCGGACTCTGCACTGGCGGTCTCGGGCGCTGTCGTCACGTCCCGAGACACTACCGTCGCCGCCCGACACATGACTCGTGCCCGGGCGAACCGGCCCACATCAGCTGTCGCCCGGTCCGAGCAGTTGCACTGGATATTTCCCGCATCCCGTCCGTGCGGTGACGGTCATCGGGAATTCCACGAGCACGTGGACGTAGCGCGGGATCTCGACGTGCGCCAACTCGCCGGTGGAACGCGCCCACTTCAGCCGCGTCCACCGGCGGGTCGCGCCCGCGCACCTGGACAGGCCATCAGCTCCGCACTGTAGTTCAAGTCAGGCACACCGATCACCTGGTCGTCCAGGATGTCGGGGTGGACGTAGCGGAACTCCTCGATCGCGCACGGGCAGATGGTCTCGCCGCCGCGGATGACTACGTCCTTGATCCCGCCGGTAATCGCCAGGTAACCCTCCTCGCCCATCGCGCCGATGTCGCCGGTGTGCATCCAGCGGGCGTCATCGCTGGCCGAAGCGGTCTTGTCCACGTAGTTCCAGGAGAATCGCAGCCTCGGTGAACAAGCGCGGGCACCAGCAGCGGGTCAGGGCGGTCAACAACAGCTATCGGCAGGTGGCATCGCCGTCGTCTCGGTTGTCGACCAGGGCCATGATCGGCCCGGTACTCGATGCTCGGCGGTCGTCGCGATTGTCGTCGGAATCGACGTCGACACACCCGGTACACCCCGGGATCAGATCGCTGAATTATGAGGATTCGCGTTGCGGTCCAACGAGTTCAGCCTCTTTCCGTCCGGCTGGTCAGTCAGCCCGAAGCGAGCTGGAGGTCCCATCGGATCTCACCTCGACCGGGCCGTTTCGCCGAGTTCTGGGCGCAGATCTATGCACAGAGATACCGATGATGCGGCAGGTCCGCACCCGACCGGAGAGCAGGCGATTCAGAATGGCTCACCCATTATTGCTGTCAGGGCTCGTTGGTATCGCGGGCCCGGCGTGACGCGATCTTTCTCCCACTTCGATACGAGTTGTTTCGTGCATCCGTTCGGTTCTCCCAATTCCAGTCCTTTCTCGCGTATCTTGACGGCCAACTCCTCCATGGACAAACCCATCCGCTCACGCGCGAAGTGCAACCGCGCTCCGAAAGATGTTCCAGTTGCCGGTGCTTCTTCGGTCGGCGGCCTGAAGTCCTCACCGGTCACCGCTTCCAACGCACGCCGGTAACGAGCTTGCGGCATCACCTGATCCCTCTCCCACCTCGACACCATCATCGGGCTGCAGTTGTTCGGCTGTCCGGACTCCTGTCCTGCTCGCTGTATCTCGGCAGCGAACTCTTCCTGCGACAGGTCCAGTCGTTCGCGGGCGGCGCGCACCCGCGTCCCGAAAGATGCTCCAACCGTCAGCGCTTCTTCCGTCGCCGTCTGCGTTTCTTCCGTCCACGACCGGAAGTCCTCACCGGTCACCGCCTCCAACGCACGCCGGTAAAGACGCCTGGGCATTCTGCCGTTCGATTCCCAGTCCTGTACCGCGTCCGCACTACAGTTGTTCGGTTGTCCGGATTTCTCTCCTGCCTGGCGTATCTCGGCAGCGAACTCTTCCTGCGACAAGCCCATCCGGATGCGCGCAGCGCGCACCTGCGACCCAAAGGATATTCCAGCTGTCTGTGCGGTATCCGTCGACTGCCCGAAGTCCTCGCCGGTGACCGCCTCCAACGCACGACGGTAACGCGGCCCAGGCGTCACACGACCGGCCTCCCATTCCCCCACGAGTTGCCTGCCACATTCATTCGGTTCACCCAGCTCTCGTCCTGCCTGCTGCAGTGCCTCGGCGAACTCCTCCTGAGACATGCCCAGGCGTTCGCGAGCGGCGCGCGACCGCGCCCCGAAGGATGTTTCAGCCATCTGCGCAATTTCGGTCGAGGACCCGAAGCGCTCACCGGTCACCGCCTCCAACGCCCTCTGGTAACGCGGTCCAGGCCACGTGCGATTGTGCTCCCAATCTTGTACTGCGCGCGAGCCGCAGTAGTTCGGTTGCCCTAGCTCCTTCCCTGCCCGGCGTATCTCTTCCGCGAACTGTTGCTGTGTCAGGTTCATTCGTTCGCGCGCGGCGCGCAATCGCCCTCCATCGGACAATCCTTTCGTGAAGGCCGCCTCTGTCGAGGACCCGAAATGCTCACCGGTCACTTCCTCCAACGCACGCAGGTAGTGCGGCCGCGGCGTACTTTGGCCGGACTCCCACATCGATAACTGGCGGCGAGTGAAGTTGTTCGGTTCCCCTAATTCCTCTCCCGCTCGGCGTATCTCGTCCACGAACTCGCTCTGCGACAAGCCCATCCGCTCGCGCGCGGCGCGCACCCGTTCGCCATCAGATAACTGTGTGTTCACATCCTCCGGCACCGCGAAAGGTGTTCCAGTAGTCTGCGCTGTTTCGGTCGACGGCCCGAACCGCTCACCGGTCACCAACTCCAACGCTGGCCGGTAACGCCACCCAGGCGACGTGCGATTATCCTCCCAGTTCTGTATCGCGTGGCGGCTGCAGTCGTTTGGTCGCCCCAATTCTTGTCCTGCCCGGCGTATCTCGGCGGCGAACTCATCCTGAGACAGGTTCAACCCTTTGCGGGCAGCGCGCAATCGCTCTCCATCGGACAACCTTCCCATGATGGCCGGCTCTGTCGACGACCCGAAATGCTCACCGGTCACTTCCGTCAACGCCCGCTGGTAACGCGGCCCTGGCAGGTGTCGGCCGGACTCCCACTTCGATACCTCGCCGTTGGTGCAGTTGTTCGGTTCCCCCAATTTCTGACCCGCCTGGCGTATCGCTTCCGCGAACTGTTGCTGCGTCAGGTTCATTCGTTCGCGCGCGGTGCGCAACTGTGCCCCGTCGAATAGCCTCGTGTGCACATTCATGTGTGGCTTGTCGGGGCCTTGCGTACCTGGCGTGTGTGGTTCAGCTGCTGGGTCGCGGCCGCCCGTTCGCTGTTCATCGACGAGATCGGCTCGGATAGCGGTGATTGTCTTGTTGCCGTCGGAGAACTGTTCGACTCTCCAGTTCGAGCCCGTCGCCTTGTCCAACAGCGGCCGTAGGGTGGCGAGGTGTTCTAACCGTGGAGCACGGTCGGGAAAGGTGAACCGGAGCGTAACGGCCCCGTTCCACGGCAGCACTGTCGCTGCCAGTGTCACTCCGGTCTGCATACGGGCAAGTCCGAAGGTCACCACTTGGGTGGTCATCCGGGCCGCCGACTGGACTCGGTCGGTGTCCCGCCAACCCGAGCGATGCATCAATTCGGCGACTGCCTGCCCAGCCGCAGGCGCTCGGACGATATCGCCTGGACCGAAGTCCCGGGTCACTGACATCGCGTCGTGACGCGCGCCAGCGTCGGCATCATTGTGGTGTGTACGCACGTTCGTCCCGGTGTCCGCGTCACCGGGGTCCGGACGAGCCGGTGATGTCGCGGCATCGGTTATGTCCTTCGATACCGGGGTCGTTCGGGGATCGGGGGGTTGTCCCCGCGATGTCGTTGGGGAGGGGTCGGCGCGCGTAGTCGAGTGGCCTGGATCGTGTTGTGGTGGCGGCGGGCCGCCAGCAGGCGGAGGGGACGAGGGTGGCTCGTTGCCGCCGGGGCTCTTTGCGCTCGAACCGCTCATGACCGGTCCCGAACCGCCGGATCCGGAGTGGGGGCCCGGAACGGTGCCGGACGCGTATACCGACCCCGGAGCGGGTGGCGGCGATGGCCTCGGCATGGGATCGGCTCCCCGGTTTTCGCCCGGGCTGCCGTCGCCGTGGGCAGACATTCTCGGTGCCCGGGCCGGATCTGCACCCACACCGGAAAGTATCGGGGCTGGTGTGGCATCCGGAGGTATGGCCTTGGGTTTGACGTGTTCGACGATGCCTGGCGCCTGCTGCAACACCGGATGCGTCCCCACCCCACCGGTGACTGCTATGGGCGCGTGCGGCTGTGCCGTGTCAGGCTGAAACTCGCGGAACCGGCCAGTCCCGGCGACGATCCCCGACCACTCCGAAGGCATTCCCTCCCCACCCGCAGCAGTGGTTTCCGGCGCCTCCGGCACGGGTCGAGCCGGAACGGCGCCCTTCTCCGGGGGCCGCATCCCGCCCTCCGAGACTTTCGCGTCGGCTGCCTCCACTGTGTCGTGGGTCTTCTGGTCGACCGCATCCATAACCTCCCGAGCAGGAGGCTGGTGCAGGTAGCGGGTGGCATCGCCAGGGGTGGTCGGCTCGGGCCTCGCGTGCGCGTGCTGACCTACCATGCCGAGGGCGGCACCGCCGAGTAGGTCCGCCGGGCTCAGATAAAACTCTCCGGTCAACAGGCGGGCGGTGAGCACACCACCCACGACGCCGAACATCCCGCTGATGCCCGCAACCGCCATTCGGCCCCCGCGGCTGGACTGCGCGTGTGGCATATACTTTTCGGCCAATCGTCCGCCGGCTATGCCAGCGAGGGTCGCGCCCGCACCGGTGGCGAATGACAGACCGACCGAATCCCAGTCCTGCACACCGTCGAGGGCGATCGTTTGTGCGGTGATATCGATCCCGGCGTCCAGCGCACCGGAACCCACCCCGTAGGCGGCGGGCAGGGCCGCCCGCTCGATCATGCTCGCGGCCGATGGGGCCACGCGCACAACGAGATTGTTCAGCAGGCTCGCCCGCTCGGCCGCTCTCGCCGCCGATCGCACGGCTACGCGCTCCGACCAGGCGGCCAGATAGGCCACACACTTCTGCCTCCATGTGGCCAGAACGGCGATGCCGCCCAGGCCCGAGGATCCCGTCCAGGCGACATAGAACTGCCAGGCCGCGGTGATCCCGAACAGCGCTAGTTCCACAGCCGTCCGCAGAGCCGTCTCGTGCTGCTCCCTGCACTGGTCAGCGAAGTTGTAGCAAACTGCGGCGTGCTGCTGGAGGGCCTTTTCGAACTCTGCTGCGGCCCTGACCGGTTCTTCGCGATTGATCACCTCGGGCAGACCGGAAACCGTGGGCTGCAATGCCTGACTGTGCTGGAGAAACTGGTCGCCCGCAGCCCGCCAGTAACCCTCCATCCGGAGCGGGCCGTACACTTGCTGTTCTGACGGATACTGGTCCTGCCACAGCGCGTACTGGACGGGAGCGGGAATTGCGGCCAGCACATCGAACGGGTACATCGTCGTCGCCGTTGTCATCGACGCACCACTTCCGCTCGAGTTCGAACCGCCATACCACAGAGCCGGCGCCTCCCCAATGACGCGCCAGCCACATGCATCCCGGCAGGATGAACGAATCGAGGCTACGTCAGCATTCGCGCGAGGACACTATTCCCATCGGCGGTGAATTACGTCTTCTTGCGTGCTCTCGACAAGATGCCGATGCAATGTCCGCGCGGGTGCGGTGGCGTAGCGACCGTTCAGCACGACATCGGTGAACGCCTCCGCCAGCGCTTCGCCGGGTTCGAACCGCCCGTGCTCGAAACTTCGGCCGCTGAGCGCGCTGCGCCAGTGCTTGAAGCCGCGCAGCACCCGGCCGAGGTCGTCGGCATAGTGCCCGGTACCCACGAGTTCGAGGTACTCGGCGATCAGTGCTCGCTGTGCGCGGCGCCGAGCGACGCCACCCGCGCCGAGGTCGAGGACGCGGCCGAGCTGCCGGACAGTCGCCGCGTAGACAGGGCGCTCGGTGGAGCAGGCCACGACCGGTTCCGGTGACCGGATGGCCGCCAACACCTCGGCCAGCCGACGCCGATCTTTCGCGACCCCGGCGTCGAGGACGACCGACCAGTGCGACACCCTCCGCCCGTCGATCTCGATGGCGTCATCGCGCCGCGTGGCCACGACGGTGCCTGCGAGTGGTGAGATCTCGACCACGCGGAGGCCCGGTACCCGGTACCTGGTGAGCACGTCATCGAGGGCCGTGGCGAACTCCGCGACCGTGAGATGGTCGAGGTCGGGGTCGTTGAATCCGACCACGTCGATATCGTGCCGTGCCGCCAGCGACCGGGCCAGGCGCTCGACCGCAACGGGATCGGTGTGCGGCCAGGGGGCCGCGGTCGGTGCGGGGCGTGGCTTCTTATCGGGGTCTTTCCGTCGGCGCGGTGTCGGTTTGGGCGTCGGTCGGGGGGTTTCGTCCGCTGTCCGCCGAGGAGGCTGCGCGCCCGCTCTCGACCATGGCGTGCCCGGCGGCTTGCCAGCATTCGGTGCGGTGACGCCTTGCGGTGCGATCTTGTCGACGGGCTGTGGCACCGCGGCTGTCTCGCCACGTCGCGGAGTCGTCGCCGCGGAGTGGTTGCGGTCGGCGGAGACCGAGGAGTTCACGGCGGGCGGTGCTCCTGGCCGAGTATCGCGATCGGGTCGGGGATACAGAGCCCCCGGCATCGCGCCGGGTTGCTCGGCCGGATCGTCGGTCGGTCGCGGTGTACCGGATCCCGGATCGCCAGGTGATGGGGAAGCGGAACGATCCGCGGCATCGGGCACGGCCGACTCGTCACTACCGGTCGGCGGTGCCGGATGCCATGCCGTGTCCCCGGTGGACGACGATGGCGCCCATCGCGGTTCACCCCCGACAGCGCCGGGCGGCGTGTGGCCCGGGGGGCTGGCGTCATCTGCTCCAGGTTCGGCCGGCCTTCCGCCGGTATTGTGCAGTTGCACGGCGCCGTGACGGTCCTGCGCCTCGAAACTGTGTGCGGCGGCGGCCAATTGGCTACCGAACGAACTCAGCGCCTGCGCGAGAGCACCGAGGCCGGCCAATCCCTTCTCCGCGTCGGGCAGGTAGTACTTCTCGAAGGCCTTGCCGGACTCGTTGTCACCCCAAGGTCGGCCTTCCAGAGCAAGACTGCGTCGCAGTCCCTCCACCATCTGCCGAGCTTGCTCGCCGATCTTCTCGACAGTTGCTCCATGGGCTCGGAGCCCGTCGAGATCGACCTCCAACGGCCTACTCACACCTGAGCTGCTCACCACGTCAGCCGAATAAGTACGAACCGCAATCACGGCCAACGCTGTCCAGTTTGTCCTTGGCCGTCCCGAATCCGCCCTTGCCGCTACGGGTCGAGCACATCGGAGCCGTGGTGACCGACACCATCGAAGTCCGGCTGATCGGCGAACGCGACAACATCAAGGTCATGACCTCCCCGGAACCGGTGCGCGACATCGTCACCGATCGGCGCATTTTACCCAACGCAACGGCATCGGCGCCAGCGCCTACCGCCGAGCCCGACTCCGCAGCCGAAGGAGGACGCATGCCACGACCGATGTCCTTCGCACTCACCGAACCCCCGGTCCGACAACGCACTGAAACCGTGACCTGGCTAGCCGGATGGCTGATTCCGCGGCCCGGCGACCGCGTCACGCCGCGCCGGAAGGCGCAGGGCCGCAAGTTCGGTGAACCGCTGGAGCGCATCACCGACGTCGAACTCGTCTCGATACATCGGGAACGACTCGACGCCATCATCGCCACCGACAACCGCAGGTTTCCCGGCGCTCCGAACCGCAAAACCGTCCTCCCCGCGATGAACCGCACTGCTCCGAAAGTTGGGCCGGTGATCGGTGATTTCAGGCGGCAAGCGCTGAGCCGGTATTGCACCGAGGTCAGGCCCTCGAGCTTTTGATTCGAGTTGTGTTGCACCAGGTGATGTAGTCGTCGAGCGCGGTCGCGAACGCATCGACGGTGCGGAATCGGTGGCGGTGGAACAGTTCTTCTCCGTGGTGGCCGAGGAAGTTCTCCGCGACCGCGTTGATGTCGTAGCAGTTGGCTCGGCGATGACATCGACTGGGACGCTCCGACACCATGCGCAAGCACTCACCGGCACCGGAACAGCGAAGCCCCGCCGAAGCGGGGCTTCACGAGTGCGAACTCCAGTCAGTAACGGTTGAATTCGCCGCTGTGTGCACCCGACAGGAATGCATCCCACTCGGTTGGAGTGAAGACCAGTGCGGGGCCGGAAGGGTTTTTGCTATCCCGCACGCCGACCATGCCCCCGTCCAGATGCGCCACCTCCACGCAATCCTTGGCCCCTGCGCTTCGGCTGCTCTTGAACCAGCGGGCTCCGGACAGATCGATCATTTATCCCACTCCTTCAACGTCGTCAGCACCAGATCCCTGGATGCCGATTCGGATAACGCTACACGCTGCATCTTCTCTGCAATCTGGATGTATGTAGCCACCTCGGTCTCGCGTTCTAGGTATAGGTCGCCCACTAGACCCTCCATGTAGGCCACTGGCGGTTCGATGAGCCGAGATGTCGGCAGGGGCGGGAAGGCGAACACGACAAAGCTGGTCCGCGCTATCAGTGCGATCGGAGTCTGGGCATCGAACGGTACGATCCGTACCGAAACGTTCTGGAGCGTCGACAACTCGGTAAGGTGCCGAAACTGATCCGCAACGACTCCCGGGCCGCCAACCATGTAGCGCAGGACTGCCTCAGAGAGAATTGCTTCGAACCGAAAGTCGTTTCTGGTCAGTAGATCTTGTCGTTTGCCGACCATGTCCAGGATGCCCTCAACTTCTCCCGGCGGCATGTCTGGTCGCTCGGCCCACATGAGCGCCCGGCGATACTCGCGGGTCTGCAATAGCCCGGGTACGAGTGTCGTCTGCCACGAGATGATCCGGTCGGCAGACTCTTCCAGCGCCAGGTAGTAGTTGAAGTCGGATGGAATGGCATCGGCATATGCTCGCCACCACCCACCGCCCGACGGTTGCGCCAATCGGATCTCTTGCGCCAGGTCGAGAAGTAACCTGCGCTCCTCGTCATCAGCGCGAAAGGCGTTGGCCAGGGCATTTATTCCCAAGTTGGTTATCTTGGTAACCCTGCCATCTTCGAGACGACCGTACGACTGGGGTGAAACCTCCACGATGCGTGCGGCATCGGCTTGCGTGATGCCGTTTCGCTCTCGGAGCCCTTTCAACTGACGGCCCAAAGCCCGTCTGGGTAGCGTAGATCCAGTGGTCATCATTACCCCCGCTAAGTGGATCGGTGAAATATGGCAGGTTCCGTGGTGGAAGAGCACTGATTCCCCCGTGGAGTATCCACGATAGCGCTTCGAATCTCGCTGTGCAGCAGGTCTACTGAAGAAGCGCGCCCGGTACAGGCCAGCCTCTCCCTCTCGTCCCAGAGGGAGAGGACACCACCGCACGGCCTGGAGAGCCAAACGGTGATGGTCCGGTATCTCGGAGCGAAACCCCGCCGGACCCTGCACCGGGCGCGCACCAAGACTAGCCACTGGAGCGCGCTATGTCGTACGCGATTCTGTATCTGAACGCCCAACGGTTCACCGACGAGGAAAATCGAACCCTCCAAGAGCTTCGGTGCGGGGCACTCGCACCCGCCTTCGGCTTGGACCTGGGACGGTCGGTCATTGTCGATGAGCGTGATGAGCATCCATGGACACTCCAGGAAGCGCTCAGAACCGGCCCCGCCGCGATCGTCACATATTCGCTGGCGCACATCGACTATCGACCTCAGGAAATACTGACGACCTGCAACTTGCTCGTGGTGAAACCACAGGGCTGGTACCACAAAGGACATACCGGCTTCATCGCAGGCATGTCCATGGCCCCCACCAGCGACTGAGCCGCAATGGGCATCGACCGAACCACCCGCAGTTCAACGGGTCCTGACGAGATTCTGCCCTATGTCGACCCGAAAGTAACAAAAGCACTTATCGCAAGTGCTGATCCCACTATGGAGACGATCCAGCGGATTGCAAAAGCACTCCGTGAGTTGGTGGAGCAATGATCCCCACCGCAAGACCCACGCCAACCCCTCGAATACCTGGCGGCAAGCAAATTTCAGAAGGAATAGTCATGCGAGCATCTATCGTCCCGTTGGCCATCTGCTTGTCCGCCGTTGCCGGCGCGAGCATTGCCAGTGCCACTCCGACGCCAGTAGCTAATTCGGGAAGGCATGGGGCGAGGGCGAGGAAGCCCAGGAAGTGTCGTGGAGCCATGCGCGGGCTCGGTGGGTGACCTGCCGTCTCATCCTCGAGACATAGCGCCTGAACGCGACGCTGGGCCAGCCGCCGCTGCAGGTCACCGTGGGTTGCGCGCTGACCGTGCTGGCCGAACCGGCCAGCACGGCACCTCTGTCCATGGCGAAACCGGCCTGGAACAGGGCCGTCGCGCCATCCTTCGGACGCACAGCGAACTGCGGCGGTGGCGGTTCGGCCCGTTCCCGCAGCGGGCGCACCTGCCACGTACCTGAGCGAGCAGCGCAGTGTCCGAGACGCCGGAAGCATCACTGGGCAGCGACATCACCGAACCTCCCCCTGCCGGAGCACGAATCGCTGCACCTTGCCGCTGGGCGTCTTCGGCAGACTCGGCACGAAATGGACCTTGCGCGGGTAGGCGTGCGCGGCGAACCTCGTCTTCACCAGACTCTGTAGCTCGGCCTCCAGTTCGGCGCCGCCCGCGCCGCCGTCGCGCAGCACCACGAACGCCTCCAGCACCTCGCCGCGCAGCTCGTCCGGCATGCCGACCACAGCCGCCTCGGCGACCTGATCGTGCACCACGAGCACGCTCTCCACCTCGAACGGGCCGATACGGTAGCCCGCCATGATGATCACGTCGTCGTCGCGAGCGGAGAAGCGGAAGGAGCCGTCCGCGTCCTGCGATCCCGCGTCGCCGCTCAGATACCAGCGGCCGTCGGCGGTGTAGCGCTGGGCGGTACGTTCCGGGGCATCGAGATAGCCGAGGAACCACAGCAGCGGGCTGTGCTCGGTGTCGATGGCGATCCGGCCCAGTTCACCTGCGGGAGCGATGGTGTCGGCGTCGTCGGCGAGCACAGCACAGGACCAGCCCGGCAGCGAGTGGCCCATCGAGCCCATCGGCGTGCTGGTATCGAGGTCGTCGTGCCAGGCGTTGCAGATGACCATGCCGTGCTCGGTCTGGCCGTAGTGGTCGCGCACCGCGACACCCAGGGACTCGATCGACCAGGCGACGACCTCGGGCGTGAGCGGCTCGCCCGCCGAAGACGCTCGGCGCAGCTGGAAACGCATCGGCGGCATGGTGCGGTCGGCACGCAGCGCTCGGTACACCGTGGGGGCCGCGGCGAAATTGGTGACGCCGAATTTTTCGAGCACCTGCCGCGTCAGCAGGGCGGAGAAGCCCGCGTGCAGCAGGATGCTGCGGATCCCCGTGGCCAGCGGACCGAGTATGGCGTAGTACAGGCCATAGGCCCAGCCCGGGTCGGCGGCATTCCAGAACACGTCGTCCGCCCGTACGTCGAGCGCGAATTCCTGATAGGCGTGGAAGGAAGCGAGCGCGCGCAGCGGAATCGGGACACCCTTGGGCGTGCCAGTGGTCCCGCTGGTGAACAACTGAACCAACAGTCCGTCGCCACCGATCGTGACCGGCCCGGCATGCGGGTGGGTGGCCGAGTAGGCGTCGAGCAGATCGGCCATGCGCAACGCGCCCTCGGGAACGTCCGCGCCGGTGACGATCAGTCGCCACGGCGGCTCGGCCGGCAGGTCCGGGCCGGCGGCCAGCTTCGGCGCCTGGTCGGCATCGGCGACGACGATCGAGACGCGGGCGACCGCGAGCCGCAACGCGATCGCGGGCGGGGCGAACGCGGTGAACAGCGGGACGTGCACGGCTCCGCGGCGCCAGATGCCGAGCAGCGCGACCACCAGGTCCGCCGACTTCGCCATCAGCGTGGCGACCCGGTCGCCGGGCCGCACACCGAGTTCGGCGAGCGCCGCGGCGAAACGGGCCGAACGTTCGCGCAGCTCGCCGTAGGTGAGATCGGTCGACGACAGGTCTGCCTCGACGACGGTGAAGGCGACCTGCTCGGCCGGATGCCGATCACACAGCAGATCCGCCGCGGTCGCGTCGCTCCGGTCGTAACGGTCCAGCAGGTCGCGCACCCGCTGATTCGGATCGGTGCCCATCTCGCTTCTCCTCATACCGTGACCCGGCGCAACCCGGGTGTGCAATAGGATGTAGGTCACATCCCGTTTGCCGCTACCCCCGAAAAGGGGTGAGTCTCCCGTGACCGACACCGCATTGCTGCGTCCGCGTGACGGGGACGCGTTGCGCGCCGAGATCCGCTGGGTGGCGGGCAAGGCTGCAGTGCCGGTGGTCTTCGGCGGGGAAGTACATGAGGACGCGCTATTACTGTCGGAATTCGTCGGCACCGTAACCAACGGCCTACGCGGTCTGTCCGTGTCGCGCGCCTCGGGGCTGGGCGGGCGTGTGATGGATTCAGGGCATCCCGCCTCGGTCGCGGACTATCCCAACGCCTCCTCGATCACCCACCATTACGACGGCCCGGTCTCCGGCGAAGGTATTCGCTCCGTGCTCGCCGTCCCGGTGGTCGTAGACCAGCGATCCCGCGCCGTGCTCTACGCCGCGACCCGCGGCAGCAGCCCGCTGGGCGATCGCACCGCGGATCTCCTCGTCCAGGCGGCTCGCCGCCTATCCATCGAGATCACCATCCGCGACGAGGTCGACCGCCGGCTGCGGCTGCTCGCGGCGACCGTGCCCGCGGCCGATACGGCACCCGAGATCGCCGAGGAACTGCGCGATATCCACGCCGAGTTGCGCGGCATGGCCCGCTCCACCGAGGACGACCGATTACGCGGCCGCCTGCACGCGGTGTCCGAACGGCTCACCCACGCTCTGGTCGGCACACCGCGCACCGACAGCCCGACCCTGTCGCGCCGCGAACTCGATGTGCTCTCCCACGTCGCGCTCGGGTGCACGAATCAGGAAGCAGCACAACGTCTCTCGCTCGGAACGGAAACCGTCAAGAGCTACCTGCGCAACGCGATGGTCAAGCTCGACGCGCATTCTCGCCACGAAGCGGTCGTAACGGCTCGCCGCCACGGACTTCTCCCCTGACGACATCACGGGTATTGACGTTGCGATGTGCGCGAATCCACAGACCACGCAGCATGACACACGCCGGAGGACTTCGACCGGGTCGAATGAGGTCTGATCGCTCGACGCATTCCCGGTGCCGGTCCAGGTCGCCGAGCCACGACCTGTTCCCCGGTCCCCGAGTTACGCGTCATGGTCCCGCAGCAGATCCGGGCGGCGCGCACGCGTGCGGGCGAGGCCCTGTTCGCGGCGCCAAGCGGCCACCTTGGCGTGGTCGCCGGAGAGCAGGACCGGCGGAACATCCAGGCCACGCCAGGAGACCGGGCGGGTATAGCTGGGCCCTTCGAGTAGGCCGTCGGAGAACGAATCCTCTTGGTGGGACTGCTGATTGCCGAGCACGCCGGGCAGCAGCCGGACCACGGCCTCGGTCATGACGAGGACCGCCGCCTCGCCGCCGATCAGCACGTAGTCGCCGATGCTGACCTCTTCCACTCGGACACGGCGGGCCGCGTCGTCGAAGACCCGCTGGTCGATGCCCTCGTAGCGACCACAGGCGAAGACGAGATGCCGCTGCGCGGCCCAGCGATGCGCGGTGGCCTGGGAGAACGGCACGCCTGCGGGAGTAGGGACGACCAGCAGTGCGTCATCCGGGCAGACCTCGTCGAGAGCCGCACCCCACACAGTCGGCTTCATGACCATGCCGGGTCCACCGCCGTACGGGGAGTCGTCGACCGACTTGTGCACGTCGTGAGTCCAGCGGCGCAGATCGTGCACCGTGAGCGAGATCAGTCCCTTGTCGATCGCCTTGCCCAGCAGCGCGGTGCGCAGCGGCTCCAAGTACTCCGGAAAGATCGTGACGACATCGAGTTTCATGCCTGCCTCCTGTCACCCGGGCGTCGGCGCACCCCGTCGGCCGAGCGAACCGTCTCACCCCGACTCATTCCGGGTCGAGCAAACCCTCGGGCGGGTCGATGACGACAAGGCGGTCGGTGACCGACACCGTCGGCACGATGGCGGTGACGAACGGGATCAAGATCTCCCGGCCGTCGTCGGCGGCGCGCACCGAGAGCAGTTCGCCCGCCGCGGAGTGCAGCACCTCGCGTACGGATCCGACCACCGTGCCGTCGGTGAGCCGGACCTCCAGCCCCTCCAGTTCATGGTCGTAGAACTCGTCCGGATCGTCCGATGGCGGGAGGTCCGCGCTGTCGATCACGAACAGCGTGCCGCGCAGCGCGTCGGCGGCGGTGCGATCGGCGACACCGGCCAGAGACACCAGAAGTCGGCCCGAGTGCTCTCGGGCCGCCACCACCGGGGAAAACCGGATCAACACGGGGACCCCCCCCCCCACCCGCCCGAACCCGACCCCCCCCCACAGCACCTCGGGCGCGGCGGGT